>NZ_JAFFQE010000001.1:633508-950263 GCF_016919005.1 Desulfopila inferna
CAGGTAAACCATACAGGATAGTGGCGGCAGTAAAAAACAATAAATTATTCTCAGAACGCTACAAATTACCTTTTTTAATAAACAATAGCAAGTTCAAAAATCATATTTTCCAGTGATTACCGATAAAAAATCTAAACCGCCACCACGCCTGAACGATCTGAACGGTCTACCAGACCGTAGCTCTTTATTTCGAAAAAATGATCTTAAGGATACTTTCGATTAAATCCAGCTCAAGTCTTTTTGCTTCATTTAACCCGAACTGGAATTTATTGAGAACAATGAATTTTTCTTTCAAAAACCCATTATTTTCGGTAATTGCAGGGATGTAGGGAGCGGGTTCTAAAGACGCTCATGTTCTTTCTCCAGGCAAAATTCCAGAATCACAAATGAGTTTATCGATATTCAATTCCCTACAACTCCGGATGTGCTCAGGTAAGCGCAGACTCCGAGCAGACTGGAAAACTATAGTATGCCTATGATTCTCGGGCTGATCGCGTCCAGATGCGGTGCTACTGAATAGTTACATTTTCTTTTAATATATGATCCACTAACCACTTTCGCAAATACTCCAGCAAAGCTTTAAAAGAATATTCCCACCGATTTAATGGAATCTTAAAAAACCCGGGGTCTCTTCTGTTCCAGCAGCATAAGATCAGCAAGGGCAATAGCTGTCGCGCATTCAATAACAACAGGAATTCTCAAAGCTATACAGGCATCATGCCTTCCTTCAATGACCAGTTTTTCAATTTTTTGATTCTGGAAATTATAGGTATGCTGCGGTTTACTAACGGAAGATGTCGGTTTAACTGGAACACGAAATACAATGTCATTTCCATTCGTTATTCCCCCGTTAACGCCCGAGGCAAAATTACTTTCAGTTTTACCGTCTGCAGATATCAGGTTGTCATTATGTTCACTGCCTTTCATACGAGCCGAGGAAAATCCCGAACCGAACTCAATGCCGCGAGTTGCGGGGACCGAGAATATCATATGGGCGATCATGGATTCCACTGAATTAAAAAAGGGTTCCCCTAAGCCAGCCGGCATCCCGGTACAACTGCATTCGATCAGGCCGCCGATCGAATCGTCTTCCGCCAGGGCTTTCTCAACAGCAGCAGATATATCTTTACTCCCACCCGCCTCGATAAGTGTGGCATTTACCCGAGCCGGTTCCATGATTTTTTTGGCAATTACTCCGGCGGCAACGATGCCCAGGGTAATCCTTCCGGAAAAATGCCCGCCTCCTCTCGGATCGGAATATCCGCCATATTTTCTCTGAGCGGTAAAATCCGCATGCCCCGGGCGGGGATGGTGCAGCAAATTTTCATAATCCTTTGACTGGGTATTGGTATTTTCAAAAACAATGGTAATGGGGGCCCCGGTTGTTTTGCCGCGAAAAACACCACTGACGATTCTGGGCAGATCGGGTTCAACCCGTGGAGTTGTCCCCCGTCCTCCTGCTTTTCTACGGGAAAAGTCGTCCTGCAGATCCTGCTCGGCAAGTGATATACCTGCAGGACAGCCATCTATTACCGCTCCAATTTGGATACCATGACTTTCCCCAAATATACTCACCCGAAACAGCGTTCCGAAACTATTCATTATGCCTCCTCCTGCTCTAAGCTAAAAGCACAAAGCAAATTTTCCACCATATGGCTCTCTATAAATTCGAATTTGATTAATTGAGAATTTTATGAGACATTACAGGATGTCTGTCTGGAAATGAACTTTTTTTTACTTTCAGGGTCTTCATAGTAAACCTAATGGCAATTTTGAACCGAAAGGCGAACCCGAGAGAATCTCTGAATGATGAATATCTTTACCGTGATCCAGCAATGTTATTTCCTCCCGTTTTCTATTGCAATAACTGTTTGGCCATGGTAGCAATGCTCTGAATTAAAATAGTAACAATTCCCACTTACAAACATTTATGAAAACCTCGAATCCTGCCTGGAATTTTTTTTCCTCCGTCAAACTGGCGCTTTTCACTCTCGGATGTCTCGCCGTCACCTCTATTATCGGTACGATCATTCCACAGGGTGAATCTGCGTCATTTTATGTCGATTCCTACGGCGTAAAGACTGCTCATTTCTTTCAACTGCTTGGCATCACTGACATGTACACCTCTTGGTGGTTCCTGTCTCTTCTCGGGTTGTTGACCACAAATCTCATTATTTGCAGCATTGACCGTTTTCCCGCCGTTCTGCGCCAGATAACCAGAGACAATTTGGACGTACCGTTAGAACGTATCGAAAAGAATAGACTTTCGGCAACTGTGCATTCCGCTCTGCCTCCTTTGGAAGCAGCGGACAAGGTAAAGTCTCTGCTCAAGAATTACGGCTGGAATGCCCGGCAGCGCAAGAGGGATGAAACCCTTCTCCTCTTCAGCCAGAAAATGGCCTGGAGCAGGATCGGAGTCTACATCGTTCACTTCTCTATTCTCGTTATTTTTGCAGGTGCTCTTTATGGCCAGTTCACCGGGTTTAAAGCAAGCATAATGCTACCTGAGCTGCAAAACACCGCTGTCGTCTACCCTTATAAAAACAATAGTCCTATCGATCTTGGTTTTGAAGTCCGAGCTGAGAGATTCGATATCGAATTCTACTCAAACGGCATGCCCAAAGAGTATAAATCGAAGTTGACCGTTATTGAGGATGGCGAGATCGTTCGGCAAAAAGATATAACGGTAAATGACCCCCTGAAATACAAAGGGATCACCTTCTATCAATCGAGCTATCAGGGATTCAGAGATTTTATCTTTAAAATCAATGACCCAAGCACCTCAACGGACACAACTCTCACAGGAGAATATCAAAAAGAACTGACATGGGCAGAGCCCGGGATTCAATTTGGAATTATTAATATTGAAGCGATACGTGATCGGGTGGACAAGATGAAAATATGGTTCAATGATGGTCAAGGCGAGCCCTCCCAGTTCTGGATGGATTCTGGAGAGACAGTGAAGATAGAACGCCCTGACACAACTTATCTCTTCTCAGCCAAACAAAGGTATGCTACCGGACTTCAGGTTGCCAAGGATCCGGGTGTATGGGTAGTCTACATCGGCTTCGGAATGATGCTGTTTGGCCTTTACATGGCCTTTTTCCTCTCCCACAAGCGCATATGGTTAATACTGCGGGAACAGGAAAGCAAAACCGTTATTGTCTTGAAAGGCACCACTAATAAAAATAAAGAAGTTTTTGATACTCAATTTCAAAAGCTGGCAAATTCTCTTGATGCAATGAACTAGTGCTAGCCAAGCTGGGGTTTCTCAGTCTTTCTTCAGAAGGAGGAGAAGTTTCCATCATGAAAGTTGGAATCTGATTTTTGGAGTTTATTTATGGACAGTTCAACATTCTTAGGTATCACCACCTTTACCTATCTATTTTCCTCCATACTTTATGCTATTGTATTTATTTTTAAAGTACAAAAGCTTGGGAAAATAGCTACATGGTTCACCGCCTTAGCCCTTATTATCCAGACATTTGGAATCGGCCTGCGCTGGCATGAATCCTATGAACTGGGAATAGGTCACGCCCCGCTCACCAACATGTATGAATCGGTGGTTTTCTTCGCTTGGACCATCGTCGCTCTCTATCTGTTTATAGAATGGAAATTTAAAGCAAGGGTCATCGGAGTCTTCACGGTTCCCCTTGCCTTTCTGGCCATGGCCTATGCCTCCATGTCCAACGATATCAGCAAGAGTATTTCTCCTCTTGTCCCCGCCCTTCAGTCAAATTGGCTGATAGCCCATGTAGTCACCTGTTTTATCGGCTATGCCGCCTTTGCGGTGGCCGCGGCTCTTGGCGTTATGTATCTGCTGAAAAACAGGAGTAGTTCCCCAATCGAGTCACATCCACAGGGACTTATGGCATCCCTTCCTCCATTGCAGGTCATCGATACCATTACCCATAAAATGATGGTTTTCGGTTTTATCTGGCTTACTGCGGGTATCATCACAGGTGCCGTTTGGGCTAATTCCGCCTGGGGGACATACTGGAGTTGGGATCCAAAGGAAACGTGGTCGCTGATCACCTGGTTTGTCTATGCTATCACCCTGCACGCCCGTTACACCCGAGGCTGGGGAGGAACGCGAATAGCCTGGCTGGCGATAGTTGGCTTCATTGCCGTGATTTTCACATATTACGGGGTTAATTTCCTTCTCTCCGGACTTCACAGTTATGGATCGAGCTAAACCATGGCCGGCATAATCAAAATGACCATTTGAATAATGCCTGAATTTAATGTATCCTTTTATAAATCAAGAAAAGAATTCATTTTAGGGGCGGAGTTACAACACTCACTCTGACACATCAACTGAAATCTTAGCGAGGTGATTATGGTAAAAAAAACATTTACATGTGGAATTTCTGTTTTATTCCTGGCACTTATCTGCTATGCAGGTCCGGCTTTTACAAGCACTGATACCGGCCCTGAAAAGATGGAACTGATCAGCAGCACCAGCGATAAAATGGCTCCAGCCGTGTTCCCTCATAAGGTTCACCAGGAGGCATATGAATGTGGCGAATGTCACCATGGAATGGAAGATGGTGAAAAAGTGGAATACACAGAGGGCATGGAAATACAAAAGTGCGAATCATGCCACAACAGTGACGTCCTAGAAGGAAAGAAAAAAGGAAAAGAAGATCTTGCTACCTTTAAAGGTGCTGGTCATGGCAATTGCCTCGAATGCCATAAAGAGGTCGCCAAAGCTGATTCCAGCAAGAAGAAACTGAGAAGCTGCACGACCTGTCATCAGAAAAAGTAAAGTTCGATAAAAAAAATCATAAAAAGGCCTGCCGTTAAAAATCGGCAGGCCTTTTTTTATCCTTCGTGCATCATCGAGATATCGCCTATCTGTAAAACAAGCTCACCAAGTGCGGTCAACAGATTGAGGCGGTTGCAGCGAACGTCGGGTTCTTCAGCCATAACCATCACTTCATCGAAGAAAACGTCAACCGGTTCTTTCATTTTTAAAAGATGCTTGAGATAGCCCCTGTAATTTTTCTCGGTAAGCAATGGCTCCATCTGCCGGCGTACCTCGATCAGCAGTTGAAAGAGATCCTTTTCAGCATTTTCCACCAGAAGATCATCGCGCACAGCGGTGTCCCGGTTATCTATTATGATGTTTTTGATGCGTTTGTAGGAAGAGGCGAGAACACCAAAGGCAGGATCAGCTTTCATTTCCGAAAGAGCTTCGATGCGCTGCCAACAGTCATTAGGATCATCAAACCCAACTGCGGCGGCTGCTGCTACAGCTTCGGCATCCCATCCTTTTGCAATGCAGTCATTGCGGTATCTTCCTTCCACAAAAGAAAGAACTGCGTCGACGGTTGCCGAACTTCCATCAACTTTGTCACCGTATAATGCCAAAGCCTTGTGAACAACTTCACGCAGAGAAAGGGAGTAGCGGTTTTTTCGAATTATATGAAGGATTGCCAATGAAATCCTGCGCAGACCAAAAGGATCAGCTCCCCCTGTAGGTATCTGCCCGATGCCGAAACATCCCGCCAGAGTATCAATACGATCAGCAAGTCCAACCAGCGCACCTGCAGTCTGCGTCGGCAGTTCGGCTCCGGACCGCTTGGGCATGTAGTGTTCACGTATTGCCAATGCAACCTGTGGTTTTTCGCCGGACAAGGTTGCATATGCCTCTCCCATGACTCCTTGAAGAGACGGGAATTCGCCTACCATATCTGTGAGCAGATCAGCTTTGCATAGCATTGCGGCACGACATACATCCTCGACATCCTCCGGCGCCAGTTTTTCTGCAAGCATGCGGGACAGCTTGACCAGTCTGTCATTTTTGGCCAGCATTGTTCCCAGCCTGGCTTGAAAGATAATACCTTTCAGTTCGGGAATTAATTCATCGAGACTTCGCTCTTTATCGCCGGCGAAAAAGAAGAGCGCATCTTCAAGGCGTGCCCTGAGAACACGTTGATGCCCTTTCCTGGTAATGGACTCATCTTCTGTTTTGGTATTATTTACCGCGACAAAACCAGCAAGAAGGTTACCTTTATCATCCACTACAGGAAAATATTTCTGATGTTCCCGCATGGATGTGATTAATACCTCGTCCGGTAGATCCAGGAATTTTTGATCAAACACACCACAAACGCCGCAAGGCAATTCCACCAGGTTGGTTACCGTGTCAAGCAACTCACTGTCTATGAAAACCTGGCCATGCGAAAGGGTTTCAGAGGCGGCAACGGCTTCATTGATGGTTTTTACCACGGCATCTTTTCTTTTCCGTGGGTCGACAATGACGTTCGCTTCTGCCAATTGGTTCTCATAAGCCGAAGTACCGCCTATGGCTATTTCATAATTATTAAGAAAACGATGACCTCGGCTGATATTCGACGTTTCGATGTCTTCATGCTTAAATTTGACCACTTCCCCACCATTAAGAGCCAGCAACCATTGAATCGGCCGTGCGAATGAACTTGAATTGCCGCCCCAGCGCATCGATTTTGGGAAGGACAGCTCAACAATGAGCTGATGGAGAATGTCCGGCAACAATTCCTGGACTTCCTGTCCCGGAACTTCCCGAACGAGCATGAGATAATCACCTTTTGATGTCGCCACTATCTGCAGGTCATCAGGAGAGGCACCCTTTGATCCGGCAAAACCCAATGCAGCTTTTGTCGGCTTCCCTTCTGCGTCCAGGCCTGCCTTGGCAGAGGGTCCTATAATTTCCTCACGCATATCTTTCTGCTTCCCGGCCAGATCCTCGACAATCAGGGTGAGCCGGCGCGGAGTAGCCATGGTTCGTATTTCTCCATGGGAAATCCTGAGGTCAGAAGCCTTTACTGTAAATTTCTCGCGAAGTTGCGCCAGCGCAGGTTCTATATATCCCGCGGGCAGTTCCTCTGTGCCTATTTCAAAAAGTAGATTGCTCATATTTAATCAGCTGATTTCATAGTGGTTTTGAAGAGATAATCTTATGTTTCATAAAAATTTTCTTTTACGGCAATCCGGTGAAGGCAGGAATCTTAACAGATTTTACAGTTTCTTATCGGAATTACACCGGAATCCGAAGTTGCCGGGATTATAGTTCGAAACAAATCCTTGAGAACAACACCATGGAACTCCAGGTATTTGCGACGATTACAAAACGGCAGGTGTTCTTTCCCTGAGTACAATTTGTAAGAAAATCAGAAACAGATAGAACTCCGGTGGTAATCGGACATCTCATTGCCGGACTCAAGCAAGGCAAAGGTTGAATATCCTTCACCAAGATTTTCAACGACCACAGAATACCACTTTAATTCTTTTAATGTCGAGAGCTTTTCTGAGATTTTTTCCGTTAGAGATTCAACCGAGTATACATCGACCAAACCATCTTCTCCTTGCTGGTGAGTGACGTAAATGGCTTTTTCGACGAGCAGGATCAGGTCTTCGATCCAAATAAATTTTTTAAATTTGACTGTAACAGTGCAATTTCCCCAGTGGCCCCGGGATCTTGGCATACCCTGCAAGGTCTTTTTCTTCAGCGGTCTGAAAATCGGAACATTAAAACAGAATTCCAGTTCATCTGTTTCTTCAAGAGAACCATGCATTCGACAATCATAGCGACACGATTTCAGAGATCCCATCTGGTACTCTTTGCGCAGAAAATAAGGAAACCTGATCTCGATATGAGAAGCTTCCGCATCGAGTCGGTCTTTCATTTCCTCGAGAATTTTCTTAAAACTACGAAGATCAATTTCACCATGGAACTGATTGAGAATCTCAACAAATCTGCTCATATGCGTACCTTTAAACAAGTGGGGCAGGTTCACATACATATCAAGTGAGGCTACGGTATGCTGATGATTATTTTTCTTATCTAAAACAGTTATCGGATACGAGATTGTTTTTACGCCGACTTTTTTAATATTTACCCGTCTGTGATCGAGCTGGCTCTGGATGTCTTTCATGTCGTGATACCTGTTGCCTGACTCTACAGACAAATTAAAAGCTTATCATCCCGATAATAAAATCCGGAATGAATCATTTTCCAATAAATCGCTGAACGGCATCTTTCAATTGTTGAATATCTGAAGATTTAACAATGTACTCCTCCGATGCCCAAGCCCCGAGATCTTGTTTAAACTCAGGATACGCACTGCTCAAAATAACAGGAACAGAGGGATCCAGAGTTTTCATTCTTCTTAACACCTCAATGCCGTTCAGGCCTGGCATTTGTATATCCAAGACAACGAGATCAGGCTTTTCCTCTTTAAAAAGTTCTAGTGCTTCCATACCGTTGGCGGCAGAAATAATCTCGTAACCTTCTTCCTTCAGTTCTTCTTCATAAATGAAGCGGATATTTTCTTCATCGTCAACAAGAAGTATCTTTTTCATCCCGATTCTCCTACATTAAAGAGATTCACGTAAATATACAGCGGCTTCTTCGGGAGGCATGGGGTTTATATAGAAGCCTGAACCCCATTCGAAACCGGCTATAGATGTGAGTTTAGGAACGATTTCAAAATGCCAGTGGAAATATTCGAGACTATCTGTACGTACAGGTTGCGTATGCAGGACAAAATTATAAGGAACATTCGGGATACAGCGGTCCAGCCTCGTCAGTGTTTCGGAAAAAAGATCGGCAAGTGAGAGGAGCGTGCTGTCATCGGCTTTGCGAAATGAGGATGAATGATTTTTAGGGAGGATCCACATTTCAAAAGGAGTACGTGGAGCAAAAGGAGTGATGGTAATAAATTGATCATTTTGACAGACAACGCGAACTTCCTGTTTTATCTCCTGCCTGATAATATCACAAAAGATACAGCGTTCTTTGTAGCGAAAATAGGAGAGTGAACCTTCTAGTTCGGAAACAATCATGCGTGGCAGTATCGGCAGGGCTATCAGTTGGGAATGAGGATGTTCCAACGACGCTCCTGCAGCCCTGCCATGGTTTTTGAAAACCATGACGTACTTGAACCTTTTATCCATGCTCAAATCCGTGATCCGGTTTCTGTAAGCCTGGAATACCCGAGACATCTGGATGGGGGAAAAATAAGCGAAATCCTCTTCGTGACGAGGACTTTCAATGATAACCTCGTGCGCCCCGATGCCATTCATTTTATCATAAAGCCCTTCACCTTCTTTATCGAGATTGCCCTCGATTACCAGGGCCGGATATTTATTCGGTACGACCCGCACCTGCCAACCGGGCGTGTCTTTGTAACCATATATTCCGTCCCGAAAGGCAAAGACTTCCGGTGGTGTTGTACTTTCATTGCCGGCACATAAAGGACAGAAACCTCCGGTCACTTCGGCTTTTTCCACCAGGAAATCCGTCGGTCGTTTGCTGCGTTCCTGGGATATGATAATCCAGCGTCCCAGTATCGGGTCCTTCCTCAGCTCGGGCATGGACTATTTCCCCTGGGACCTCTCTTTCGTTTCCTGAAGAGTTTTGCAGTCGATGCAGAGAGTTGTTACCGGACGAGCCTCCAGGCGCTTAAGACCTATCTCCTCACCGCACTCATCACAAATACCATACTCACCATCTTCCACTCTTTGTAGAGCAGCTTCAATTTTTGAGAGCAGTTTTCTCTCGCGGTCCCTGATCCGAAGTTCGAAACTTCTTCCCGATTCGATGGTAGCACGGTCATTGGGGTCTGGTACATTTTCGTTCTGGTCCGTCATATCGGACAGTGTTCTTCCGGCTTCGTTAATTATTTCTTCTCGCTTCTGAATAAGCTGTTTGCGAAAGTTTTCTAACGTCTCTTTCTCCATTCGTATACTCCCTAATGTACAATAATTTAAAAAGGATGAAAAAAGATGATACTAACCTCGAATATCGGAATCAGAGTATCCTCGAGGGGTAAAAGTACCTTCACTGGGTTTCTTGCAACCGAGGACTCTACCACCTGAAAAAATGGATTTCAAATCTACCTTTTTAGGTAAGTTACTTTCCCCGGAAATAATTTCCGCTCTTTCCGCCACTCTTACGCAACAATTTGATATCACGGATAACCATGGACTTATCTATAGCTTTACACATATCATAAATAGTAAGTGCGGCCACCGAGACTGCAGTCAGGGCTTCCATCTCGACTCCGGTCTTTCCCGTTATGCCGACCGTGGCTTGTATTTCGATTGCACAATTCTCATCATTGAGGACAAAATCAACAGTTGTTCTGGTAATCATCAAAGGATGGGTCAGGGGGATCAGGCTGTCAACCTTTTTGGCAGCCATTATACCCGCAATCCTTGCCACTCCAAGAACATCACCTTTTTTCATCGAGCCGCTTTTCACCAGGCTATAGGCTTCGCTGCTCATGGTAACGACTCCGGCGGCAACGGCTGCTCTTTCGGTATCCTGTTTACCGCTGACGTCTACCATTATGGCATTGCCGCTTTCATCGAAATGGGTAAAAATCTTATTTTTCTGAGCCATTGCACTCCTTAAAAGAGAAAATTATTTACCTAGAACTTCAGCAAAAAGCCGGGAGAAAAATCCTTCGTGTTCATGGTTTTGGCCGTGTTTCGAACAGAGATTGTCAAATTCACACAGCATTTCCTTCTGTTCCTTGCACAGTTTGGTCGGTGTCATTACCTGTAACTCAACCAGCATTTTACCGCGCCCTCTTCCACGCAGACTTGGAACGCCTTCTTTCTCCAGGGTAAATATATCACCAGACTGGCTGCCTTCCGGTATGGTTATTGTTTTCTTACCGTGCACAGTAGGTACTTCGATCTCGGCGCCAAGGGCTGCCTTGACCATGGGGACCGGTAGCTTGCAGTATATCACATCACCCTCACGTTTGAAAAATTCATGCTCTTCAACGTGGATGACAACATACAAATCACCGCTCGGACCTCCTCTTCTGCCGCCTTCGCCTTCATTGACAAGGCGCATCTTGGCTCCGGTATCGACGCCCGCCGGGATTTTGATGGAAACTGTTTTGGTTTTATCGACAAGACCTCTGCCATCGCAGTCGCTGCAGGGCTCAGTCACAATCTGTCCTTCACCGCCGCATTGAGGGCAGGTTGAACTCACCTGAAAGAATCCCTGAGAACGAATAACCTGACCACGCCCCCCGCATGTGGGGCAGGTTTCCTTGGAATACCCCGGCCGACACCCCGTTCCTTCACAGGTCCAGCAGGTATCTTTTTTGGTGATTTTGACTTCCTTGGTAACCCCATGAACCGCTTCCATAAACGAAATCGGTAAATCATAGCGCAGATCATTACCGGGAATCGGCCCATTTCTTCGTGCCTGAGAGCGGCCGCCGCCAAAGCCGAATATATCACCGAATATATCGCCAAAACTCGAAAAGACATCTTCAAAGTTCCCAGGACCACTGTAGCCGCTGTTCTTCAAGCCATCGTGGCCGTAAGTATCGTAGATCTTGCGTTTCTGGCCATCGCTCAAGACTTCGTATGCCTCAGTACATTCCTTGAATGATGCTTCCGCTTCATTGTCTCCGGGATTACGATCCGGGTGGTATTTCATCGCCAGTTTGCGGTAAGCTTTTTTGATCTCACCGTCTGTGGCGTTTCTGCTGATTGATAATATTTCGTAATAATCTCGTGGCATAATACAACTTAATCCTGTTTACACATCCTGCTTTGTCAATTTTTCCCGATCAGAGTGTTCAATCAGTTCCTTCTCTTCCAGGGCTCCGGGCAGATCATTGATATTCTCCATGGTTACTTTCCCGGATGCTATCTCCCTGAGGGTCATAACGATTTCTTTATTTTTGCCGTTAATGAGAAAGGGCTCTCCCTGTCGATGCTGACGAATACGTTTGACAGCAAGATGAATAAGATTGAAACGATTGTCGTCACCTACTTTTTCCAGACAATCCTCGACTGTAATTCGCGCCATATTTTCACCTTTAGTGAGTAAATGATGGATTCTGCCACTGCTTGCTCCGTTGTATCACAAGACAGACAGAATGTTTAATTTTCGAAAGGATTTTTGAGTAAAAGTGTCTCTTCGCGATCCGGTCCAACGGAAATGATGGACGCTTCCACTTCAGTAATATCCTCAATTCTCTTGATATAATCCCTGGCCTTTGCAGGAAGATCCTCGAAGCTGCGCACATCACCTATTTCTTCCTGCCAGCCGTCAACTTCCTCGTATACAGGCTGAACGGATCCGGCAAGTTGTATATTTGAAGGCATTGCCTGATATTTCTTGCCGTCGAACTGATACTCTCGCGCAATTTTTATCTTCGACTGCCCGGAAAGAACATCCAGCTTGGTAATGGCCATACCGGTTATGCTGTTAAGCCTTACGGCATCCGCGGCGACTACGCCGTCCAGCCACCCGCAACGCCTTTTCCTTCCCGTGGTCGCACCAAATTCACCGCCTTTTTTCTGGAGTTCCTCGCCTGTCTTATCAAAGAGCTCCGTTGGGAAAGGCCCCTCTCCCACCCTGGTGGTGTATGCCTTGAGAATACCGATCACCGCATCTATATGAGTCGGTCCTACGCCTGAACCATTGCAGGCATTACCGGCTATGGTATTGGAAGATGTTACAAAGGGGTAGGTGCCATGATCAATATCCAGCTGTGTTCCCTGAGCCCCTTCAAAAAGTATATTATCATTCCGTTTTCTTGCATTGTCCAGTTCCAGGGAAACATTTCCACTGAAAGGATTGAGCTGTTCGGCGTAACTCTGAAATTGATCATAAATCAAATCAAAATCCAAAGGCTTAACATTGTATTTTTGGGTCAGTAAAAAATTTGCTTCATCCAGGTTTGTCTGCAGCTTGTCCCTAAACACTCCCATATCCGCAAGATCGCCGACTTTTATGCCTCGGCGGCCGACCTTGTCCACATAGCATGGCCCTATTCCCCTGCCGGTGGTTCCGATCTTTTTCCCTTGAGCCAGCGCGGCTTCACTCGCTTGATCGAGAGTTGAGTGATAGGGCATGATCAAATGAGCGCGTTCGCTTATCATCAAGCGCTCCGGAGTCACCGGTAATCCTTTCTCCTGCAGTTCTTTAATCTCGCCAAGAAGCACGGCAGGATCGATGATCACGCCATTGCCGATCATGCATTTTTTGTCCTCATAAAGAATTCCTGAAGGAATGATGTGAAAGATAAACTGCTTACCTTCGACCACCAGGGTATGACCGGCATTATTTCCACCCTGAAATCTGACTACATAATCTGCATAGCGCGTCAAAAGATCAACAATCTTTCCCTTTCCTTCATCACCCCATTGGGTTCCTACGATAACTACGCTGGACATATCCTCTCCTGAGAAATAAAATACTTTTACGCAAGATTCTATTATAAGGTCTTTTTTTGTTGTATCCCCGGAGGGATAGAAACCTTCACGGAAATGCTGATCTCCTGTTGAAATGGAGTATCGGAATAATTATTTTCCGCCTATAATCGCAATGGTCAAACGAGTGATTATAGCTAATCACAACAGCAAAGTCAATCTATCTGATATTTTCATCTGTGACCCGGATTTTTCCCACTGCGTGTAAAGCCCAGGTCCGGCCGATGGATGTGCCAATGGATCAATTGCCGCGGATCTCTCAGATGTAGATCAAAAAGTTCGGTATATGTTTTGCAGGCCTTCGACTATACAGGTAGTATGTCGAGGACCGCGGAAACCTGAACGCCAGGCTTTTACCGTCAATCATGCCTTGAGGTTAGAAGGTAGAAATAAGTTTCCAGCTCAAGACGAGGCAATCCGGGTTATATTGACAGCCCCAGCCAAATACCTTATTTTGTATTTTCACGTCTTCCGGGGGTACAGCGCTGAACAGCTGAAATACTTGAAGGCATGGCACTCTCTCTAGAAGGTTGAATTATGTTTGGTATCGGTTTTCCAGAATTAATACTCATTCTCGCGCTGGCTCTTATTGTCGTCGGACCCGATAAACTTCCCGACTTCGCCCGCTCAATTGCCAAGACACTGGTTGATTTACGCAAGACTGCGGAAGGTCTGAAAAGCAGCTTCGAAGCGGAAGATAATCCGCTCTCGGAAATCAAGCCTCAACTTGAAGACGCCGCCAGGAATTTCAAGGAAACCGTCCTTGACGCTAAAGACAACACCCTGGAACCTCCGGCCGACCTCGCCAAACTTGATCCCGCCGGGAAAGCTGCAGAGCATCCCGCATCTCCGGAATGCGATGAACCCCAGTTACCGTCCACAGCACCATCCTCCGACAATCAGCCTGCATCTCCCGATAAGCCTGCTGAGGAAAAAGAATAATGCTGGAGAGAACAATCCAGGTTTTCCGGCCGCATCATCTTGAGTTGCGAAGGAGAATAATTCGCATATTCCTTGCCATTATCCTCTGCTCCGGTGTTGCCTATTATTTTTCGGAAGAGATAGCCGCCTATTTGATCGCTCCGCTGTATAGCGCGACTCCGCTGATGAAGAAGCTTGTCTATACCAACCTCCCGGAAGCATTCATAGCCTATATCAAGCTTTCTCTTCTGGTTGGATTAGCTGCGAGTTTTCCTGTGATTCTCTATCAGCTGTGGTCGTTTATCGCTCCAGGTCTGAAAAAAAATGAGAAAAAAATTGCTTTCACCGTGGTTTTCTGGGGAAGCTTACTGTTTGCATTAGGCGCCTTTTTCGCCCTTTTCGGAATGCTGCCGAGAATGCTGGCATATTTTATGAGCTATGCCAGTGAAAGCCTTGAGCCCCTGCCCCGTCTCGGCAGATACCTTACCTTTGTGATACGGACGGTAATAGCTTTTGGCCTGGCATTCCAGATTCCTTTTTTGATGGTGATGACCGGCAAAGCAAATATTGTCTCAGCTCAATATTTCAGAGCCAAGCGCATCTATTTTTACGGTGCCATAACCGTTATCGCTTTTCTTCTCAGTGCCGGCGACCTGATGGCTACGGTTCTTCTAACCATACCTCTGGTTCTACTTTATGAGTCGGGAATCTTGCTTATGCGGCTTTTCCGCGGCAGGAATTAAACTGGTCTCTTTTCATTCCAGCACTCAAATTTCCTCACTCCAGGCTACCGTCGTTCCTGGCCACTTATTCAAACTTCCCCTTGTATATCCAGCCCCAGGCTACCGTCACCCCTTTCACTAACTCAAAACTTCCCCTTGTATATGAAACCTTCCAGGCTACCGTCATTCCGGACTCCGATCCGGAATCCAGCTGTTGCTGTTGCAGTTTAGTATACAGAACAGAGCCTTATAACCCGTTTTATGGTAATGGGATGAATTTATGTAGGCGTATTGAGGATGTAGACGAGTGGGATTCCGGATCGAGTCCGGAATGACGAACAAGCACGTTCCGGTTTTTATCGATAAATTTCATTTTTAAGAAGACAGCACGAAATCCGGTTTATTGGTTTGCCTTTTTCATCATATTCAATGGTATCGGGCTGCAGCAGTTTGTTCATGACGCATCCCTCTTCAATCTTCAGGGGAAACATCATTTTCTCGGTCAATCCTGATTGTGCAACAAGGACATTATTCTCTATAGTATAGGTATGCAGGCCATAGTCTTCACACAGGGGGCATTGATAAACACGGCCGTTAGGGAAGATAAAGTAATTTTCAGCGACCTCTCCGGCGCACTCGAACTGTTCGTCTTCTTCCAGAAAAACCTTCGGATAGGTTACATGCATCCCCACCTCCGCCCCCAAAGCGGCAACAGCAGGTACAATATCAAGCCATTTTTGCCGACTCACCTGCGGAGTCTCAAATTGGTTTTCCCCATCGGCGTTTTTTGCCGATTCTCCACGTAAACCGATGACCTGAATGAAAAACCGCCTTACTCCAAGTTTCTGCAACAGCGGAATCATGCGGTGAAGATGATCAATATTTTTCCTGCTCACGGTGTAGATAACGCTTACCTTGAATCCCAGCGAGACCGCCCTTGCGATGTTATCGGTACAGGTACGAAAAACCCCTTCGCCCCTGATGGCATCGTTGATGCCGCTGTCCGGGCCATCCAGGCTGAAGCTGAGATAATCAAGAAGATCGGGCCGTGTCTTCTCCAAAAAATCATGAAAAAGATAACCATTGGTATCGACGGTGACCGAATACTTCATCTTTTTGGCGGTGGCGACACACTCTGCAAGATCGGGATGCAGCGTCGGCTCCCCTCCCAGGAAAATCAGGTTGCTCTTCTTCGAAGGATCGCAGAAAAGCTCGAGCCACTTTTCGATGGTCTCCCGGCTCAGCGTTTGCGAGCCGTGCTGGCTTGTATTTATATAGCAGTGCCTGCACTTGAGATTGCAGGCGGTTAGAATATGAAAAAATACATTCCGTTCTCCGGCCTTAAAACCGACTGTTCGTGCTTCAGGGCTGCTCATTTCTACTGCTCTTTCTCGTTGAGGCTATCGATATTTTGACTCATGGTGTACTCCGCCAACAGAGAGTTTCGCCAATATCCGTTTTCATTTTCGGCAAAGAACTTTCTGAACAGCCGGATGCTTTCACTTCTCAGTACATTGGGTATAATCTGTAATTCCATCGAGGCATACAGTGGTTTAAGCTGCGGTAGCGGAAGGCTGGTCCCTCCTCCCATAATATCCTCATATGCAAATACTATGGTCTTTATATTGTTGAGAATCAAGGTGGAGAAACACATCAGACAGGGTTCCATGGTCGAATAGATAACCACATCGCCGGAGAGCTTTTCTGGAAATCTCCGATATATCTCGCGCAGGGCAATGATTTCAGCGTGATCCATTTCGTTGTTCTCCCTGCTGTTCCGCCTTCTGCCGCTACAGATCACGCCTTTGTTGTCCGTGATAACACAGCCTACCGGGAATTCCCCGTTATCAAGGGCGATCTTGGCTTCTTCCAAAGCAAGCTTCATATAGGTTTCATGCATGTGCAAACTCCTGCCTGACATCACATCGACCGACCGTAATGGAGATTTTTTTCGGAAAACGCGACCGCTGTATGATCCTGAACAAGGTCATGGCCGAGGATATGAAAAGGAAGATATACCAGGGCAGTATGCCGCGCCTTGATGGTAACTCCGGGAAGGGAAGGCATGAAGTCCCGTTTGTTCATAACAGCAGCTGCAAGAATGGCCTTTAACGCCTGAACCGCTTCCATAGCCGGCAGGGTCACGGGATAAAGATTTTTGCTGAGATTTCCGGCTTTCATTGGAATTTTGTGCTGTGATACGGTTAAGTTTTTGGAAATCTGGAGGAAGTACTTTGGCCTGATTTTAAAAGCCGGCACCCAGAAATCCAGTTCCAGATTTTCGTGCATATCCCGGATAACCACGGGTTGATTGGTCAGCCGCAGAAAATCGGCAAAACTTTTGAGCTGCAGTCCCTCGCTGCTGATCGAAATTCTCCAGAAGGGTAGAAACCGGTCACCCTGAACGGCAGGAGCACAGGAAAACGCTACTCTTTCAAACCGGCCGTTTCTTTCCTGCCATAATGACTCACAATTGCGGCATTCCATCACCAGGCTGTCCCGCTCTCCACTCAGAGCCGCCGCACAGTGTGGACAGATAGTGGAGATAAAGGTCGGCAGCCACTTCTCCTTGACCGGTCCGCAATGTTTCATCAGAAGATCTGTGGATTCTGCGCAGATATCCCGATTAAGCACCCCATCGATCAGCCTGCCCTCCCTGAAGTAGGCAGGCAGGTAAATGCAGCTGATGGTTTCACCGATAAAGGAACGGTGGTACAATGCATCCTGATTGTCGGAAAAGGCGCTGGTAAGTTTTGCAGCCTTGGCAAAAATATCCTTGATCTTTTCGGTCAGTCCGGCAAAAAGCCCGGCGTGGCCGGCTCCGACCAGACGTATCTGCATGGCCTGAGCCCGCAGCCCCAGCGAAGCAGGAATTTTCTCACTGCTGTAGCCAAGCTGAGTGGTATCGACTATTCTGTGTTCCAACTCCGTGCCCATGCAGGAGTAGACGTGCCCCTTAAAGCGCAGATATGGGATATGAATGATATCCTTTTGCGCTACGGCTTCGCCTACCATAGTGGGAAGAACAAAGCGAAGCGGTTGACCGGAGACCATGTAGTTGCGGCCATCGCAGTACCGGCAGTCGACTACCCTGTCCACCTCGGCCACTTCTACGGGAGCGCCGCAGGAGGGACAATCCTGAATATAACTGAGTTCCATGACAATCAGCTCACCTTGGTGCCGCACTGGTTGCAGAACATGGCGCCGGGCAGATTTTCCGCCTTACATTGGGGGCAGAAAACAGGTTTTGGTTTGCCATCCACCGGCTCCCCGCACTTTGAGCAGAACAGGGCATTGGGAGCCAGGTTTTTCCGGCAGCTTCCGCAGCGGCTCAGGATGAGCTGCTGGTGTCCGCAAAGCGGGCAGAACCTGGCATCGTCGGCGATCGGCTGCCGGCAATCAGGACAGCTGGTGCCCGGACTTCCGCTGGAGGGTGCATTTGGTGCCGAAAAGCTCTGGGAAAACATGGCCGGCATCATCAGTCCCATGCCCATGCCCATGCCGGCCCCCGCCTCGCCCTGGGCGGTGGCGGCCTTTTCCATGGCCATGGCAGCCTTCATTTTCATGAATTTTTCCATATCGCTGATGAGATTGAGCCGCCCCTTGTCATCGATGGCGCTCTGCACCTCCTCCGGCGGGGTTATGGAGGTGATGTAGAGATGGCTCAGGCGCAGGCCGAAATCGGAAAAATCGCTGACCAGTCTCTTCTGTAGCTCGATGGAAAGTTCGTCGAACTTTCCCGGAAGGTTTAAAATCGTATCAAGTTTCTCACCCAGATAATCGTTCAATCTCGAGACTATGATGCGCTTGAGGTAGGTGGAGATTTCTTCGGTATCCATTTTCCCCATGGTTCCGACCATCGAGTTAATGAACAGCACCGGTTGAACGATCTGAATATTAAAGATGCCATGGGCGCGTAATCGGACCAGTCCGAGCTCCTCGTCCCGAAAGGCAATAGGATTGCTGGTTCCCCATTTAAGGTTGGTGAAATATTTCATATTGACAATATACACCTCAGCACGAAGAGGACTGTTGCCGCGCCAGGGAATGGAAAGGATCTTGGTCAGAATCGGGAGATTGCCTGTTTTCAGAGTGTGCCTGCCGGGAACAAAACCATCGCAGGCCCTGCCTTTATAAAAGAGAACTCCGGCCTGGCTGTCCCTGATGGTTAATTGAGCGCCATATTTAATCTCGCCGGAGCCTGCTTCCGGCAACCTGTGCACCATTTCCTTGCCGGTTTCATCGAACCATTCAATGTTTTCCAGAAAAATGCCGCCGTCAAATCTATTCATGGTGCTTTGCTCCTCAAAAATTTCGATTTTTTCGATGCTGCCGCTTCCCGGTGGAAAAATATCTCTTTCTGCAGTAGATTAAAACTCTATCCATATTGGTTATCGATCAAACGCAACCAACAAGACTTTTGATTACCAATGAAACTCAGTCGGATTCATGCTGCTGTCTTGGAGATTTTTACAAAAGCCCATTTTTACCAATCATTCCTGTCACGGATCGGAATCCGGGATGACGGATCCGGAATCCATTCTTCATAAAGAGTGAATTCGGCCAGTTAAAAAGGCCTTTTGCAGAACCATCAAGCCATATCGGCTTAATCGTCAACTATAGTACATTCACAGTTATGAAAAAAGAAAAAATATCCGGACCCGAAGAAGACAATCTGGAGTTCAGGGAAAGCTGGACACTGGAGAACGCCATGCAAGTCGTACAGCACCCTACGGTAGATGCAAAACTCTGGGCTGAAGCAGTCGAATGGCTGCTGCTTTACGGACCTGAAGAAATTAAGGAGATGCTGCTGTCCGCATCAATGTACGCCACCGGTGAACAATTCCCCGATCTCAAGGCAACAGGCTGTACCCGTGAGGGTGAGCTCTGTTACGATATAGCCGAGATAGCCAGGGCACTCGGTGTTGAGGAGGCGGAAGCACAAAGGATATTACGAGAGAAAGAAAAAAGCCATGGCACCCGCCATGGCTTTGATGTATCTGAAACAACCAAAATTCAGTAAATGCGGTTCAACGGCAAAAGCGTTGGGCTTCCTTCGTCAGCACCAACCTACAGCTTTGCCGCAAATGCATTTTGGAAGAGTAGGTTGGCGGTGAGCTCAGCGAACCCCAACAAAAAACCTCCCGGCAAGCATCATGAACATATCGCTTTTCAGACCATTTTATTCAAATAGCAAAAGCAAAGCAGATCCCGCTGCAGGGACAGCGGCTCCAACAATCACAACTGCTACTGCTTCTTAAAGAACTCTGCATATGTTTTCTGAAGTTCTCCGCTTTCTATGGCTTTTTTCAGTGTCTCGGTATCGGTATTCAGCCAGCTGTGCATCGGGTCTTCGAGCAGCTTTTCTATATACTCGTTTACTTCAGGATCATTGTAATGTCTTGCTTCAGGGATAAACTCGAAATAAAAGTTATGGGCAACGTCGTAGATGCCATGCCACCAGGCATAATCAGGTCCCATCATGGCTGTACCCATCCTGGCCCGTCGTCCTTCATGATGCCAAAGCTCCCAGTACATCCATTCCACGTCATTTGAAAAAGCCGCTTTATTTTCGAGGAGGTTTTTTTCTTTCAGCATGTTCATGATAGTGCCGGCCGGTTTGGCAAATTTTTCATCATAGAGATTTACCAGGGCATCGTACTGGTAATAGTGGCCGTCCACAAAGCCCTGCTGGTGACAATTGCTGCACACATCCTTCATGGCCTCCCGTTTCTTTTCCCAGTTATCTTTATGTTTCGATACCGGCGGGCGGAGCGTCCAGGAAATACGGTTCCCCACATCATGGGTAAGTTTCTGATTGGGTGTGGCCGACATATGACAGGTTGCACAGGTAGGAGCTTCATAATAATCCTCACCGACCACCCACTGGTCGTTATCGAGGTTCAGCTTCTCCCTGTTGGCGTTATAGGCAATGCCGTGTTTGGATTCATCGTAAATCTCTTTTTGTGGATGATCCGGGCCCAGATGACATTTACCGCAATTGCCCGGCTGCCGCGCCTGAGCCTTGGAAAAAGAATGCCTGGAATGACAGGCATTACAGGCGCCCTTGGAGCCGTCGGGATTCAATCGGCCAACCCCGGAATTCGGCCAGGTTAAAGATGAGAGTTTATTGGATGCCTCAGGGTCAATTATCACCTTGGCGCCATGGCAGGACTCACAGCCGACTATGACAACGGGATGACCTCCGGCTACATGGGCCATGTAGGCGTCATTGGACTGCAGGATTTCACCGGCGTGGGCATGGTACGACTGCGAAGTCTCTTCCTCGATTTCGCTATGACATTTTCCGCAGTCCTTCGGGGTGACAAGGGTTGCTACAGTGGCTCCATAATGTTCGTAAGCATCGACATCGCCTTCCTCGGCGGCATGACAATCTATACAACCTACATCATTCTCGCCGTGTCCGGAATTTTTCCATTGCAGATACATTCCGGGATTTTCCTCACGGTGACAACTAATACAGTCCTCAGCTACATCTGCCATGCTGCTGCCGGTAAAAAAGATCAAGCTTAGCAAAGAAATGACGACAACACCGGTTACTCTTCTCATCTCAGCCCTCCTTTCAAATAATTATGTTCATATCGTATTGTATACAAAATCAGAAAAAACCCTGATTCACCAACTGACACTGACAAGCATATCACATGGAGAGAGTAATATTCAACTTATGCAAAAGGAAGGAGTAACCGCGAAATCTGCAGCAGCAAAAGAAGACCGCAACTGATTCATACCGGATCTGCAGTCTTGAGGCATGAAGCCGGCATAAATATAATTGATAATCAGCGTCCTGATCCGAACACCGCGGTACTCCTGGCAGGCTCAAGAGAGAACTTTATCGACCAGGGTTTCTTCAACCTTATCGGTGATAATCACTTCACCAATTCGTACCGGCAGAACATATGCCACCTTTCCCGAGACAATTTTTTTGTCCGCCAGCAGGTACTTTTTGATCTTTTTCCGATCAAATTGCGGAGGAATCGCAGTCGGCAGTCCATAATCCTGCAGCAGTCCGACAATCTCGTCTTTATTCTCAGCCGGCAATATCCCCTGGAGTTCAGCAATGCGGGCAGCTGCAACCATGCCGATGGCAACGGCTTTGCCGTGGATAATGGAAAAATCGGAAACCGCCTCGACGGCATGGCCTATGGTATGACCGTAATTGAGAATTCTTCTGATATCTGACTCACGCTCATCCTCGGCCACCACCTGCGCTTTTATGGTGCAGGAGGTATGTATTATCGTCTCGATCACCTTGGTGTTCAGAGCCAGCGCTTCTGCACGCTTCTCGCTCAGATACCGGAAAAATGCTGCATCACGGATAACACCGTATTTTATAACTTCGGCAATGCCGCCTAGCAGCTCCTCTTTCTCAAGCGTTTCTAAAACGCCGCTATCGATGTAGACGGCCTTCGGCTGGTAGAAAGCCCCTACCAGGTTTTTGCCTTCGGCAATATCGACACCGGTTTTTCCGCCGACGGAGCTGTCGACCTGAGAGAGCAGGGTCGTGGGGATCTGCACGAATGGAATACCGCGCATATAGCTCGCCGCTACAAATCCGGCAAGATCGCCGGAAACACCACCTCCCAAAGCAATGATGCCATCCCTGCGGTCAAAACCTTTCTGAGCGAGTGTGCTGCATAAGAATGCGAAGGTATTGAGGTTTTTACTTGCTTCACCAGCTGGGAAAGTGACAAGTTCCGCTTTTATGTTGCTCTGTCTCAGGGAATCAAACAGCCTGTCGCCATAAAGCCCAGCCACCTTTGAATCTGCGATGATGCAGTAGCGGTTGGCGATACGGCGTTCCGCCAGATCTTCGCCGACCTTGTCCAGACACCCGTACTCGATATGAATTGGATATGATCTTTCTTCCAGTCCGACACACAACTCATTCATGGCTCACTCCGATTGAATACTTTCTGTTTTAAGGCAGTTAATTTTATGATTATCAGCAAATCCGGCTGATTTCAAGCTGCCAGACGAAATGTACTCATTCCAGAGTATTCCTTCTAGACAAAAAAAAACATCTTTGGTTTTAAGGATATCACTGAGCAAGGAGTTGGGCTTCCTTCGTCAGCTCCAACCTACAGGTTTGCCACATATGGCTTTAGCAAAAGTAGGTTGGCGGTGAGCGCAGCGAACCCCAACAAAAGACTCCCCTGTCCATCATCACCACATCGCTTTTCAGACCATTCCTTTTGAAACGGCAAAAACGTTTGGCTTCCTACGTCAGCGCCAACCTACAGGTACTACCGCAAGTTTATTTTGAAAGGGTAGGTTGGCGCTGAGCAAAGCGAAGCCCAACAACAAGGTTTCCTCGCGACATAGTCAGGTTAACCTGAAAAACAAAAAAAGGAGATGCCACCTGAGAAGGCAACATCTCCTTGAGAGATCTTAACTAAAGTCTCTACCCCAGCTGAGCTGGAATTTTTACAGATCGTTATCTTGTTTTTTTGCAAGAAAACGATCTGTAAGGTACTAAATTACATGGAGTCGCCGGAAGCGGCACCCTGCATTTTGACTTCAACTTTCTCAGTCAAACCTTCGTAGTACTTTCTCAGGTGATCGAGAACTTCTTCACGTCCGAAATGGTCGACAATCTCGGCACCTTCGGAAAGGGCTTTACGGAGCTTGGTACCGGAAAGAATAACGCGGTCTTCCTTGCTGTGGTTACAGGTACGCAGAGAAGCCATACCGTCGCACTTATGACAATAGAAGGTCCAGTCAATCTTCATCGGCTTGCACTGCAGGTCTTTGCCGGTATCGCCTGTTTCGGGGATACGATCAAAAATTTCCTGAGCTTCGAACAGACCGTAGAAATCACCAACGCCGGCATGGTCACGACCGATCAGCATATTGTTGACACCGTAGTTCTGACGGAAGGTTGCATGGAGGAGTCCCTCACGCGGTCCGGCATAACGCATGTCAAGCGGATAACCTGCTGAAATGACATTGTCTTTAACAAAGTAATTTTCAATAAGAATATCGATTGCCTTGATCCGGACAGGCGCAGGAATGTCGCCGGGCTTGAGGTTACCAATCAGGGAGTGAATCAGAACGCCGTCACATACCTCAACAGCGATCTTGGCCAGATATTCATGGGAGCGGTGCATCGGGTTGCGGAGCTGCAGGGCGGCAACGTTTGCCCAGCCACGCTCGTCAAACATTGCACGGGTCTCGGCAGGCTTCAGGTAAACACCCGGGTATTCTTTAGGATACTCGCCTTCGGAGAGGACTTTAACGGGGCCGGCGATGTTTACTTCTTTCTGCGCCATAACCATGATAACTCCGGGATGGTCTTCAGGAGCAATCTTCCAGAAATTACCGTCTACAGACTCTTCACCTTCACCCAGGAATACTTTTTCACATTCCCATTTTTTGTTTTCTTCGGTCATCTCGAATTTCTCGGTGACCTTCATGGTGGCAAAAATCTCGCCATTACGTACCAGAGCAACCTCGTCACCTTCAGTGATAGCAGCAGCATCGGCAGTGGATACATCCAGGGTGATAGGTACAGGCCAGAAGGTGCCGTCCGCCAGCTGGAAGTTTTCGCAAACGCCTTTCCAGTCTGCTTTTGTCATAAAACCATCGAGAGGGGAAAAACCACCGATTCCCATCATGATGAGATCACCTTTTGCACGAGCAGAGATTTCTATCTGCTTCAGTCCTTCAGCTTTTTTCAATTCTGCATCACGCTCAGCGCCTTCAAGCAGAGCACATACCAAACCTTTCCCACCATGAGGTGCAACTAATTTTGACATAGGATTTCCTCTTCTCATTTATATTAGCGAAAATTATACCGTGGCACCGTGCCCGGCAGTTAATGAATACCCATTCATTTAATCTGCAATATATAGCTAATTCACAGGGTAAAAGTCAAGGGAAAAAGGAATGCCTGTTTTCCGCATTGATGTGGAAAAACTGATGACACCATGGTTACAGACCGGGATTGTGGATGAACTTGAGGTTGCGGTTTGGTGGGCGTACGAAAAGGTCGGATTTTTTATCCCCTTTTTTGCTGTAAGAAATTTTACAGGAAGCTCCAGTAAAAAGAAAGCTATAAAGAAAACAGCAAAAGAGTAGGGCTTCCTTCGTCAGCACCAAACCACAGGTTTGCCCAAAAATGATTTTAAAAAGATAGGTTGGCGGTGAGCGCAGCGAATCCCAACAAAAAGCTGCTCTGCAAGCATCATGAGCACATCGCTTTTCAAACCATTTGTTTTCTAACGGCAAAAACGTTGGGCTTCCTTCGTCAGCGCCAACCTACTGGTTTGCCCTAAAATGATTTTGAAAAGGTAGGTTGGCGGTGAGTGCAGCGAACCCCAACAAAAAAGCTGCCCTGAAAGCATCATGAGCACATCGCTTTTCAAACCATTTGTTTTCTAACGGCAAAAACGTTGGGCTTCCTTCGTCAGCACCAACCTACAGGTTTGCCCTAAAATGATTTTGAAAAGGTAGGTTGGCGGTGAGCGCAGCGAACCCCAACGATGCCTAAGATCCGGCTTCTTACAGCGCCGTCATTTTTGAAACAGGCGCAAGCGCAGGGCATTGGTGACAACGGAAACCGAACTCAGGGCCATTGCGGCCCCGGCAAACATGGGATTGAGCGCAGGCCCTCCGAAGACATAAAGCAGCCCGGCAGCAACCGGAATCCCAAGTACATTATAGCCAAAAGCCCAGAACAGATTCTGCCGGATATTTTTCATCACTTCCCGTGAAAGCTGCAGTGCCATCAGCACACCATCGAGATTTCCTTTCATGAGCACCACATCGCCCGACTCTATGGCTATATCTATGCCGGTTCCCATGGCAATGCCGACATCGGCCTGAGCCAGTGCCGGGGCATCGTTAACACCGTCGCCGACCATGGCCACACAGAATCCCCTACTCTGAAAATCCCTGGTGGTTTCTGCCTTTTTATCAGGAAGGACTTCCGCAAAGACTGTGGCAATTCCGGCTTTTGCTGCGATGGCCTGGGCCGTTTTCTCGTTGTCTCCGGTCATCATCGCCACTTCTATCCCCTTCTTCTTCAAGGCGGCAATGGCATCGGGTACCTCGGGCTTGATGGTATCGGCTATGGCAAAAATGGCGCAGCAGGTCTCATTGATCGCCATAAAGAGGACGGTCTTGCCTTCATCGGAATATTCCGCCGCCTTTTCTTCAAATTCCTCAGTCGAAATTGAGAATTTTTCACAGAACTCTCTGTTGCCGACACGTATCCTTTCCCCGGCAAATTCAGCGGTTATCCCTTTTCCAGGATAAGGGGTGAACTCGTCCGGCTCGGTAACGGTTATCTTCTTATTTTTAGCATAGACGACAATCGCTTCGGCCAGGGGATGCTCGGAAGAGCGTTCGGCCGATGCGGCATACTGCAGGATTGTCTCGCTTGAAAAACGGGGACTGTATTCAAAGTTGACAAGCTCGGGCCTGCCGCTGGTGATTGTACCGGTTTTGTCAAATATTATGGAATTCACCTTCTCCATTTTTTCCAGGGTCTCGCCGTTCTTGACAAGGATACCAAGTTGCGCCGCCCTGCCCGTCCCCACCATGATCGAAATAGGAGTCGCAAGTCCCATGGCACAGGGACAGGCGATAACCATGACGGCTATAAAAAATCGAAGCGACTGGGAAAAGCCGGCATCCCCCAGGAAATACCACGAAACCCCGGTCAACAGCGAAATCACAATTACCACCGGAACAAAATAGTAGCTTACCTTGTCGGCGATACGGGCAATAGGTGCCTTCGACCCCTGGGCCTCTCTCACCATGCGGATAATGCCGGCCAGCAGGGTGTTGTCGCCGGTCTGCTCCGCCACCATTCTGATGGTGTTGCCGGTGTTCACCGTACCCCCGAACACTTTGTCATCCAGTGTCTTAAAAACCGGCATCGATTCCCCGGTCATCAACGACTGATCCACCGTTGTTTCACCTTTCACCACCTTGCCGTCCGTGGGGATGCTGCCTCCTGGCTTGACAAGCAGGATATCTCCGGCTTCTATCTCGCTGACCTGAACCACAACCTGTTCATCACCGTCGAGCAGAACCGCGGTTTTCGGCGTGAGATTCATCATCTGCCGGATGGCATCGGAGGTATGCAGCTTGGAGCGCGATTCCATATATTTGCCCAAGGAAACCAGGGCAATCAGCACACCAACCGTCTCGAAATAGAGATCCATAGCCCGGGCCATAGGATCTATTCCCATAGCTATTTCCACCACATTCCAGACCGAATAGATAAATGCCGCACCTGTACCCAAAGCGATCAGGCTGTCCATATTCGGGGATTTTCTCAACAGGGCAGGAATGCCGATCAGGTAGAAACTTCTTCCCAGCCACATGATGGGCAGGGTGAGCAGGAGCTGGGCAACTCCGTAGTTGAGCGGGGAAGAGTGCGGCGCTATAGCTTGGGGCAGGCTCAGGCCGACCATCTCTCCCATACTGAGAATAAGCAGAGGGATAACAAGGACGAATTCGAGAATCAGACCATGCCTCATCCGTTCGAGATTTTTCTTGTTTTCCCGCTCTTTCTCTTCATATTCCTGAACCCGGTCCCCCTTGTCCCGTACTGAAAAACCCAGGGAGGTGATAGCTTTCTTGATATCCCTGGGATTGCAAACCTCCTCGTCAAAGACAAAGCGGCCTTCTTCCGATACCAGATTGATATTTGCCAGAGTGACTCCCGGCATATCGCCGACTACTTTTTCTATGCGGGAGGAACAGGACGCACAATGCATGCCTCCGATTTCAAGCTGCAGCTCACCGGAGGTTTTCTCCGCCTTCCTGCTCAGTTCAAATCCCAGATTCTTGACTTTCTCCGCTATGTCCTCGTAATCAACCACGGAGCTGTCGTACTCAAGCTTCATGGTTTCCGCAGCCAGATTAACTGAAGCCTCGCCCACTCCTTCCATATCGCCGACAACCCGTTCGATTCGGCTCGAACAGGAGGCGCAATGCATTCCTTTAACATCAACCGAGAGGTGTTTGTCTGGTGTCATAATACTCCACACTGCCATGATTATACTTAATGGACTAGTAAAAACCTCCGACGTGCTCTCCACGTCATTCCAGACTTGATCCGGAATCCAGTTGCTTTAAATAATTATGGATTCCTGATCCGACATGCCGGACTTGATGCGGTACCGGAATGACGAATACCAAAAATATTTGAGGTTTTTACGAGTTTGTCATACTTGCTTTACTGCAGTACTGTTATTACTTGTATAATTACAATAATAAACCATATAACAGACAAGGATTTAAGACAATGCCGATCATAAAGATTAAGGGAATGAGCTGTCAGCACTGTGTCGCTTCAGTCAAAGATGCTCTGGAGAAGGTTCCGGGAACCAAAGATGTTGAAGTTGATCTGGAGAAAAACGAGGCCCGCTTCAACGGCAATCCACCTCCCGAAGCGGTAAAGGATGCTGTCTCGAAAATCGGGTTTGAAGTAGTACCGGATGAATGAGGAGGGAAAAAGCTGGCTTCTTTGTCCGTCATCAAGGAACACTGATCCAGGGCCGGAATGATGGCAAAAAGGACTCTCACAGCACCAACATGCACGGTAGAATGAATCCTGCTGAGTTTTGAAAATCAGCAGGTCTTGTCTAAATTTTTGCGACCCTGATTCTTCCGAGAAGACTCACCACGACTTCTGACCTGGAACCTGATTTGCTTTGCAATATTACTCTGCCGCCACTTACCCCCATTTTTCCACTAAAGCGTGTACGACCTCCGGGAAAAGTCGTACCGGCCATCTTCACCGTATCAGAAAAGACATGCGCAGTTAAAATTTTCTCATTTTGCTGTCGTATCCAATCTTCTCTGACGCCGCCTCCAGCCCCGTCATCAACAAAAATGAAATATCCTCCATTATTAACCGTGAAGACCACATAACTGTTCTTCTTTATGGCTTCAATTTTTGCTCTTTGCAGATTCCCATAAAGCATTCTGATTTCGTTTTTAAAAATTGCGGATTGTCGGATTTCACCGATAAAAGGATAGGAAACTGCAGAAAGGATTGCCACAAGTATGCAGCAGACATTTACTTCAATTAATGAAAATCCATTTTTATTCATTTTCGACCTCCCCGGTAATCTTTAAAGAAAGGAAAATTCGAACAACTATGGGGAGGTATACTTTTACAATCTCATATTTTTCTCACAATAATCCGCTGCAAGGGGCAATTTCACTCCTATTCAAAGTTCCCTCGCGGGAAATCATGATTTAAATCAGGCTTATATATTAATGATTTTTTTGGGATGCATGCTCCAACAAAAACAAACTTAGCCAGTTTCGTGCTGCCGGCCTTGATAAGAAGGCCGCAGCTTTATTTTTGCAAATCATACACTTTGATTTTGTTCAACAGAGAAGGATAGCTGATCTCAAGCAGGGTTGCAGCTTTCGATTTGTTTCCTCCGGTTTTCTCAAGAGCCATTTCTATCATTTCGGCTTCCAGCTGCTTCTGTGCATATTTTATGGAATAGCCATCGTATCGCAGCAATCCATCCTTTGCAGTGCATTTCGTATAATCTGTAATTGTCTGTGGTATATGGTTGAGAGCGATTGTATCCTCATCGGTTAAAACCATACCTCGCTGAATTACATTTTCCAGCTCCCGAATATTACCCGGCCAGTGGTGCCGCAGCAAAACACTCATGGCTTCCGGGGTAATATTGCGGACCGAGCAGTTAAGTTCACTGTTGTATTTTTCAATAAAAAATTTACATAGATCGGGTAGGTCGTCGATCCTTTCCCGTAACGGTGGCAGAGGGATAGACAGAACATTCAGCCGGTAATACAAATCTTCACGGAAAGTACCTTTCCCAACTTCATCATGCAAATTCTTGGCGGTGGCTGTAATTATGCGCACATCTGTTTTTGTAACGTATGAGGCACCAACCGGCCTTATTTCATTTTCCTGCAGAACCCTGAGAAGCTTTACCTGCATAGCCATCGGCAGCTCGCCTACTTCATCAAGAAACAAGGTGCTGCCATCAGCCTCCTCGAACAGACCTTTTTTATCTTTATCTGCTCCCGTAAAGGAACCCTTCAGATAGCCAAAAAGCTCGGTTTCCAGAAGGTCTCCTGGAATGCTGCCGCAATTAATCGCAAAAAAGCGTTTGGATGCTCGCGGAGACGCAGCATGGATTCCCCTGGCGATTAGTTCCTTGCCTGTTCCTGATTCACCGGTGACCAGAACAGTGGTTGTATAGGGCGCAACCTTTTCAGCTAGATCTATCGTAGATCTTATGGCCTTGCTTTGCCCTATTATGTTCAAAAAACCATCTGTCCGTTTACCCAGTTCTTTCTTCAAATAGATATTTTCTCTTTTCAGTTGTTCACGCTCTTCCGCTTTTTTTAAGGTTAATAGCACCTCATCTGTTTTAAAAGGTTTAGAAATGAAATCATATGCTCCAGCTTTCATGGCCTCAAGAGCCAGATCGATACTACCATAAGCTGACATCATTATGACGGTGGTATTATAAAGTAATTTACTGTTTTGATTTAGAAATGAGAGACCATCCATCTTAGGCATCCGGATGTCACAGAGTATGAAATCAAACTCACTCCTGCTGATGATCTCTGTTGCTTCCAGCCCATCCTCTGCCGCAGATATGGCATATTCATACCGAGACAGCATGGCCTTGAGCATATGCCGCATATTCTCTTCATCATCAACAATCAATAGTCTTTTCTTGTGCAAGGCTGTCCTCATTAATATGATAACTCGTTTTTTCTATTGCTTATCTCGCATATCAGAGAAAGGCTAAACGCTATGACTATTCCACCGGCAGCATAATGGTGACGCACGTGCCGGTAGAAACTTCGCTCTCCAAACGCATCGTACCACCACAATTTTCAACAATGGAACGCGATACAGACAATCCAAGCCCTGTTCCACAGCCGACTTCCTTTGTTGTAAAAAAAGGATCAAAAACCGATGATATTTCTGAGCATTTTACTCCTTTACCATTATCCCGGATTTTTATTTCGGCAAATTTATTCACCTCCTCTATTCTCAGGCTGCACGAGAGAATGATTTTGCCGCCTGTCTCATCCTGTTCGCCGATTGCATCAATAGAATTGAGGACACAGTTGAGCAGCACCTGGTGCAGATCGGCTTCACTGCAATATGCCTCCTCCGCGAAATCTTCACAATCAGTTTCGAAATGTATGTTCTTGACGATCTTCTGGTACTTCAGCATTTCCAAAAGTTCATAGATAACAGGAGGCACCGTGGTACGGGAATCCGTAGCGTTCTTTTTTTTAGCAAAATCAAGAAGCTGCCTGATCAGGCGTGTCATTCTTTCAAGCTCTTTGGTGGCTCGCCTGCTGTACTGTTGACGGTCCTTAGAATCTATATCATCCATGCCAAGTAATTCAAGATAGCCCTGGATTATTCCCAGAGGGTTGCCAATTTCATGAGCCAATCCCGCTGACAGCCTCCCTACCGCGACAAATTTTTCTGCTTCGACAAGCTTATCCTGATTGGCAAGAATCAATTTGTTGGCTTCTTCGAGAGAATTGACAGTTGCAGTTAATTTTTCTTTGTCTTTTTCAATCTGGGAAAGCATATTACTCAATGCTGTCGCCAACTGGCCAAATTCATTCTTTTGAGGAGAGGCAGCCATAAAATCAGAAGCGGCCATGCCAAAAGATTCCGACATAGCCACAAGATTCTCCAGTGGCTTGATTACCAGCCGCCTCATTCGGAAAAACCAGAGAGTGGTCAACACTATAGCGTTTACAAGGATATAAACGATTATTGCAGACTGTTTTTCGGATATATATTTGGATAATTCCGGGACATGGACAAGAGCGCCTACCGCTTCGTAAGATTCACAATCCATGGAAGGCACTGCAACATATATTTCCCTGACGCTCAATCCAAATACCGACCAAAAACTGCCGGTTGATGAAATTATTTCGCTCTGAGCCGCAGCAGATTGCCTCAATACCTTCTCCAGATTTCTCGAGAGCCCCTCTCTTTCGGCAAAAACTGCTCCATCAGACATTAACCCCAGAGAAACCTGAAAATTAGAAATCTTGTCTTTGTGATTTTCAAAAAAAGTAACTCTATTGTCTGACAGCTCATCGCATAAGATTAAATTATAGGCAGAAAGCAAAAGCTTTGCCCGGTTTATTGAAAGGTTTATTACATGCTGCTGCCAGAAAAAGGTGACAACAATGTGGGTAAGAACCATTCCAATAATAAGGAGTACAGCAAAGTTTACAGTTACAGCTATCTTGAATCCTTTGAAATACATGTGTCGATTGCGCTGAGGGATTGAACATTGATTTGTTCTTTACAGAAAACACTATTTCGAGATTTTTTCCAGACACTACACTAAATCAGTAATATACTCTGAAACCGGAAATCATAACCAAAAAAACTGATCACCAACGAAACTCAGCCAAGTTAGATGCTTTTGAGATTTACAAAAGCCGCTTTTCTCCATCATTCCGATCCCTGATCAAGTCAAGTCCGGCATGACGAAACTAGCAATTGCTTATAATCATAGATCATTTGGCTGCAAGGCAAGCGTTTCGGCTGAGTTTGATTAATAAAAAAGGCCGACATCTCCTTGCTTCGTACTGACAAGCAATGAGATGTCGGCCTATTCTTATAAGGTATTTACCACTATAGGGCTTTTTAAAGGCCACTTAGTGCGGCAAAGGTTCTGTCCACTTCTCTGTTGAACCTGAAAGTATTTTAGAGACCTGAAGCGCAATAATGTTTCGTTTGCCATTGCTTAAAGTTTGATAATCTATCATTGCCTTACATGGCACTCGAAGTTTATCGGGAGCTATATATTTTCCGTTTTGATTGATTAAAACAGAATCATCGATCAATTCAAACCGATCTGTACCACCAAGAAGATATTTAACGCTAAACGGTTCCTTCCCCGGAGTCGAATCCCTCTTGTCTCTTTGTCCGCCAGTCATTTCCACCTTATATTTCGAGGTTATGACGACTTCCTTGAATTCCTTGGTTAGCGAGTTTTCTGCTGAGCCTGATATCTCAACCATTAAGAACATTACCAGCAACACTGCAACAACCGGTAATGTGATACGATATTTCATATGTATACCCTCCTGGTCAAACATAGGTTAATTTTGCCAGTACCTTAAACCACTCCTGATATTAAAAGCCGGATCAATCTCAATGCCTCTAATCTCACCTGTACTTTTATTAATCAGAACCTCGGCCTTATTGTCTTCCTGTCTACCAACATGAATAGAAGGCGTGGAAGCCATCCCCAGACCAAGATCGATCCTGTCTTTCACCAGGATTTCATTTGATAAATCGTCGTATGTCGTTCCGTCTTCGAAAACTTCCCGTTGAAATGCCGTTCCAGTCTCAAAATAAACAGCATAAAGATAGCTATTTCCACCAAAGGAACAAATTGCATCGCTTGGTACATAGGTGGAAAAGAGCGAAAGTCCACCAAAATTTGTCGCTTTTTCGACGGATCGCTCTTTGGGATCGTATAATGTCCTTATCCAACCTTCCCTGGTTCTGGCTTGAGTAACGATCTCCGGAAAGGTCAGATAAGCGGTGGAGGTGGCGGCCATTATCCTTGCAACAGGATCGGTGACGAATCCGCATTGACACGAGCCGTCACCGTTAATATCACCATCAGCAGCGGCTCCCAGCATTCCGGTTTGCGCTGTAAAATCAACATTGTCACAACCGTTGGCAACCGTTTCATCACAGGCCCAGTAACCGGCATAGCATGATCCGCCGTCATCTGCGATATCCCCAGCCATGGGAGGCTCAACCCCGGTGCAATCACCAGTTGGTCTCTCGTAGGTACTCCAGGTAGGTGGCTGTATTTCTCCGCTTTCACATTCTGCGGTTTCAACTTCTTCACCGAAATTAACACCGGTACATCCCTCCGGAACCACTTCATACGCCTCCCAATAAAGAGATTTATAAGAGTCATTATCGGCAATCTCACCTTCCAGGACATCATCACAGGCACCGGAACCGCTAACTTTCTCAACGCATCCCCAATCCGGAACGGCGAACCCACTACACACGCAATCGCCGTTAACAGAGTCGACAATAGTGCCTATTTCGTCACCGGCTACACCATCACAGGCATTAGGATAGGTAGAAGGATCTTCAGGTTCACAAACAATTTCCGGCCAATCATACGACCCGATACAGGAACCATTACCGTAAATATCGCCAACAGCCCCTGTTGGAACCGAAGAACAATCTCCTGCAGGTGCCTCATAATAACCCCATGGGAAAAACACCTCAAAGTCATCCGAGCCGAAAAGATCCCCGGAAACAAGTGTTAGATTTTTAGTGAAATCTTGATAATAAGGTCTGTTGGTTGCATTAGTTCCGTAAATATAGCCGGTAACCTCTTCCTTATGCGCTTTATTAAAATACGGATCCTTAAGACCGATAAGGTAATTCGTGTCGGTTGTCGATTTATCAGCCTCACTAAGATAACGGCCGGTACCGAAATGGACCCATATATTTTTGAAGTAATCCGTGGTCAACGAAGGTTCCGCGGTGAGGGGGGTTTCGGACTCATAGAGTTTGCCCAATTCCCATGTCAAAGGATCAGTATTATATGAACATACACAACTGCCCTGGGTGCCGACCGTGCCATATGGGATGGCTTCACAACCGGACCCCTCACAGGACCAAGGTACGGCGACGCGGTACATGCTGCCTTTCCAGTCGGGATCGAGATTGTTGCTGTCATCATATGTCTGAGATAAATAAATAGAATCCACATTATAGTTCAAACGGTAATCCAGGCTGGCGACTCCTCCCATAAAAGATTTCTCTTCTGAAGTCTCAAACAGCCAGTCGGTGTTGAGGTCGTTATACAGCTCTCCAGTGGCGATATCCGCCACATAAATTTTGGCGTTTGAGGTACTGGATCCTTCATAGGAATCCGGTCCGGAACCAAAAACGACAAACCACTCACTACCAACTTTGGCGACATTGGGCCTCATCGTTGTGAGATTGAGTCCTTCATAGGTCTTCTCCCAGAGAAGCTTGGGATTTCTAGGATCGGTTATATCTATGGCAAAGTAGGAGGAGGAAAATGTTTCAGTGCCCACGGTGCCCTCGAAATTGTCAGTAACATCTATCGGTTTGCCTCCCATTCGCAGGCCTCCGATCAGGACCGTTCCCCAACCGCCTATGTGATTCGTCAAATCAGGTGTGAAAATCTTGACATCTACAACCTTTGGCTTCAAATCCACATAATAGACATGCGTATAATCCGTGCGTGGCAGCCATTTAAGATGAGGCAGCAGGGCTCGAGGTATATAGCCCCAGAGTTCATCACCGATTTCCTCAAATTCACTGGCGACGTCTGGTCGTGTAAACTCCCTGTTTCCCTCATTATACTGCCATGAGGCAAAGGCATGCAAAATACCATCATTTGCTCCTACATAAACGACGGACTCCCTTTTCTGATGATGACGATAGTAATTATCATATGATTCATCCCTGTAGATAAGTCCGTAATTATCCATCGGCTGCGCCACGGTCACAGGGGTTGAATGTACTATATCACCCAGTCGCCACACTCTCTCTATTCCGTCAACTTCCATAGCGCGGGACCTGATGAGAGTCTCACCGGAAAATCCGTCATTGAACCCTCTGACAAAACGAATAAGATTTTCGGTTCTATGGGTTTGGTCCGTCTCGGCGCTGTATTCACCAAGATAACTCCAGGCTTCCGGATCTTTGATTCCAAGAAATGGTTGTATGCTCGCTGCGTTAAGCGTGGAAAATTCGATCCCGCCATGATAGAGGCCATCGCCTTCACCATCAAGAGAGGTAAATAATTTTCGGCCGTTGGCGGGATCATCCGGGTCAGTCTTCAAGGCGAGCCGCTTCCCTGCTTCCCAAATCGGCGTAATCTGATCCATTGGGACAGAGGCTATGGCCCCATCGTCACATAAACACTGACCGCTGTTGAACAGACCGTTCGACTCGCCGTCAACATCTGCACAGGCTACATCATCGGAAACATTGCTATCAGTGGATTCACAGACAATATCAATTTCCGGATAGTTTATCTCTACGCAACTGCACTTATTGTCATTAAATAAACCTTCGGTATCATCAGGAGCAGCAAAACAGGCTTCCTCGTCAGTAAGGCTGCTGTCAGTTGATGTACAGACTACTTCGTCCACCGCATACTTTCGTACGATGGTATTCCCCTGTGCATCGACATTATATCTAATAATGAGATCTTCATTCGGATCCAAGGCATGATTCCCATTGGTATCTTCGCGCAAATTGCTCTGGTTGTCGATCCAGAGAGACTGAAGATAGCCGACCCATTTTACCGGACCTTTGGCGGTTTTGACTTCAGGACGGAAATAGGCCTGGGAGAGGTTTCCTTCACCCTCGCTGGAAGTTGCAAGAACAGATACGGCAGTACCGGAAGAGGCCCGCTTTAAAATATTATTTATGGCGTCGCCGAGAGCAGTTTCAAGTTTATATCCGTCCTGAGCCTCGAAAAAGGTATCAGGATCACCGTCACCGTTGAAATCCCACTCTATCCGGTCCTCGGGAGGATCACTATAGGTTCCATCCGGTCTGTTGTTGCCGTTGAGATCTTCAAAACCTCCGTTACGAGCCGCATCCCGGAGTAAATTCCTCGCATCCGGATTATTGCCGAAGGCATAAACCGTGTAGAGAATCAAATTCTGGTCACCGTCGAGATCGGCGCGAAGATCGTTGGTTCTGGCATAGAGCGCGATATCATCGAGATAGTCAGTGCCGCCGGTCGCGTAATCACAGTTGGTATTATCGTATTCATCACAAGCGGTATTATCGACACCATCCCCATCATAATCTTTTAAATCTCCGGGAATTTGTCCGTCCATGGTAGAAGCTCCATCCGTGAGCATAATAACAAAGCTTGGAGCACATTCGATAAATTCTTTTTCCTGATAATAGGGATCATTGGTGTTATTGACAGCTCCAATGCAGGAATTGGAGTAGCCAAGAGTTGAGTCGGCCTTTTCCTGCATAAAATACTGTTTTGTCACATAATAAGACTCTGCCAGCGGTGTCCAGGTATCGGCTCCGGTATTCTGCAAATCGGTGATTAAACTCGACAGATTTGTTCCGATGGGGCTTACAATTTGTCCGCCTTCCATATTATTCCCGGTACCGCTATAGAAAAATTCATTCCCCCAGTAGGCTTTGTCCCAGTATTTCTGCATAACGCCGGCAAGATTGCCGTCATCGGCAAAGTCTCGACCGTCATAATCCTGCAGTTTGTCAATGGCTAGCACGAAACGGTCTCTTCCACTGAATGGATCGTTATTGTTGTTTGTATCAACCGTTAAATATCCATCCTGGACTCCATACCATTTTATATTTGAACCATCGGAATAGGGCGTTACCGCAGACCCGGCCGAACTGTCGAATTCTCTTTTGAAATGCCTGTTTCCCTGGGCAGGAACCTCACCATATGCAGTTTGGTTGCCGCCGCCCTGCCGGGATGTAGCTTTTCCACCCATTATTACCTTCCGGGCAATATCTATCCTCCGCATAGAGGCCCAGTTCATCCAGTTTCCATCCCACAACTCCCTGGAGACAATGCCGGCGTCATCCAGGCACAAAGAATTCCAATCGGATTCGTCAGCGGGAGGATTACCCAGATCGGTTGGATAAATCACATTCCAGCAGGAGCTTGCATAGTTATAATCAACTTTTTTATAGGCATGGTAATATTTATTGCTGGAATGTGTATAAAACCATTCCGGATTAAAATAACCGTAATACTGCTCCTGCTTTTCGGTCTTGTATTCTATAAAAAGAACCGGTGCATCGCTGTTGCTTCCGTCAAAAGAATAGGCATCTCGTTTGGCGTGTGAATCGGTGTTATGATATTGGATTTTGAAGGCCATGGCGTTTCCCTTCTCCCAGCCTTCACGATTCACGATTTCTTGTACTATTGTAGAAATATCGGGGGATTTCTTCACCTCATTGACCGGCCCCCAGGTAATTGTTGTCGGTGAATCGGTATCATTCCATTCAACAGTGCTCGTGGTAGCAGGCCGACTGGTAATATTATAGTTTGAGTTTTCAAACACCGGTGCGCTGTCGGATGCCTCACCTATGATATCAAGTGAAATCGGTGCGTATTCATTGGCCGAAATACCTTCGGTACCGTTAGGAACTCTCTGCACGGTAAATTCCAGCCAGGCATCGATAATAACAGCATCTTTAGGAATATCCAAACCCTGGAAACGTATCCCGACTGTAGATGTGTCATAAGGGCTGAAACGTCCGAAATCCAGATCAGGACTGCCATTATTTATCGAGGTGCTGCCGTTGGCATGCTCTTCGGCGTCATCGGCACTGGTGGAAACTTTATAGGAGACCGTGTATGGATAAGGGACTCCCCGGTAAGGCTGATCGGTTACCTCTTGCCCCTCAGTGGCTGCAGAACCGTAGGCATTCTGGTTCATCGAACCTGAATTATCCAGCATGATCATAATGTTCGGCTTCACTGGATTAACCGTAAAAATAGGATATGCCGTATAGTCTGCCAATACCGGTTCCGCGGCAACTGCCCAGCCGGATAGAATTGCCAGGCCTAACGCCACTGTCATACACATTTTTATGATTGCTCTGACGTTCATCTTATAAGCCTCCAGGTCTACCGGGGATAAATTTGTAAAGTGCTGTAATCTGTGAAACTGCATTTCCTGGCGCTGTGCCTGTCGCTGATAATCTGTACAGGACGGCCACACCCTGGGAAGCTGTTGGCCCACCGTCATATCCGCTGGCGAACTCTATGCTCTCGCCGGGAAGCTGCTCCTGACCGCTTCGGAGAATGTCGGTATCAAGGTCACCTTCGCCCTGGGTGAAACTGATATTAGGATCGGGCTGAGCGGTATTAAATCCTATAACTTTTCTATAAAATTCTTTTTGGCTTCCTGGGGATTCAGGCGCAATCGTCATTGTGGATATATCAACGGTCGGTCCCACGTTAAGTACTTCCCGTATCACCTTAGGTGCCGTAAAAATGCCGCTGTCTGCTCTGTAGAACGCCGATTTTGCAACCTTGTCATTACCGGATATCATCAGTTCGATCTGAGTGGTGCTGACAGCCATGATCCCGACAATAGTCAGTACAATCATGATCATCATACATGCAATCATGACAAATCCGTCTTCCCGGCCTTTTCTGTGTAGTGATGCCATAATAGTGCGGTCCCAATTCTTACATTCGAGGTTTTATATAGTCCATTACGATATCCCGTGTATCTGCTCCACCATTGTACCGGACAATAATTCGGATGGATTTCAAATCGGGCATCCGCTGCCCCTCGGCGACATTCCAGAATATAGTGTACATGCCGTCGGGAGAAACCATGCTGCCGTCGGCGTTATTCCCGGTGTCGTTCAATCCAAAATCCAGGCCATTATCGGCTATACCGTCACCGTCGCCATCCTGTCCTGTTCCGTCGCCGTCACCATCCTCCAGCAGCAGATCATCAAAAGACAGGGTTATCAAATTTTCAATCCGGTCGGTAGTCCATCCTGTACCATAGGTAATTCTGGCGGCCTTGGCATTGCCGTCAATGGCGTTTATCTGCATGGCGTAAAGGCTGAATACCCCGATGGTCAGGATGAATATCGCGACCATCGATTCTATGAGGGTGAATCCCTTCTCATCTGCAACGATGTATTCTTTAAATTTCATAATCCCATATTCCTCAGCTGGACGGTGGCTATAAGTATTCGGCGGCGAAAATTATCGTTATTCCCCCATATTACACCTGAACCAAGATTATAATCCCCGTTATGGAAATTTGGATCATTCGAAGCTGGGAGAAAATTCGCTGATCCACGAAATTCAGGGTCAGGAAAACGGGTGCGGGCAAGCATCGAGATAACCACGGTGCGGATGGTATCCAGTTCTCCTGCCGAGGGATTCAAACTCGGTGTCAGGTCGTCCCCAAGAAGATAGAGAAACTCAACGGCCTCTATATTATCGGCGACTGGCTGTGCTGTAACTCCTCCCGAGGCCAGGCGCGTCAAAGATGCAATTCCTCCACCATCTACTATGCCGTCGTTATCGATATCATCAGCCAGCCCATAGATTATGGTTTCGCCATTATCAGCGACATCGCCATCGCCGGGGTCGGTGTTTGCACCATTATCATTGATATCCTGAGTAAAAACAAAACTGGAATTCGTTGCCGTGACAATACCGGCATCTGCCCCGAGCACTGGCTCAAAACCCGCCATACGGATTTCCCGCTGTAGGAAGTTAAAGCCGCTGCGCAAATTCTGCTGCATTTCCACGATCTGATCCTGGGCAGTCTGACTGCGCTGCTGCGTCCGGTGGGCTGTGTAGAGCGCTGCGACAATCAGGCCGGACAAAAGCAAAACGATCAGCATCTCCACCAGAGTAAAACCTGAGTTCCTGATATCGCCTTTCAAAGAGTGTGATAGTTTATTCATAAGATCATACCGTCTAATTAAGTACTATGTTGCCTGCGATGGAGAGAGTGATTGTACCCTGCCTGCCGGTATCGTTATTTACAGTAAGGCTGTTTGCAATGTCCGGTGCTACCACTACCGGTGGTACCGGGAATGTCGGTATTCCATTAGGCTGAAAACTGATAATTGTTCCGGTTGGTCCAAAGGTGTTGCCGCATAAGGCAACATCTTGAGGGAATCCTACATCTTTAATGATTGGTTCATCAGCGTGACGGATACCATCATTGGCGATTCCTGCACCGCTGCCATCATCGAGAAACAGTATATATGATCCACCTGGTGTCGGAACTCGGTTTCCCAGCGCAGGACAGACTATGTTATTTAACTCGATGCCAACATTGACATTTCTTTTCACCGCCTCCTGTTTCGCCATCTGCAGATCCAGGAAAAGATCCCGTGTTGCCTGCCTGAAATGTAAATTTGGCAGCCAGGCCAGAAATGAAGGTATAGCTATAGTCAGCATTATTGAGGCAACAAAAATTACAATCATAATCTCTACTAAAGTGAATCCTCTATTTCTGCCAAGTGTAATCATAATCTAATATCCTGGTGCTGTTGATTCGGTAGCGGCGATCCTATGAGTTCTATGTGTCGAAAGCAATAATCCAGCCAGCTGGACTTCGCTATATAATTGTTTTATTTTTATCTTGTATTAATAATACGTTAGCTGAAATATTTATTTTATTTGCCAATGGCCATCATCTTGAGTTGGAAGAATTGTAAAATGTTTTTCTATTTTTGCAGTCGAGGCTATAAATGTTTTTTATATTTTGTGAGCTATCAGCCTAATTTTCGAACTCTTTCCAGCCTCAGAGATATTCTCAAAACGAAGAATCCTTAAGCGATGCATCTTTATTGAATTTCTAAAATTAACCTATGAAAATAGCTGCTTACTACAATTTCAAAATCAGACCAACCACTTTTCTCGCCCTACCTGTTTAATTTTTTTGTGGGCCGCTTGAGATGAAGATCGGGGGGGGAGTATTCCATCACCAATGAATCTTTTATTTCCGGAATTCCATCAATAAACATAGGAACAAGCTGGTCCAGTGTCTCAGGTGCTGAACCATATCGTGTCATATATGCCTTCAATGCCTGCTGAACCTCCAGGGCTTGTTCAAAAATGGCTATTTCTTCTTCATAGCGGGCACGAACCATTTCATTCTCTTCTGCTGCATGCATTGTTTTTAAGGACATCAATCCAGCGGCAATTTCTCCACCCTGGGCCGACAATATAGCGGCAATACGACTAAACATTGGCGGGGCATCTGATAGCTCAGACGCATCGGAAAAGGCTCTAGCTGCTTTTAGGGGCTCATCCATCGCTAAGAAAAAATTGGTGCCGTAAAAAAAACGAAGGATTAGATTCTCCGGGTTGGCTGCAATACCGTTCTCGAAAATGCAAGCAGCTCTTGAAGCCGATTCCTCAGATATAATAGGGAGAAAGCTGTTGGTATAAAAATAGGGGTCGAGGAAACGTGGATAAAGCTCAGTAGTCACTTCGAGATTATTTGCCAGCGCTCGTTCGTAATTTTCGTGAGGAGTTCCTGGTTTGACCCCGCCGAGGAAAACACCTGTACGAATAAAAAGCATTTCGGCAGTTAGTTGTCTGGTATAACCGGCCACGATCCTATAATAATTAGCAGGCAAAGAGGGCTTAAGAACCACCTCCTGTTCTCCAGCATACTTTTCCTGCAGCGCGAAACATATCCCATATAAAACGAGAGCTACCAAAAGAATTGAGGTACGAATCATGTGAATCATCAATGCAGATCTCGGCGCGTATAGATAAAGCAGGACAACCAGAGAATAAGTATAATGTAAAATAATGAAAAGCCAAAAGAGAAAACTATCTGGTTGACGGGAGGAATAAGGTCGGTTGATACTGCCAGGGTTTTGAAGTCCAACCGGGAGAAATCTGGAAAAAGAGCGGTCAATCCTCCAAGGAGATAATCAGAGGCACCCGCTTCACTACCAGATTCCTGTTTGATTGAAGCACGTACTACGGGTAGCCCCGAGCAAATAAAATAATAGCAGAGAGTGAGGAGTAGCACAGCAAAACTTCCACGTACAGCGCTGGAAAATAACAGTATAACCGACAGAATGATAAGCTCAATGCAGTACAGCCCGGCTCCGGCAAGAAGAAAAAAAGAAAAAGACAGGCGGGGGAAATATACTGCCTGAACGGAGTCTTTAATGAGCCCCAGTAGCAGCCACCCCAATCCGCATAAAATGAGATTCAACAGCAGTAGGAGAGCTGCCAGCCCGGAAAAAAGCGCCAGAGCATATTCCGTGCGGGAAATTGGACGGGCGAGATAGGTATGCAAAGCCCCACGTTCGGTATCCCAGGCCATCACCTGCACGGCATGGAAAAGCAGAAAAACAAAACCGGTCAGATAGATAATTGAGAACAGAAAGTCATTGGAGGCCCTACCTATTTCCCTGGGGATAAAATCAAAAAAAAGCAATCCTCCGGTGATTCCTGCCAGAGCGAAAAGAATAAGACCAATAAGGGCGTGACGGCGAAGGCCGTCAATAACAATTAATCTAGCCAGCGCTATAATACGGCGACTGGACCATAATATTTTTTTAAGCACTTTTCTTTTCTTCGCTCCTGACTCTGCTCACGAAGGCATCGGCGAAAGAGCTTTCGTCTTCTTGATTCGTCAGTTCGTCCGGTGTGCCGTAAAAAACTTTCCGGCCTTTATGCAACAAAAGTACCTTATCTACCAACCGGTCTACATCTTCAAGGATATGGGAACAGAAAAGAATGGTTTTGCCATCATCTTTTAAACTGTAGATTAGGTCGATAATTTTTTGCCTGCCCATTGGATCAAGTCCGCTCATGGGTTCATCAAGAATTAACAATTCCGGATCGTTTATCAAGGCTACCGCAAAGTTGGCACGTTGTTGCATCCCTTTGGAATAGGTACCTAAACGATTGCAACGAACTTTCCAAAGCTCCAGCATGTTCAGGAGATGATATGACCGTTCATTAAATTGCGCCGTTGACATACCACAGGTTGCCGCAGTGTAACGAAGTAAATTAAGGATGCTAAGATTAGAAGGAAAGTTAGCTATTTCAGGAAGGTATCCCAATCTTGCACGTAAGTGCGAACTACTTGGTTGAGAGTCAAAAAGAAGAATCTTTCCCTGATTAGGGCGAATAAAATCAAGCAAAAGCTTGATTGTGGTCGATTTCCCAGCACCATTAGCCCCGATCAAACCGACTGTCTCACCTTTGTATAACCGAAGAGAAAGATTTTGTAAAGCCGGTTGACTTGTGATTCTGATTTCTTTCGGATATGTTTTTGAGACATCTTTAACATCAATTATCAATCGCTTCATCAACGGGTCGGAACAGAAATAGTAAACCGCCGGCTTCAATTAAGAGACAGAGAAACCGACGGCTGTTTTTAAAATTATTTACCTAAGAATAAAGTCCCCCACACCATTGAGGTCATCACCAGCCGTAAGGGTAGCCCCTGCTGGAATATCAGCAGTTTCGTCTAGTGGATCACCTTGCACTCTTGTGGTAACATCCTGATATACTCCTGGATTTTCGGCATCTATTGCATAAATAGTATCACCTTGGAGGTGCTTAGCTGCTGCAACAAAAGTTGTATAAGCTCCTACATTAGCGATGGTACCATCTGAAACATGAGCAGCAACATCAACGCCATTACCTACACCGATTCCAGTAGACCTTACATTAGCACTAGCGTCCGTGGTTGCAATTACATATACAACAGCAGCATCACCGCCGGATAAAAGAGTACCGTCACCTGCAACACCAGTAGCAGCATCAGCAGCATTGTCTTCAGTTATGCCGTATCGCTGCCAGTCTGCAAAAAGGGCCGATTCAGTTGTTGACAGGTTTCTTACATCACTCTGCGCAGAAGCATTAAACCCTCGAATACGATACGCGGCAAACTGTGGAATAGCAATAGCCGCCAAGATACCGATAATCGCGACAACGATCATCAATTCGACCAGAGTAAAACCTTTTTCATCTTTTCTCATCTGTAATTTGTGCAACATACTTTATCCTCCTTTAGGATTTCGGCAGAGTATCGACCTGACTCTTTCTCCAGCGCTTCGATTCTGCTTAGATGGTTTTTTCCGGGGAAGCCTTCCCTGGAAATTGGTAAAGCTACTTACTTGAATCACTTATACAAATATTATGCCATTAGATTTATTCTGATATGCTTTCATATTTTTATACAATTTATTCAATAGTTGAGAAGCCAGCTGAAACCTTTGGTCAATTTTCCAATTACGAAAACCGCACTGGTGTGGTGACATTTTTTGTCAGTCACTTCTTTTTCTTTGACCAAAAACGTTAACCACCGAAATGAGCCTCTTACTCTCGTTGGCAATTCTTATTAAATATAGAGATCATTTACTACCACCGATATCTACTTGATGTCAATAGATATATTGATACATCAACGGGGTCTTGCATTGGCAGTGTCAATTATTTTTCGCACATTTGACTTTGAGGTAGTCGTTTAATTCATTTTTTCTTTCAATTTCTGGTCGAGCGCAGCATTGGGGCAAATGGGTATATGGGGGTATATGGGGTCAGGTCTTGAAATATCATTTATGATATGTAAACATCCTTACATGGCCCGACCTTTACGAATAGAATATCCAGGAGCCGTGTATCATATCACCTCTCGTGGAAATGCCAGGCAAAACATTTTCCTCTGTGACACTGACCGTTTGACATTTCTCAAGGTGCTATCAAATACCATTGAGAAATACAATTGGCTCTGTCATGGCTTTTGTCTGCTCGACAATCACTACCATCTTGTCATCGAGACTCTTGATCCCAATTTGTCTCTGGGAATGCGACAGCTAAACGGCGTCTACACTCAGACCTTCAACCGGGCCAAGCAAAGAGTCGGTCATGTTTTTCAGGGACGATATAAAGCCATTCTCGTGGAAAAGGAGAGTCATCTTCTCGAGGTTTGTCGATATGTGGTTCTCAATCCTGTCCGGGCTGGAATGGTTTCCAAACCTGCCGAATGGGAATGGAGCAGTTACACAAGCACTGCCTTTACCGGCACTGCACCGAAATACTTATGTATCGATTGGGTGCTGAGACAGTTTTCCGAAGACAAAACCGCTGCCAGGCAACAATATCGCCAATTTGTTGCGGAAGGTTTACAGGATAAACAGGAACACTTCTGGAAAAAGCTTGTTGGTCAGATTATTCTGGGAAGCGAGAAATTTGTGGCGATGTTGGAAGAGCATATAGAAGACAAGCAAGAGATCGGAGAAATCCCACGCTCCCAGCGCTTTCCTGGGCGCCCATCACTTGATCGGATCTTCGCGGGCATTGCCAATGCTTCAAGACAACGACGCAAACTGCTCATTGCCGAAACTCATATCAAATACGGCTATACATTGAAAGAGATTGCCGACTTTCTTGGAATTCATTATACCACGGTGAGTAAGATAGTTGCCGCTCTAAGAAAATTGTGACATTTCAATTCTGAGCAGCTGCCTTTGGTTGTGGTCAACGTTTTCAGCTATAGTGGTTAGAGATATCCATCAGGGGCTTTACCGAAATTAAAGATATATGGCCAAACATTCACCCAGTATCAGCTCGGAAACTCAAAGAAGCTTGCAGGTTCCTTGCAGCACCGATTCAACCCTCTTCTGCTTGCATCTTCTCCAAAACAGCTATCAACATAGGTCGCAAAGACGGGATATCCTCCTTGACTGTGCGCCACACAACTTCCAAACTTACCCCAGCATAGTCGTGAATCAATTTGTCACGCATTCCGGCGAGACTTTTCCAAGGAATATCAGCAAAACGCCGTCGAAGATCAACTGGAATCTTTCTGGCAGCCTCGCCGATGATTTCAAGACAGCGAATAACAGCAAAGGAGGTTTTATCATCCTCAGTGAACCTGGGAAGATCCAAGCCGTTGGTAAATTCTTCGGCCTTGTCCATAGCCTCAAGAATATCCCTTAAATAATCCTGAACGAAACGTGGCTCTTTCATATGGACAAAACCTCATCCAGTATGCGCTTGCCTATGGAAGGTTTAAGCGCCTCCTTTTGCACCAGGTCTACTGAAACTCCGAGAAGGTGTGAAAGATCCCTCTCCAGGTCAAGAAATCTTAACATTCCAGGTACTTTTGAAAACTCAACCAGAACATCAAGATCGCTTCCCTTGCGCTGTTCGCCTCGGACATAAGAGCCAAACAGCCCCAGTGAGACCACAGCATACTCCCGGCGCAAACGCGGCAGTTCCAAGCGAAGCCGATCGGCTGCCGTCTGCGCATTTATTTTTTCTCTTCTTGCGCTTCCCATAATCCCTCTATTCATAGGTAACTGTCCAACAGTATCTGATAATGGGTAAAATGTCTTTCATTAATGAAGCTTACGTCATTTTAAAGCAAACTTGAATGAAATTGCAAGATATAAAGGCTCATGCGCTCACGGGGGGCTCGGGGACAGTCATGGGTGACACCATTTATACTGATTTTTTCAAACATTAAGTTTGGATGCCGAAATATGCCTGTCAATGCATTTTTTTAAATCAGGCGGCAAGTCGAACTTGCCATAATTTTCTTCCCACTCTGAAATAGTTGCATCCACTGTTTCACGCACGATTTTCAATACTACATACCGAGGAAGCTGGAACTTCCCTGCCATTTTTTCGAAATGGTACATCGAAATATCTTTCATTTCCTTTGTGTTATAAAGTTTAAGGGCAAGCTTGTCGTTGGGGATATACGGAACTGTCGAGACCAGGTCGTAAGCTGGTGACAGGCTTGCGGTTCGCCCGTCTGGATAAATGAAAGACCAATTCTTTAAATGCATGTCTCCATTACCTATCAAGATACTAAATACCAGCCGTCGGATAAATTCTTCCAACCCGGCTTCTCCCGCGAGAAGCCAAACCATATTGGCGATGTTACCATAACTGACACCTTGATATTTTTTTTCGGGATAAACGTTGTAAACCTGAGCAAAATCTTCAATATGAATACGCTTTCCACCAGATGCTCTATCGAAACGTTTAACTGCAAGCGCGAAACGTCCACCGAGCATACCCATTTCAGGAAGCCCATCGATCTCTTGCAATTGCACAAGACGAATCTCGGGAATCGAAATACCAATACCGGCGGCAAGCTGCATCATGGCAAACCCATTTTCCAGAACATGCAGATAATTTTGAGCCGGCAGTTTGATAATCCAATCTCCTCCGACCCCTCCTGCAGGGATTGTAAGTCTACCATGTCGCTCTGCAATCGCGGAGAATTTCAACTGAACGCCAGCCAGTGAGAATCGATAAGGATGCTTCGCAACTTCATTTCCTTCTTCAATCTCTACCATAGAAGGCTTATGTTTCACCGTTCCCAACGGAGCTACAGATACTGCACCGGGTAAATCTTCACCAAGGAGTTCAATTAACTTGAATTCCTCGGTAGATTTTACTTTTGCCAGTCTCGCCAGATACTCCCGCAAATGACCTTCAGGCAGCAGATTCGAAAAAAATGCCGGCAGCTTCGCCAAAGTCGCTTTGCTGTCCGGTATCAGCTCTCCTGATGGACGAAAGAAGGATTGACTGAGAACACATCTTTCTGGATCATTGAGGTATGCTTCATCAAAGGAAAAAAATATCTTCCGGCTTGGCAACATGGTCAGCATACCGATCGTAGTCTCATGCAGGCGAACTTCCAACATCCTGTTCATGAGGTATCCTCTTCGTCTAACCGCCACCGCCTCTCATCCTCTTCCTGCCCGTACAGCAAAGCATGAAGTTGAGGCAAAAGCTGCCTGGGAACAAGAACCAGTTCCTGATCCAACACCCGAGCCATTTCAAGCACAGTGGTTAATCGTGGATCCGTCACCCCTCTCTCAATCTTAGACAAATGACTTTGCGGAAGGCCGAGCTTTTTTCCCATCTCTTCCTGCTTGAGCCCCATCGCCATACGGTATGATTTTAGTTGATCGATTATCGTTTGCATAGATATATGCTAAAACATATTTATAATATTTGAAATATGTTTTAGCATATATGATACTAAAAAAGCACGAGAGGTCCCGGTCAGGTATGTGCCTGGGCCACCCATTAAAATCCCCTCGTCAAGATACAATAACTCCATCGCAGGAAAATACTGTTTTCCTGCAAGGTAAAAGGTCTGTAAATAGAAAAGGCTATACCAGTTGAAAGTGGATTCAACTGCAATATCCGGATGCAGTATCTTTGAAAAGGTTCTAGTTCAGCCCTTACATCCCGGCTGGTTGGCCAATCAGGTCTTGAAATATCGTTTTACTATGTTAAACATGCAAAACATGGTTCGCCTCTTGCGAATAGAATATCCAGGAGCTGCAACCTCTGCGGCAGATGACGTCTGTACAAAATGTAACCAACATGGTTGCAGCATGAGAGCATAGAGGTGCACATACAGAATTGAATAACGAAAAAAATCTGTGACGTAACCGTGCAGGCTAATTGGCGTGTTTGTAAAACCCCCCAACGTGCTCTCTGCGTCATGCCGGTACCGGATCAAGTCCGGAATGACGGATACCGAAAATATTTGAGGTTTTTACGAGCTTGTCAAGATTATCATCAGTTGAGAATATGGGAAATAGTAATTGAGCAAGAATACGTCTGGATCTGCTGCCGTTACTTTACCTGTTAAACTGAGTATCCGAGAGGTCGATGTGAAGAAATATTTATCAAAATTATCGTTGTTGATTTTCCCGTTGCTGGTGTTCATCGGACTGGTCTCCGGCCCTGCTCAGGGAGCTGGAAACGCGGATTTTGTGCAGTGGATTGCCGCATTATATCCGGAGGCCCAAAAAGAGGGCATCAGCAAAACTACCTGGGATACCGCCTTTTCCGATGTGACCGAGATCGATGCCCGTGTTCTTGAAAGAGCCAACTATCAGCCGGAGTTTACCACAGAGATCTGGGATTACCTGGATGCCCGGGTTAATCCTCTGTCCGTTGAAAAAGGAAAAAAGATGGGCAGATATTATTCCGGGACGCTCGCTGATGTTGAAAATAAATTCGGGGTTCAACAGTCGATCCTTCTCGCCATCTGGTCAATGGAATCGAATTATGGCGCCATCTTCGAAAAACCGGAGCGCTTGCATTATGTTCCAAGAGCCTTGGCAACACTCGCCTACGGAGATCCCAAGAGGCAAAAATTTGCTCGTAACCAGCTTTTTGCCGCGCTTAAAATTCTTCAAGCCGGAGATATAAAAAAGGAACAGCTGACCGGCTCCTGGGCTGGAGCAATGGGACATACACAATTTATTCCCACCAGCTATCTTGCTTATGGTGTTGATATGGATGGCAACGGCCGTCGGGATATCTGGAATTCTATCCCCGATGCTCTGGCCACTGCTGCAAATTTGCTGCATGAAAATGGTTGGAGAACAGGGAAGACCTGGGGATACGAAGTAATTATTCCCTCGACAGGGGAAAAGTATAATGAGCAGACGAAAACCCTGACGGAATGGGAACAGCTCGGATTCAAACGGCCGGGCGGCAGGGCCTATCCCTGGCCGCATGATAATGCTGTCCTTAAACTCATGGCCGGACCTGATGGCCCTGCCTTTCTGATGATGAGAAACTTTTATGTCCTGAAAAACTACAATAATTCTGATTCATATGCTCTTGCCGTTGGACTTCTGGCCGACAAGATAGCGGGATGGGGAGGTCTGGACCAGTTATGGCCAAGGCCGGCAGGGTCCCTGAGCGTAGGAGAAAAAATTGAAATTCAGAAACGGCTGAAGCAGCGTGGCCATTATTCCGGAGAAATCGATGGCTATCTTGGGAGTGGAACGAAAGCGGCTATAAGAAATTTTCAAGTCCAGGCCGGAATGGACGAAGATGGTGTTCCCTCGCAGCAGCTTCTTAGGGCTTTGCGTGAATAAGAGGAAGAACATTATGTATTCCTCAAGGTGCTTTCAGATAAACCTTTTACTTTCTGATTAAGGTCAGCAAATAAATAGTTCCTTGTTCCGAGACAAATCCAAAATCTGCCCATAGACATGAGTTAACTACTTTAATATTATACATTTAGTAGATCAACCGACATCTCACAAACTTTACTTTCTGGAGATAAGTAATTGTGGATTCCGGATCGGGATCCGGAATGACGGTGGTTGGTGGTTGTTTGGCAGGTAGCTTATGGATGATGGTGGTTTTGCCAAGGGTGGTTGTTGGGCTTCGCTTTGCTCAGCGCCAACCTACGATTTCTGAATTTTATTGTGGTAATACTTTTGATTCATTGGTTGTTTCGTTGATGAGGGGTGGGGAAATTTAGTCGGTTCTGAATTGGCTGGGTGGTATGGGCAATTGTATGGGATCAACTCTTTATTGTTGACATAAATTCTTAAATCATGCCCTGCAGTTGAAAAAGATTTTTGCGTAGTACCGTGCTGAGGTCCGAATAGATCTTCGCTTGGCCGTACTGCTTTTCATGCACCGCCAGCACATTTTCGTACATTTTTTCAACTATTTGATTAGTTGTTCCTATTATTTCAAAAACCTTTTCAGGACGAAGTTTCATATGTTTGCTGAAATCGGTCAGCCAACCTGTATTGACTAGATCATGCCTGTGGTTGTGGAATCCATATGATTCATTGGTTATTTCACAGATGAGGGGTTAGGGAGATGTAGAAACCATGGATTCAGGATCGGGGTCCGGAATGACGGTAAGGTAATTCGGTTTTTCTGTTGTACTTTTATATCAAGCCGCATAGTTCATCGGCTATTTCGTTGATGAGGTCTTCGTTGCTTCCCTCGACCATTACCCGGATCAGCGGTTCGGTTCCCGAGGGGCGTACCAGTATTCTTCCTGTTTTGCCAAGCTTGTTCTCTAGTTTTTCTATGGTATCAAGAAATCCGGGGATGGTGTTTATATCGATTTTGGTTTCGGTTCTGACGTTTTTGAGCACCTGCGGATAACTTTCCATGACGGTGGCCAGTTCGGAGAGCGGTTTTTGGGTCTTGTTCATCACCGAGAGGAGTTGCAGAGCGGCGAGAATGCCGTCACCGGTGGTGATGTGGTCGAGGAAGACGAGGTGTCCGGACTGCTCGCCTCCGAAGGAGTAACCTTCCTTTCTCATGTGTTCGACCACGTAACGGTCGCCCACCGCTGTGCGCACCATGGTGCCGCCCATCTGCTCCATGGCGATATGGAGTCCCATATTGGACATTACCGTGGAGACCAGCGTCTTTTTCTTCAGTTTACGTCGTTTAAGCAGATCCTTGGCGCAGATGGCCATGATATGATCGCCGTCGACGATCCTGCCCTTCTCGTCGCAGACGATCAAACGATCGCCGTCGCCGTCCAGCGCCAGGCCGATATCAGCGCCGAGCTCCTTGACCTTCTCGGCCATAAGCTCGGGATGGAGGGCGCCGCACCGGTCGTTGATATTGATGCCGTTGGGGCTGACTCCCAGGGTGGTCACGGTAGCGCCGAGCTCCTCGAATACATGAGGCGCGACATTGTAGGTGGCGCCGTGGGCACAATCGAGAACGATATGAAAGTCATCCAGTTCGTACTTATGGGGAAAGGTGTTTTTAAGGAAGACGATATATCTTCCCTTGGCGTCATCGATCCTGGTGGCCTTGCCCACCTCGTCTGCCAAAGGACATAAGGAGGCCATCTTGTTCGAAAAGATCAGGTCCTCGATGTGAGCTTCCGTTTCATCGGGCAGCTTGAATCCGTCATTCGAGAATATCTTTATGCCGTTATCCTGAAAAGGATTGTGTGAAGCCGAGATTACCACACCGGCATCGGCGCGCATCGAGGTTGTAATAAACGCTATTCCAGGCGTGGGCATAGGCCCGACCAGAAGAACATCCACTCCCATGGAGCAAATTCCCGCAGCCAGAGAATTTTCCAGCATATAGCAGGATAACCTGGTGTCCTTGCCGATGACGATCCGGTGCCGTTTACTCTCGTCCTTGACGATAAAAGCGATTGCGCGCCCCACCTGCATGGCGATTTCCGTAGTCATCGGAAAGACATTGGCGATACCGCGAATGCCGTCGGTTCCAAATAATTTTTGCATTTTATTCAGCTACCTGTGTAGTTTCTATATTGTAAGCGTCTATATTTTAAGTGCCTGTATCACCGGACTTCTCTCTCGGCTCCCCGGGAAGATTCTTCGGCCGCCTCCGGCAGAGACGATGTATCCGGTATCTCAGGTGGCGGCGCAACCCGGGTAACATACGGTGGATTGATGGAAACTATTTCCAGAGGCACCGTAAGATCGGCTGAGGGAATTACCTGAACCCGCAGCTGGTCAACCTCATTTGCTGTCCCGTCTTCTACTGCCGTAACCGAGAAAAGATCGGTGAACTTTGTGTCCTCGTCTATGATCATCCTGGGGATTTTCATAGTCACCGTTACCGTTTCGGGCTCGACCTTCTGCAGAAATCCTTTCACGACAACGTTGACGGGTACATCTTCAATGGTTTTTGTGATAGTATCATAGGTAATGGTTATATCGGCGGTAACCGAGGTTTCACCGATAAGATCTACAATAGCGGGATCAAGCTCAAGAGGAATCTGCAGCTGCACCGACTCGAAGAGTCCGTGAATATTAATTGGAGTAGTCTGCAATACTTCGACCCGGGAAAGCACGGTCTGCGGTCCGGTAATGGAAATGGAGCTGGGATCTATGGTCAGGTTTTTGAGGACATAGCCCGGGGTGACACTGCCGACGGTTACCGGATTGATTGGCAATTCCTTTTTGATCAGCTTGTCCAGCGAGAGGATAATCGAGGAGGGCCGCACCCGCAGCACTTCGATCCCCCTGCTGATCGGGATGGTATCAATCTCGATGTTCTCCACCTTTGTACCCGGAGTTGCCTTGGAAAGATCTATCTGGCGGGCTTTCTGATCTTTGCCCGTTTCGAGTATCAATGAACGCGGGCCGCGCACGGTTACCTCGATTTCATTTTTATATTTGTTGGAAATGATCAGATCCTTGGGCAGATTGATGACCTCTACCGGCACCATGATGTTTTTCTCTACTATATCCTCGCCGCCGACAAAAATCCAAAGCATCGTCGCCAGACAGAGGGAGATAAGTTTCAGAACCCACCCCTTGGCCCAGAGGTTCTGAATTTTTTTGATGAATTGTGACATCATGCTCTAAAAAAGGTGTTCTTCCATGTCGAGGACTGTTCCTTACCGACAAATATTGCCCGTAGGCTGGTTCGCAAAGCTAATTCATCATTGACCGCGGTAAGGGCACCATGCTGTACCAGAGAAACGTTTTGGGTTTCCTCGGAAACTACCAGAATAATGGCATCTGTTTCTTCGGATAAACCTATTGCCGCCCGGTGCCTGGTACCGAAACGTTTGCTGATATATGGATTTCGGGTCAGAGGCAGAATACTGCCCGCCGTCTTGATTCTCCCTTTACTGATGATAACTCCACCGTCGTGCAGCGGCGATACCGGCATGAAGATGGAAACTAGCAACTCCTTGGTAAGCTTGGCATTGAGGTCGAAACCGGATTCGACGTAATCCCCCAGCCCGGTGTCGCGCTCAAGGATAATGAGTGCTCCGATTCTTCGCTTTGCGAGGTAAAAGACGGCACTTATAACCTCATCAATATCTCTTTCCATGGTATCGGTGGTTTTCTGGAAAGGAGATTTGCCGACCTGCGTCAGGGCTCGTCTGATATCATGCTGAAAAACGATGATGATAATAAGGAAGATAGAGCTGAGAAAGGTCCTGAGCAACCACATCAGGGTGGCGAGTTCAAGAACGCTCGCCATGAAGTAAACCATGGTAAGTACGATGATGCCGAGAAGCATCTGTACTGAGCGGGTACCCCGTATGATGGAAATAATCTGATGAATGATGAAGGCGACGACAAGGATATCCAAAGCATCCTGCCACCGCAAAAGTTCCAGAAATTCTAACATCTAAACAGGTGATCTTGAAATTTTATAACTGTACCCAACCAGGAATTCAGGACTTGTGAGTTGATTGATTCCTTAGAAATGAGTAAAAGAAAGGCTCTTCCTTATCCTTGCAGCCATTCTACATATGTTTAACACACTTTAGCAAGGTAAAATATAAAATATCAGTGCTTTTCAGGGTATTTATAAACATTTCGCCCGGGTATTGATTTTCTGCCTCATTGCGGGGCAGAGTAACGTCTATTCCTGAATTGTCCTTCCGGCTATCGTTGTCTTCAGTGATTGGGATTTGAAACTAATTAGTGCAGGAATCTGCAAAAAGCGTATATTCGGTATGAAAAAATTCAGGTCCCTGTAGAAGAAATAAAGTTGCACAACGGAGCAGACATCCGCATTTAAATCAATGGCAGATCTATACGGCAATATCCCCATATCCAGCGATATAAAAAAACCTGCTGAAAAACAGCACAAAAAAGAAGATCCACGGGATCAGCCCCCCTCTCCGCGGAAACCAGGCAAAAGGCTGTTTTTGATCCTCCCCCTGGTTCTACTTCTGCTTTTTGCCGGGTATTATGTCCTGAGTTCCGTCCTGGTGCCATATCTCATCAAAGACAAGTTCCCCGAGATCTTTCAGCAAAACACAGGCCTCAGCCTGAGTGTGGATACCGCCGGGTTCAACCCCCTGGACTGCTCGATCATTGCCGAAGGCATACATATCAACTCCCTGGAAGAAGACGGCTCAAGCGAAGATTTTCTGACTATCAGAGAACTCCATGCAGATCTTGATTTCATCCAGCTGCTGAGAAGAAGCATCGTCTCCGATGCCCTGATTATTAATGGGGCGGCATTTACAGTTTACCGATATCCGGACAATACCTACAACATCTCCCGGTTCTTTACAAAAAGCGGCGGTGAAGCTCTTGATATGTTGGATTTCGCCGAACTGCCCTTCCTCTATTCCCTGAACAATATATCCATCAATAACAGCAGTATCGTCTTCAACGACACCAGCACAGAAAAGGTTCACTATATCGAGGATTTGAAGGTCAACCTGCCGACTCTTTCCAATTTTTCCATTGATATCGGCAACTATATTCAACCACGCTTTTCAGCGGTCATCAACGGCAGTCCGGTTGAACTGATCAGCGAAACAGAACAGGCTTCCCGGGGCGGGGCAAAAGAGCTAACCCGGCTTTCCGGGACGCTGCAGGCCATCGACCTGCAGCTGTATGCCAATTATTTTCCGGTTCCGCTGCCGCTGGTAATAGAAAAAGGCACCGCTGATGGCAAGATACAGATATCCTTCCAGGCTCAGGAGAAAGAAGGTGGCCAACTGGCACTCAATTACCAGTTCCAGGTACGGGAAGCGCTTTTTCGCAGCCATGACCACATGCTTTCCCTTGCGGTTCCTGGCTTTAATTTGCTGGGTTCTCTCAACCCGCTGAACAGCGAGATTGATATCACCCATCTACTGCTGAGAGATCCGACTCTGAAAGTAGAGAAAGGCTTCAGCGCAGCTACCGTCGATTCTTTGTTTCTGAAGGATTACGATAAAAAAACTTCCAGCAGTTTTCCACTTGAGCTTCCGGCAATCACCTCGGCTCTACTCATTGCCGACAATGGCACGATAGTCATCAAAACTTCCGGGGAGAATCGCGAGTTCAGTCCCGTTCAGTTGAGCATACGCAATTTTGCCAATGCTGCCGCCCTGAAAGACAAGGCTTCGCAAGGCACCTTCCGGGTCAGCGCCGAGTCCGGGAATGATCCGGCACACTATTTCTGGCAAGGTAAATTTGACAATACCACCCCGGTCGGCTCCCTGGAGATTAACAACCTGCCGCTGGCTGAAGTGGTGAAGGTTGTCGCCCGAAAATCCGGAATAACAGGAGCTGCGGCAACTTCCGCTACAGGCTCGGCCGATATCCGGGGCAGATTCTCCCTGCGGCGCAGTGAATCAACACCAGTCTCCTTCGATTTCGACAAGGGCACCCTGCTCTTTTCTTCGATCAGGCTAGCCGAAGACGGTAAGGCCTGGCTGCAGAGCCCCACAGGAAGGGCGACACCGGTATCAATAACCGGGGAGGCTATCTCACTGGGTAATCTGTTTTTCAACGACAGCACCGTTACTTTGTCTCGCAGCAAACTGCCCGCACTGATGCAGGACTATATAGACAGTGAGAAAGGCTCCATCCAGGGCATTGACCTGAAAGGTTCACTTACCATACTTCCTGAAAAAGATACGGAAAAACCCGTAAAGCTGAAAAACGTACGTCTGCAGGCCGCCGATTTTGAAGCCGCTGCGAAAAAGGAAAATTTCGTGTTCAGCGGATCCGCGGAAAATGACGGGGAAATCAGAGCCAAAGGGAAAATTACCACCACGCCCCTGAGCGGCGCTGTCGAAGTAGCCTTCACTAATCTGCCCGCTGCCGTGCTGCCGGAACGTGCAGCATCGTCATATTCCGTGGCTGCCCGGACATTACTGAATGGGACCGGCAAATTTGATATTGATACTCAAAGTTATGAAGGCTCGCTCGAAATTTACGACGGTCTCTTTACGGAAAAAGCGAACGGGCGCAGTTACAGCTTTGAGAAGGCTGCCTTTGCCAAGGTTTCCGCAGATATCAATCTCTCCGATTACCGTGCTGAAAAACTGCTTTTCACAAATTTTGCCGTCGAGGACAGCGACCTCAGGTTCTTCTCGGAAAGTGCTTCCATTTCCACCATATCCAGACAGGGAGAAGACTTCCATATCGAAGGGCTTGCTCTGCCGCAAGCGGAAATAGGATTGACACCGGATTTTCTCGCGACTCTGCCACCTTTTCCGAAGAAAGAATCCGATAGATCCGATAATATTCTTATTGAAAATCTACAAGTCTCCGGCAAAGTCGACCTTTTGGCGGAAGATGGTGAGACCGATTTCATACGTAATTTCGACCTAAACATCTCCTCCCTAAGTAATAATGAGGCAAAGCGCGAAAATATCTCCTTCACGGCACACTTCGCCGATCAGAGTGAAATTTCCGCTCAGGGAGTTATGGCGGTCTCCCCGACACGGTCAAAAATTGACCTGAAGTTCGTGGATGTTACCACGGATACCCTGCAGCATTTCACTGAAACACCATTGAACAAAAATGTTGAAGCTACGGTAAGCGGCGAAGTTCTCTATCATTATCCGGAAAAGAGCTTTTCCGGCGATATTCGTTTTGCCCGGGGACGCCTGCTCTCGAAGAACGGTATGGATCTCATGGGTTGGCAGGATGCTATTCTCAGCGGCTTCAGCTATACCTACTCACCGCGGCATCTGGAAGTCGCCAAACTTACGCTGGAATCTCCGCGGATCAGCTACACCGACAGTGGAGAGCATTACTATTCCGCACTTCGGAAGACGATCAACTCCCTTCTAGCCGATGAGCAGGAGCAAAGCGCGGTTCCTTTCTCCAGGCTGAACATCGCCCGGGTCAACATACAGGATGGTGCCATCGATTATCTGGATGAGAGGCTGTCTCCGCCATGGCAGACAAAGGTTGCCGTTATTAAAGGGTATGTCGACAACCTGCACCTTTCTGAATCACTGGATCCGATTGAGTATGGTGTGACGGGCACAATTGCCGGAGCTCCTTTTTCAGCGCAGGGCACGCTCCTCCCCTCCTCTGAGCCGGCGGTTGAAAAATGCCTGGTCGAAATTGAGGATTTTCCGCTGCAGACGCTCCACCAACAGCTTGAGACACCTTTCGAATTGGAGATGACAAACAGCACCCTGAATATGTTCTACAAAAACGATACCTCGGAAAATTCGCAGGTAAGACTTGATATTTCCTTTCTTGCCGCCGAAAATCCGCAGTCCGCCACGGCCCTGGCCCTGGCCCTGTTAAGCGACGGCAGAGATAGTCTCTCTGAAACCGTGCCCTTGAGAGATACTTCAAAACCTCTTTTCAGGCAGGTGGTAAGTCATTTTCAGAGATTGTTTATCAAAGCCAGCGTCTCACCTTACCTGCTGCTTAAGGAACCATACGACATTTTGCAGGAAAACCCGAAAATTTCATTTATACCCGGCGAAACGCAGCTCAGTAAAGAAGGGCTCAGTAATCTTTCTCTCTACGGCATGCTGCTGGGCGACACGCCCCAGCTTCGGCTGGTGCTCTCGGCCACAGTTGATCGGATTTCCGATACCAGTGCTATGCGCCGACGATTGGAGCAGGCTGAGAAGGAGAGAGTCAATCTGGAAAACGCCAGGCTCCTGCAGGAGTGGCAGGATCGCCAGGACTCCGGATCCTCGGCGGCGCCCACGCAGGATGGAATAATTGTTGAAGATATCAGCGAAGAAGATCTGCAGGAATTTACTCCCGTTTCGGCACAACCAATTGTGATTACCGACGAGATGCTCGAGCAGCTTGGCCGGGACCGAATCCAGGAAGTACGTGATTTTCTTTTAGAGTACCAGGATGTTTCTCCTGAAAATATCGATATCAGCGATGATGTCACCCTGGCCGATACGGCGGAAGTACCATCTGTAGACATTTCCTTGTCTCATATTAATTGATGGTCTCTAAAAGGGTCGACCTCGGTCTTTTTTTTAGCCGCACAAGAGCTTCGTTGAACTTTTCACGATATTATCGTATTGATTACTCACCAAACTCAACCGAAGTCCAGGTTTTATGACGGTAGAACGGACTCCTGCAATAGGCTTCAAGCTTCGCAGCCTGAGTTTTGCTGAGTTCACTGGTAAACTGGTATGGACTGAACCTCAAAAAACCAACGGAGACTTGATCATGAAGAACATTATCGAAAAAACCAGGACCTTCCGTAAATTTGATGCAACAGCGGTTATCGATGCCTCAACAGTGGAAAAACTGATCGAGCTGGGCCGACTCGGCGGTTCAGCCAGGAACTGTCAACCTTGGCAGTACCGTATTGTCACAGATGCAGGTGAGTGCGCCTCCGTCTTCCCACACCTTGGCTGGGCAGGCTATCTGACCGACTGGAAAGGACCGGAGGAGCGACAGCGACCCACCGCCTATATTCTCTGCTACCTCAACAGAGAATGGTTGAAGGGCTCATTGCAGGAAGCCCATTTCGATCTGGGCATTGCCTCTCAAAACATGCTGCTGGGAGCAACGGAGGCCGGCTTGGGCGGATGTCGCATCCTCGCCTTCTCCAAAAAGCTGGCAGCAGAATTCCCTCAACCGGAGCATCTGGAACTCCAGCTTGTTATCGCCCTGGGCGTACCTGCCGAAAAGGTGGTGATTGAAGAATGCAGTGATTACAATATCAAATATTGGAGAGACGGCAATCAAACCCACCATGTTCCCAAAAGACGGCTCCAGGACATTCTTCTGCAACCATAACGCCTCCAACTGCGGGGATTCGTTGCTTTAGATCCATTACTTAAATAATGAAACAGCAGATTATAGATTATCTAATGCCTTACCTTGAATTTTTGACGATCCTGTCGATCTCCACCTTCAGTCTAAGCCTTTTTTTTATCCCTTTTTTTATAGCCAGGCTTCCCCGTGAATATTTTCTGAAATACCAGACCCACCCTCATTATGAGGGTAAACGGCTCCATATTGTCCTGCTGGTGCTGAGAAATATAGCCGGGATAGTACTGGTTGCTGCGGGTATTCTGATGCTCTTCCTGCCGGGCCAGGGTCTTTTAACCATTCTCATCGGTATATTGTGCATGAGTTTCAAAGGAAAGCGCAACATGATACTCTCTCTTATATCCAAATCGACAATCCAAAAAAGTCTCAACTGGACCCGCAACAAGATGAAAAAGCCGCCTTTTCACTGGCATGAAAAGGTTTAAGCTGTTCCTTTACCACTTCGCTCTTTTAGGATGGATCAAAATAAGATTCATGCCAGCGTGATTGCCGAATACCGCAAACTCTCGTTGTGCCGTCATTCCGGACTCGACCCTGAGCTCGTATTCCATTACACCTTTTTTATGAGTAGGTTGGCGTGAGCATAGCGAACCCCAACAATCAAAAAAGCCACCAAGCAAGACGGTTTTCCCACCTCCTCTTCTCACAAAAATCCCCTGCTTCTGACTAAGCGACACCTGTGAACAGGAAATATTTTTATAGTGAAGAATCTTTTTTTCGTATTTCTGGAAAAAGCCCTCTTCATTTTTTTGCTATTTAGGCAGTTTACTCCTATACTGAAAATCATCCGGAAAAAATGATTATTTATCTGATACCCCGCTGTGTCTCAGAGTACATCAACAGTCTGTTTTTTATTTATTCATCAACAATACCGGAACCATAAGGGGAATATTATTCCTACAAAATTTTTTTGGAAAATTACAATGCGGCACTATTAGTTCGCCAGGCTCTCTTTATGGCTACGAAATTGTTCATCCAAGTCGCATGTTAAAATCCGGAAATCTGAATTATTTGCCCGGGAGAACTCCTTTTATAATGAACATTCCTGTAACCCAGACCGAAGTAGAAAGACTGATTTACAACCAGCGCGGCATGCTCGACGCCATTACCGATCCGGTGATGATTATCAATGGCACAAAGTCTATCGAATTTTCAAATAAAAGCGCAGCAGACTTTTTTGATGCCTTCGATATCGATCCCAACGGCGATTCAGAAGCCGCCGCCGATTTTTCCCGCAAACTTCTCTCTTCCCTTTCAAAATCGGCTACCGGTACATCTCGACATATTCATCGCACCCTGTTCAGGGACTGCCACCTGGAATATGTATTTGCTCCTTTCCACGGCTACAATGGAGAAACTCTCCAATGGCTGATATTACGAGATATCACCGAGCAGACAAAGCATGAGGAAGAGCTCTCACTCTTTCACAATAATATAGAGGCAATCCTCTCCCAAAAAATCAGAAAGCTCAAAGAAAGCGAAAAGATACGTGTGAAACTTTCTGAGCAGCTCATCAACTTGAAATCACAGCTGGCCAACCTCTCGGGCGACAATGCCATGATCGGATCCAGCAGACCGATGCGAGACCTGCGAGATATGGTGACACAGGTGGCCAAATCGGATGCCACCATTCTTATTACCGGCGAATCAGGCACAGGAAAAGAGCTGGTCGCCAACCTCATTCGGGAAACCAGCAACCGCAACAAAAAACCGTTTCTCAAAATCAACTGCAATGCCATTAATGATTCACTGCTGGAAAGTGACCTCTTCGGCTATGAAAAAGGTGCATTCACCGGAGCTCATGCCAAGACCAAGGGAAAGTTTGAAGTTGTCGATGACGGCACAATCTTTCTTGATGAAATCGGTGACATCTCACCGCGAATGCAGGCAGCCCTCCTCAGGGTTCTTCAGAACGGAGAAATTATCCGTGTAGGCGGAAATCGACCAATCAATATCGATGTGCGAATTATCGCGGCAACCAACAGGGATCTGGCCCTGGCCGTCCAGGACGGCAGCTTTCGTCTCGACCTCTTCTACCGTCTCAACATAATAAATATTTCGATCCCTCCATTGCGGGAGAGAAAGGAGGACATCGAGGATCTGGTCTCTCATTTTATCCGCAGATATCGTCTTGCCTTTAAAAAAGATGTGAATTTCGTACCACGGCCTATCATCGACAAACTCTGCCGTCATGATTGGCCGGGCAATATTCGCGAATTGGAAAATGTTATTCAACGTGCTGTTTTAATGTCAAAAAGCAATATCATAACCGAACAGGAAATATTCTTTGATGTTCCCCCCGGCGGACATCCACAGGAAGACCACCTCTCCATCGGCCAAAAATATTCCAATATGCCGCTAAAAAATATGCTTACAGAAGTAGAAAAAGAAATCATCACCGATACTCTGAAAAAATATCACGGCAATGTCGCCAAGGCGGCAAAGGATTTAAGAATCGGTAAGACTGCTTTTTACGATAAACTCAAGCGCTTTGGGATAACCTCAAAAAAGTATCGTTAACTCTTTCAGGAATATATTTTGCAAGGCCATTCGTAAGCCGTTCACACTATCCACTCCGTTCAATGAAGAACCGGATAAGCGATTATGATGCATTGTAAAGTTCTTGAACCCTCAGATCTTCATTCCGGTCCGGGATCAGTGTCCGGGATGACGAATCAGGAATCCATTCCCCGCATATGTCCCCAGGGAGCTAAACCTCAACTCCAGGCGGACAGTTAACGACGTCAAAAACCTCCGTTATCATGACGAAACAAAACCATTCTCTACATCGATGTCCATTTTGGTCTGAATTATCGAGAAAATGCTCCATCAGCCGAAAGGGGCTGTTTGTTCCTCTTTATGATCAGATTTCAAACTACTGTACATCGGAAAACCACAGGAATTGCAGCCAGTATAAGGAAGAGCTGCTCTCGCTGCAGGTGGAGACCGAAGCTGTGCCCATCAACCGGCGCAACCATCCCCGTACTACCTCCGAACATCCTCTTAACCTGAATTTTATCAATGAAGCAGGATGTTTGATTCAACAGACGGCGGGGATAGCCAGGACTATAAATCTTAGCGTCGGCGGTATGCAGATTAGAACCCGAGGACCACTTTTTCATGACTGCATCGTCCGTTTTTCCTATGAAAAATCGGGAATTTCACCGCCACGGCATGGTCTTGCAAAAGTTAAATGGTGCAATTATCACCTCAAAATCATGAGATATACGGCAGGGCTCAGTTTTTACAGGCTTACAGCATTGCCCGCCGACCTCTCAAACCGGTTGGATCTTACCTGAATGATATGTAGCACTCTATCCTGCATCACTTCCTTCCTTCAAAGCAATTACTGATTTTTTCCTGATAAACCAGATCAGAACCAGCACCGGTATTCCCATCAACGTAGTCAGCAGAAAAAAGTTATTGTAGCCGAAGGTGTCGACCAGGCTGCCGGAATATCCTCCAAACAGTTTGGGAAACAGCGTCATAAGCGAGGAAAAAAGTGCATACTGAACCGCGGTAAACGAGATATTGGTCAGGCTGGAGAGAAAAGCCACAAAAGCTGTGGCCGCCAGGCCGGCGCTGAGATTGTCAATGGCAATGACCACGGTGAGCATGGTCACATCGGGACCTGCAGAAGCAAGGACCATGAAGAGCAGATTTGTGATTGCCGACAGCAGCGCACCAAGAAACAGTATGGAATAGATACCGTATCGCAAGGTGAGCATACCCCCGAGGAACCCGCCAAGGATGGTCATCCCCACTCCATACAGTTTGGTTATTCCGGCGATCACGTTTTTGCTGAACCCCATATCGACATAAAATACATTGGAAACGACTCCCAGAACAATATCGGAAACGCGATAGAAACCGATAAGAGAGAGGATAAGAATGGCTGTTTTCACTCCGTATCGACCAAAAAACTCCTGTATCGGATCGATGTAGGTTTCCACAACCATTTCCCTCTCCAGGGCCCCTGCTTTTACCAGAAGCGCCACAGAACCTGCGGCTGCCAGTATCGCTAGGGCCAATCTGCAGGCTTCGACCAAAAATCCCGTGAAGGTGGTGTCATTCCAGAGAAGTGAGGAGAGGAATGACTGGACGTGCTCCGCCGTTGTCCCGGTGAGAAAAAAGGTAAGGGAAAAAACCAGGCATGCCGCCAGAAAAACAAGAAAGAGTCTGAAGTATTGCCGGGACGAATATTTATAGACGGAAGGATCCAGGTTACTTTCCGGTTCGGAGATTATCAGGGTGGTAACGATTCCGACCAACATGGTCGCCGCGGCAAAATAATAGGTGTTCTTCCAGGCTGAATATAAATAAATCTCCGTGGTCGTCCCCAGATAGGAGGCCAGAAAAAGTGAACCCGCTCCGGCAACAACCATACCGATACGATAACCTGCTATATATGTGGATGAGAGCAGCGCCTGATACGTTGCATCAATGCATTCTATGCGGTAGGCGTCTATGACGATATCCTGAGTGGCCGAGGAAAAACCGAGCAGGACCGCCGCCATTGCCATAATGGTAAGGGCTTCTTCGCCTGCTGCCGGATCGATACTGGCCATACAGACAATCGCCGTTACAATGGCGAATTGCGAGACAAGCATCCATGACCTCCTTCTGCCAAGCAGTCGGGTCAGCAGCGGAAAAGGCATTTTGTCGATAAGGGGCGCCCAGACGAATTTAAAGGAATAGCCAAGAGCCGCCCAGCTGAAGAAAGTTACGGCAGAACGGGCTACTCCGGCTTCGCGTAGCCATACGGAAAGCGTACTGAAAATAAGTAAAATCGGAATTCCTGCCGAAAAACCGAGAAACAACATGGTTAGAACCCGGGGATGGATCCATGTTTTCAATGTTTGCCGCCAGGATCGTTCTCCGGCATGGGGGCCGCTCATTCTTGTCTTTTCTCCGATTATAATTATGTTGTCAACTTCAATGGGAAAATGTTACGTTTTCAGTTCGTTGATTCAAGAATTGACGAAATTTGCATGTGCATTCCACTCTAGTATACATACAACCACGAAAAAATTTCCCATAAGGGGATAGTATCTACACCATGTCTATTACAATTTACAATACCCTGACCCGGAAAAAAGAAGTATTTTCCCCGCTGGAGCCTGGCCATGTAAAAATCTATGTCTGTGGAATAACGTCCTATGACTATTGCCACATAGGCCATGCCCGCTCAGCCCTTGTTTTCGACATGATCGTGGCATACTTTAAATACAAAGGATATGCGGTAACGTATATTCGTAATTTTACAGATATAGATGATAAAATCATCAACCGGGCTGCGGAGCAGAACACCACCCCGGAGGAATTGGCCAACCGCTTTATTGATGAGTTCTACATCGATATGGACAACCTGGGGATCGCCCGGCCCACCCTTGAACCGAAGGCTACTGAAAACATAGAGGAGATGGTGGGATTCATCTCCGAGCTGATCGAAAAGAACATGGCCTACCAGTCCGGCAATGATGTCTATTACTCGGTATCCAGCTTTGATGAATACGGCAAGCTTTCCGGAAGAAGGCTCGAAGACATGCAGGCAGGGGCACGCATCTCCGTCAACGAACAAAAAACCAACCCCATGGATTTTGTTCTCTGGAAAGGCTCAAAACCAGGAGAACCGCAATGGGACAGTCCCTGGGGCCCGGGTAGACCGGGGTGGCATATCGAATGTTCAGCCATGAGCAAGAAGTATCTCGGAGAAACTTTTGATATACACGGCGGCGGTCAGGATCTCATCTTTCCACATCATGAAAATGAACTGGCCCAAAGCGAAGGGGCCAACGAAAAACCCTTTGTCACCACCTGGATCCACCATGGCTTCGTCACCATCAAGGACGAGAAGATGTCGAAATCGCTGGGCAACTTTCTCACCATTCGCGACATTACCGCCAAATACCATCGGGAAGAACTTCGTTTCTTCGTTTTTTCCACCCACTATAGAAACCCGCTCGATTTCTCTGAAAATGCCATGCAGGATGCTATCACCGGTCTCGACAGGCTTTATGAATGCATCGCCGCCATCGAGGATCTTGAGGACGGTCCAACCGATGCTGCTGAGGTGATATCCGCAAAAGACAAGGCCAAGCTTGCCGGTCTGGAAAAGAGATTCTGCCAGGCCATGGATAACGACTTTAATACCGCTCAGGCACAGGGAGTGCTGTTCGATACGGTCAAGGTGCTCAACAAGATTCGAAGAATGCTTCCTTCTCGCCCCTCCGCTCAGGATATCTCACTATTGCGCGAAACTGTTGCAACTTTCAAAAAACTGGCGGGCATTATGGGCCTGCTCCGCGAAGATGCCGCATCTTACCTGGCAACAAAAAGAGCAAAAATGCTTGCCGATCTGGACATTGATGAAAATACTATAAACAAATTGATTGAAGAAAGATTTGCTGCCAGAACCGCCAAAGACTGGAAGAGAAGCGATGAGATCCGCGATCTACTGCTCCGCAAGAATATTGAACTCAAGGACAGCGCGGACGGCACGGCCTGGACGATAAAACGTTCTTCCTGACCGGCTGAAATTTCACTTGGGAGGTTGTCCGGGGAATATTTATTCTCAGATCAGGCAAGCGACCTTGCGAGACTCCGAGGCATATCAGAAACACAGCCATACAATTGATATCGGAATCAACCACTACAGTCATTCCGGACCTGACTGGGTATATCAGAAGTGAACCACTACCGTCATTGCGCTCTCCCGGATCAGCGTCGGGGATGACGGATCCGAAAACTACCAGGCACCCGGACTTGATTGGAAAACCAGAAGTATACTACTACCGTCATTCCGGACCCCGATCCGGAGTCTACTATCGTCCGATCTCTAGTCGGCGACCAGGTGATGAAGCTGGAATTCACTAGCATAGCGGCAGGATAAAAATATGACGGAGTAACTATTCAGCAATACCCAACCGGAGTTCGTGCAGCGATAAAAATTTCCGTTAAAATTTTCTCACTCCGGCTGACCAAGTTATCCATAGGAGGGCATATATGAGTCGATCACCCGCTGTTGCCGGCCGCTTCTATCCTGGAGAACCGGATGTGCTCAAAGATACCGCCACGGAACTGCTGGAGAATTACAATCCACCCAAAATAGAAAACTGTATCGCCGTCGTCTCTCCACATGCCGGATATGTCTATTCAGGTACAGTCTGCGCCCAAACCCTGAAAAGTATCACCATTCCCGAAACAGTTGTAATATTAGGACCAAACCACCAGGGCAGAGGCGCTTCCATTGCCCTTTCCACGCAAGATTGGGATATGCCGACAGGCAAGGTTCCGGTGAACAGCTATTTTTCGGAGCAGCTTCTTCAGGCTAATCCGGAAGTAATCGCTGATGAAAGCGCCCATCAATATGAACATTCACTGGAAGTCCAGGTTCCATTTCTCCAGGTACTGCAGGACAATCTGTCCATAGTTCCACTGGCTCTTTCCCAGCTTTCCTACCTGGAGTGTGAAAACCTGGCCAATTCACTTGCCGATACAATTTCTCAGTATGGAAAACCTGTACTGATGCTGGCCTCAAGCGATATGAGCCACTTTGAATCCAGGGAAAATACAGTTAAAAAGGACACCCTTGCACTCGAACAGTTAACAGCGCTCAACCCTAAAGGTCTTTTTCAAACCGTACGTGATAACAGGATATCCATGTGCGGCGTTATTCCCGTCACCGTTGTCCTGCTGGCCGCCCTGCGACTGGGTGCAAACAAAGCGGAAGTTATACGCTATATCGATTCAGGCGAAGTTTCCGGAGATACTGAACAAGTGGTCGGCTATGCCGGCGCGGTCATTTCCAGAGGGTAAATATTCAACCTGTTTTTTCTTGACAGCATTAAAGATTTTTTCTATATAATTGTCCTCATCTCATAACTTGCTGGGGGATGGTCTAACGGCAAGACAGCGGACTCTGACTCCGCTTATCGGGGTTCGAATCCCTGTCCCCCAGCCATTTCATTTCATTACCTTTCCATAGATCTCCGAAACACAAAAATAAAGCAAAAGCAAGTTGTTCCACTTCGCTCTATCCCACCCTCAAGAAATTCATAAAAATACAAAAAGTTATTTCAATGCTGCAGTGAAGCCTTAAACTGTTCTGATTACCCATTACTTAGCGAAAGAAACTTTTTATGGGTAAATCATCAAGAATATTGGCGGAATGTCAGTTTCGTCATTCCGGCCCCAGATAAGAGTCCTGGATGACGGTAAAAATTGGCTTTTGTAAATCTCCAAGGCAGGCAGCATGAAACCAGCTCAGTTTCATTGGTATTGATAAATTATTGTGGACAAAAAACGGAAGTGAATTAGATTCATCCGTGATGGTGAGCATGATATTTTTCACCTTTTGAAGAGCCATGTTCTGCCATAGCTTTACCCGTATCTTTTCTTCACAGACTTGAACAGTTAAGATCAACCACCGGCACACGCGCCTGCCGCTTGTTAACCGACACCTGTTCCTGAGCAGGCTTGATCAGCACATAGCGGATGCTCTTATCGTCCTGGCTCAGAGCCTTGATAGTTTCCTCCTGGTTTCCCACCCGGATTATATGATTGCACTTGACTCCCATCGTTTCAGCTTTTAAGTGCATCGTTTCAGCATTTTGCTGTGCGCGTTGACTAAAACGGTTGATTTCTCGCTCCCTGCGTGCTCCAGAGTGAAGTAAGGGTTCTTCCGAGACGTCAAGAGCGACGATTTCACAATCGAGTTTCTGCGCCATTTTTACTACATAATTAACGAGTGCAGTGGAATGCTCGCCATCCTGGACAGCAAGAATTTTTGTTGCCATATTCTGCTGTTCCAGCATACGCGCGATATCGTTGGCGGCAGCAGTCAGGTTGCCTGCCGCCATTTCACCCACGGCCACAGGTTTCTGTTTGTTGAGCTTGGCGAGCTGAAATTCTTGTGCATGTTTTTTTCTACCGAAACTAAACAGCTTTTTGATATCCATGGCAATCCTCCTTTAAGATTTGCATTCATTCTTTGCCGTAGGTATTGCACAGTCCGTACCATTCTGTAATTTGTTTATATTACAATACATTAAAAGAATATCGTGAGGATGAGGCAGACCAATTGGGACTGATTTATTGGATTATGGAAAGGAAATTATTACAGATTGCAACGATATCAAGCCCTATTCATCTCATCACCACCAGGAATAATATAAATTTTAATAAAAAAAACATTACTTTAAGGTGTTTTACAGGTGTTATGCAATACGCAACACGCGCGTTGGCCTCTATTGCATTGTGAAACCCATATAGGCTGTAAGTGGTGATCAAAAGGATGTCAGGTGGTCACTGGCAGGATGAAGTACATACTCAACGGCTTCATCTATCTGATCGATAGGCACAATCTTGACCTGTCGCTGGATTTCCTGCGGCAGGAATTCCACATCTACCTTGTTCTTTTCCGGAACGAGGAGTGTCGTCACTCCTGCACGAGCGGCAGCAAGAAGTTTCTCTCTGATACCGCCGACAGGAAGTATTTGTCCGGTGAGTGAGAGTTCTCCGGTAATAGCGACGGTTTTTCTCGCCAGCCTGCCGGTTAGAATGGAAATGAGGGCAAGACAGATTGCCGACCCTGCCGATGGACCATCTTTCGAGACAGCACCCGCAGGGAGATGGATATGAAGATCAATTTTGCCGAAAAAAGTACTCTCTATACGAAGTTTTTCAGTATTACTCCTGATATAACTCAGCGCAGTCTGGGCTGATTCCTGAAGAACTTCACCCATCAACCCGGTAAGAATTAACTGAGATGAGCCGGGCATCATTCTGGTTTCGACAAACATGATTTCGCCCCCGTACTTTGTCCACACCACCGCCGTCACCACACCAACCGTAGATGCACCTTCAGCCGCATCTTTTCTGAATCGTGGTGGTCCCAGCATACCGACAATATCCTGTTTGGCAATGGTCATCGTTTCTGATTTGGATTTACCGCTCTGCTGAAGAGCAACCCTTGCTAATTTCCGGCAAATCTTGCCTAGTTCCCTGTTCAGGCCGCGGACTCCTGCTTCCTGCGTATAATTGGTAATGACAGTATCGAGAACACCTTCCGCAAATTGCGGGTCAACATCCACTAGTCCATTTTCACTGAGTTGCTCTGGAATGAGATGATGCTTCGCTATGCTTTTTTTCTCACTCACTGAATACCCCGAAAACTCGACTATCTCCATACGGTCCAATAATGGTTGGGGGAGTATTTCCGGTTCGTTTGCGGTGGTGATAAAAATAACCTTGGACAGATCAAATGGGATTTCCAGGTAGTGATCAATAAAACCGGAATTCTGTTCCGGATCCAACACCTCAAGAAGTACCGAAGCCGGGTCTCCTCGAAAATCCTGGCCGATCTTATCTACTTCATCTAGCATGATGCAGGGATTCATGGTTCCGCATCTTTTGATTTCGGAAACGATACGACCCGGCATAGCTCCCATATATGTTCGACGATGACCGCGCAGTTCCGCTTCATCTTTCAGCCCTCCCATGGAAATCCTGACAAATTTTCTACCTAGCACCGTGGCGATATTCCGACCGATGGAGGTCTTGCCGGTACCAGGCGGACCGGTAAAACAGAGAACAGGTCCATGAGCAAGGTCCAGCCTTCTGCCCTGCTGGAGGATATTGTTTACCATGGTTTTCAATTCATTGAGATCCACCGGTTTGGCGAGGTAATGGGTTGCTCCCCGATGGATCGCATCAACAGCACTGGGAACCGTCGCATAACCCGTAATCATGATGACACTGGTATCCGGAGCTATGGTTTTGAGATGATCCAACAGCTCCAGACCATCCATTTGGTCCATCTTTAAGTCGGTGAGGATAATATCAAAAGATTTCTGAGCTGAAATGATATTGAGCGCCTCCCGACCATTATTCGCCACTTCAACCGACATTCCCTGTTTTTCGAAAAAGTAGCTAATATTGGTTAGTGCGACGATCTCATCGTCGACGATCAGCATCCTTGGTTTGGCAAGGCTGCAAAGTGTCTTAGCGGCGAGGAAGTCGAGAATTCTATTTTTTATTTCATCCAGACCAAAATGTTGCTGAGCAAAAATTGCTTCTGCCCGTTCAATATCGAGATTATCTGTGGAAAGTGTGAACCATGGCAGGGTAGTCAATAGCTGGATATAATTCAGCCCGATATTGTATTCAGCAGAAATGGTGTCAATTTTTTCAAGTTTTTTTAGCTCACTCTCAGCCTGGTTGGCCACATATTCCGGTAAATCAGTTTTGAGTACCTTTTGCCGGAGTACACTTAGCTGCCCAAGATCCTCAGTTTCCGGCGGACTCATTGGGACTGGCTCCTCCGGATTTTTCGGCTTAATGGATCGTTTCCAGAAAATCATGATATATTCCTCAATTATACGCTCCCCAACCTCATCATCCGGCGCATCTCCTTTCATCTTTTTGTAGACAATTCAGGAACAGCTGCCGCTTTTATCCAGAAACACCATAAAACACATACACCGCTGCCATCATGACAATGAGATAGAGGACGGTCATGCCTGTTCCTGCCTTGAAATAATCAATTGTCCGGTATCCGCCAGGCCGCATGACAAGTGCGTTTACCTGGTGAGTTGGGAGTATGAAAGTATTCGAGCAGGCCACCGCCACAACCAGAGCTGCTATTCGTGGATCCGCCCCGGCAGTGCCGGCCATGTTCATGGCCAGGGGGACCATGAGTACCGTGGCGCCAACGTTAGACACCACTAGCGTAAAAAAGGATGTCAGCAGACCAACAACTGTCAGCAGGATCAGCGGACTGACGCTCCCCATCATGGACATGATAGACTCGGCAATCAATTTTGCTGCCCCAGTTTTCTCAAAAGCTATGCCGAGCGGAATCAAACCGCCAAGGAGAAAAACCGTCATCCAGTCTACAGATTGATATGCCTCGTCAATGGAGAGCACCCTGGTGAGCACCATACCCAACGCCCCGGTTAACAGGGCTATGGAGAGCTGGACATGGAAAATAAGAATAAGGGTCAGCGAAAGAAGCAGGCTGCCGACTGCAAATTTGATTTTTTCCGTCCTGAGAATCTCGCCCTGCACATCCTCTGTAAAAATCAGGTCATGCTGTTGCTTGAGGAAGTGAAATTTTTCCCATCTCCCCTGCAGAAGAAGCGCGTCCCCAGTCTCCAGTATGAGCGTGGAGATGCCGGCAACATAGGTTTTATTTCCTCGAAAAAGTGCCAGCGGGTTAACACCGTATTTGCGCCTGAATTCAGAAGATCGCAGGGTTCTCTGAGTCAAATCCGATCTTGGCGAAATAATCACTTCCATTATTCCGGCATTATTGGGTGAGAGATGTTCAGCAAATATTTCAAGATCTTCTTTAATCTCCCAACCATTAGCGCCGGCAAGTTTTCTGATCATATCCGGGGCGCCGTTTACCGCAAGGACATCACCAGGTCCAATGGTATCATCGGGCATAGGGGTAAAGTTGGTGCCTCCGCCTGCTTTTGCTATGCCAACAACTGTCACGAAAAAGTGCGGACGAATCTCCAATTCAGCGAGCGTGTTGGTTTTCTTCACAGACTCAGGGACGTTTATTTCTGCCAGCGAGCCTATATCCTGATATGTCCGCATGAGACTGGAAGACATTGGCCCGCTTGCCTCCTCGCCCTGCCCGGAAGGAAGGACCAGTCGGCCCAACAGGAGAAAATAAACAAGTCCGGCAAGCACCAGAGCCAAACCGACGGGAGTAACGGCAAATAATCCAAATGGAGCCGCATCGGGATTGGAAATCCTCATAACATCGTTGAGCAGTATGAGCGGGCTTGAGCCTATGAGAGTGAGACAGCCCCCGATAATTGCAAGAAACCCCATCGGCATAAGGATACGAGATACCGGAATATTGGTTTGCCGGCATATTCGTTTTGTCGCCGGCATAAAAAGTGCTGCTGCACCGATATTCTGCATAAAGCTGGAAATAAATGAAACCGTACCGGAAATCAATAACATGATCCGGCTTTCGCTTTTCCCGGCGAAACGGAGGAGAATTCTGGCCAGCACATTCATGGCTCCGGTCTTATCGAGCCCTGCTCCGATGATGATCACCGCAATTATTGAGACCACGGCATTAGAAGACAGTCCACTGATGGCTTCCTTCGGTGTGACAAGCCCTAAAAGCGGCAGGCAGACCATCATTATTATGCCTACAACATCGACTCTTACCCATTCAAATATGAACAGTAAAATAGCCATAACTAAAACGATCATCACCAAAATCACTGGAAGATCCATGACTTTCCATCCTTTTTCAGTTTATATAAATCTCAACGTTTTCCCTCGAACAGCAGCGGTTACCATTCCGGTCACTGTCCTCTGCAGTTAATAAAGAAAACGTAATTCAGCAATGAACCAAAAATCAGCAGTTTACTGTATAGCAGTGCTTCATATGTGCGCAAGCAGCCTGGGAAACTATAGTATTACGTTTCTCGGGCTGATCGCGTGCAGATAGGGTGCTGCTGAATATTACAAAAGAAAACAATCACTCCGTATTGCAATAGCAACGATTATGCCAGCTTAGTAAATCACATCCAATGCGATGACTTTGACTATTCTGTCGGCTGAGTGCAATCGCCACCGGAGTTCGTCATCTCTGAGCGTATTGCACCTTGCAACGGAAAGAGTAAGGCGAAGCGGAATCACAATTATTCCTGTTAACATCTCCATATCTCTCATAATGGAATAATCGTGCGTCAAAGAGATTGCACTTTGCAACGTTTCACAGTGCAATGAATGTTGCGTTTTGCAACGTTATTTGTTTATCTGCGGATATGATCTTCCTTAGTTTTGTCTGCACCGGAGCAACAGTGAGACATCCTGTAGGGGAAGCTCGTGCAGAGGAGCAGGTTCATGCTCGTAATTCTTTCAAATCCTGTGGAATTTTTTCGGCCTGAAAATTGCTAGATACTAACTTGAACGGAAAAACAGCTATGAAAACCTAACAGTTGCGTTTCAGTATCTTACTGATTGTTTACTTGTTTTTTTTGCAAGAAAATAATCTGTCTGTTCTAATACCCTCAAGGGGGTGCTAGCTCAGCTGGGTTAGCTTATTCTGCCGCTATTCCTTTTTTTACCGACCAGGTATGGGCATAGGTATGTATAACGTCAACCACATTTTTAATCTTCGCACCAAGCTGATAATCGGATTTACGGCATTTTTGGTAGTTGCGACCTGGATTAATCTTATTTTTCTTAAGGATTTTGATTCGTTTCAAAAAAACGTGCGAATGTTTGAGCAAGCCAGCAACATCAGCAACCTGATTCTGGAGATTCGGCGTTATGAGAAAAATTTTATCATTGGCAATGCCCGGGATGACTATGATACCGCCGCCATTTTTGTTAATCGCGTCATCGACTACATTGAAGATATAAAACAGGACATCGATAGCGAATACCGCAAAACTCTTGGTATACTGGAGCAAAAGATTCAGCAGTACATGATCCATTTCCGCGACCTCAGAGATAATTGCACCGACCCTTCGTCCTCAGCCGACTGTATTTACAGAGAAGCACTCCAGAACCTGGGGGCGGATATGGTAACTCTTGCCGAAAGACTTGCTAAAGATTCACAGGCGGCGGTAGAAAAGTTCGCCAGGGAATCCAAGATCAAACTTACACTCTATTTCTCCTTTCTTATCGTATTCAGCTTGATCGGCATGATTGTCTTTTTCATCACCATAGCCAGGCGCTTAAAGACCCTTGAAAGTGCGGCAAATGCCATTGCCACCGGTGATTATAAAAGCTTACCTGAAAGCAAGTTAAACGATGAGGTCCAAATAGTATTTAAGGCGTTTGACCGGATGGTTGAAGTATTGGAGGAGCGGCAGGAACTCTTGTTTCAAGCTGAGAAGCTGTCCTCACTCGGCACCCTGACATCAGGCGTAGCGCATCAACTCAACAATCCCCTCAACAATATTACCACGAGCTGCCAGCTTGCCCTGGACGAAATGAAAGAACAGCAGGATACTGCCTTCGTGCTTAAGAAGTTGAATACCATCGAGGAGGAAACCCAGAGAGCTGCCGAAATTGTCAGGGGATTACTGGAGTTTTCAAGACGCGATATGTTCACCCAACGACCGGCTTCGCTGAAGAAGCTCATCGGCACCGCTGTCAGTCTCGTCATCAGCGATGTCCCAACCGGCATCAGGATTATTCAGGATATACCCGATGACCTCACAGCCAATATCGACGAGCAAAAAATGAAAGAGGTAATTATCAACCTTATCATCAACAGTATCCAGGCGATAAAAGAAGAGACGGGTACCATCGTTATTACCGCTGAACATGACAGTGATAATAATGATATCGTCATAAATATTTCCGATACAGGGATTGGCGTTGAGGAAGAATCCATACAGCAGATTTTCGATCCATTCTACACCACTAAAGAGGTCGGCAAGGGGACCGGCCTTGGTCTCGCAGTAGTTTACGGCATTATCAAAAAGCATCAGGGTACCATTTCGGTGCGCAATAATGAAGAAAAAGGTACGACATTTACCATTACGCTTCCGCATGCGTAGCCTATTGGAACGCATCAGTTATTCAGAAAGATAAGCGGTGATTTCATGACAAAAGAACAGATAAAAATACTTCTCGTTGATGACGAAATCATTAATCTTGAGAATATACGTCACTACCTCATCAAACAGGGCTATTCACTGCAAATTGCCGAAAACGGTTACACCGCGATTGAACTCATCGATAATCACCTCTTTGATCTGATAATAACCGACCTGAAAATGGAAGGCGTGGATGGCTGCCAGGTAATGGAATATTGCAAACAGAAGTTACCGGAATCAGAGGTAATCATCATGACAGGATACGCAACGGTGAACTCGGCAGTTGACGCAATGGCACGCGGTGCCTACTACTACTTACCCAAACCTATTAAGCTGCAGGAACTCAAAACACTGGTCGAAAAGGCATTGGAGAAGAAGATGCTCCGCCGTGAAGTTTCCGAACTCAAGCAGCAAATTATGGCTAAGAAAGGAGTAACCCAGTTCGTCGGCCACCATGACAAGATACTGAAGTTGAAAGATGACATTACGACATTTTCACAGCTTGACTGTAATATCTTGATCATAGGTGAAACCGGCACCGGCAAGGAGCTGGTCGCCAGGACTATCCATGAGTTGAGTACACGATCCGATAAACGGTTCATGCCGATTAATTGCGCCGCACTCAGCGAGGAACTGGTACTTAATGAACTTTTTGGTCACGAAAAAGACGCTTTTACAGGAGCATCGCAAGTCCACCATGGCCTCTTTGAAACCACGAATGGTGGAGTCATCCTGCTCGACGAGATCGGAGAAATGCCCATGATCATGCAGGCGAAGGTTTTGCGGGTCCTGCAGGAAAAAAAACTCTATCGGATTGGCGGCACCAAAGAGATACCTGTCGACTTCAGGATCCTGGCCGCTACCAACAAGAACCTTGAGAATGAGGTAGCTGAAAAGCGTTTCAGGCAGGATCTCTATTACCGCCTTAATGTCGCCACCATCCATATTCCGCCTCTGCGTGAAAGAAAAGAAGACATCCAGCTGCTTGTCTATCATTTCCTAGGTAAATATCCAACCGCGGACAACCAGGTGAAGACCATATCCGCTGAAGCATTGGAAATACTCTATAGATACGACTACCCGGGGAACGTCAGGGAACTCGAGAACACCATCGAACGAGCTCTGGCCATCTGCCGGGGACCAACGATTGAACCCTGCCATTTGCCGGCAAGATTCAACAATACCGGTGATCCCCCACGCCCTTATACACCTGAAAAGGTTGAACACGTGACCAAGAGTCTTCACGAAAATGAACGCGATTATATTCTCAGAATCTTGAAAAGTGTCAATGGCAACAAGACCCAAGCCGCGAAACTGATGGGTATCGATCGGGTGTCACTCTGGCGCAAACTCAATAAATATAAAGAAGAAGGCCTCGATATCGATTGCCTTTTCAAGGAATAACCATCTAACCCTGCTTAGCTGGACTCTTTACAGTAGTACCCCCTGGAGGGTATAAAAACCTTTAGACAGATAATAGCAAAAACCTCTTAATCTTTTCGGCCGGTGCGGCCGGCAACACCTGCCTGATCCGATGCTCCGATACGTCCACGAATCCATTTCTCCAGCTCGATGACCGGCATGATAATAATGGCTACGCCTGCGGCCAGAAGCAACTCATTGCCCTCCAGCGGACGGCTGGCGAACACGGCGTGCATGAATGGTGCGTAAATGAAGGTGGCCTGTAATGCCAGAACTATGGTGATACCTGCATATAGCACCCAGTTGGAAAAGACGCCGATGCGGAAAACAGATCCGGTAAGTGAGCGGCAGTTGAGGAGATAGAAGATCTGCGAAAAAACAACCGTGGTAACTGCCAGGGTCTGGGACTCCCGCAGCGCTGATATCGAATCTATTCCTGCGGCAAGCTGCCTGTTGTAGTGGAAGGAGAAAAGTACCAGGGCGAAAGCGCTGATAAGCCCGGCTGCGAGTATGGTTCGTATGATTAGAAATCCACTGAAAAAGTGAGAGTCCGGGTCGCGGGGCGGCCTTGCCATGAGGTTCGGTTCCTTGGCCTCGAAGGCAAGAGGCAGAGCCAGGGCCACGGCGGCCACCAGATTGATCCAGAGCAGCTGGGTGGGTTTCATCGGCAACAGCAGTTCCTGCCGACTCGCTTCGAAGGGAAAGAACAGCACGGCATATACAAGTATCAAGGCCAGGGCGAGGTTTGTGGGGATGACGAAAGCGATTGATTTCACAAGGTTATCGTAGACACGGCGGCCTTCCTCGATGGCCGCCGCAATGGTGGCGAAGTTGTCGTCCATCAGTACCAGATCGGATGCTTCCTGAGTGGCCGATGTGCCGGTGATCCCCATGGCGATGCCGATATTGGCCTGTTTCAGCGCCGGAGCATCATTGACGCCGTCGCCGGTCATCGCCACCACTTCCTTGCGACCCGATCCGTTTTCACGCTGAAGCGCCCGGACAAGCTTGAGTTTACTTTCCGGAGAAACCCGCGCAAAAACATTGCTGCGGCGGGCCGCCTGCCATATTTCCTCATCGCTCATTGCCGCCAGCTCGTTGCCTTCGATCGCGGCATCAGCACCATGATGGAGGCCGAGTTCCTGCCCTATGGCCTCCGCTGTTGCTGCATGATCGCCGGTGATCATCTTCACGGTAAGACCCGCCTGATGGCATTGCCTGATGGATTCAATGACCTCCTGGCGTGGTGGATCGATGATGCCGAACAGGGCGAGCAGGCTGAAGCCGCCCCCGTCCACATCCTCTTCGCTGATCTGATCCGGCACTGCAATTCCTTTGGCGTCGCGCCGTGCCACGGCGAGCACGCGCATGCCTTCAGCGGCCAGGCGATTCACCTGTTTGTGAATATCATTGTGGCTCACGGAATCGTCCGTGGTGCAGCGCTCCAGAACCATTTCCGGAGCGCCCTTGAGCACGATGAAACTGGTGTTTGCACCTTCCTGGTGCAGAGTGGCCATATATTTGCGATCCGAATCAAAGGGGACCGCATCCACTCTGGGATGTTCCCGATAGACTTCCGCCGGCTCAAGCCCGGCCTTCTCACCCGCCACAATGAGCGCGCCCTCGGTGGGATCACCCTGCACCTTGCGCCGGCTCTCCTCCTCGACCAGCCGCGCATCGCTGCAGAGTATGGCGCCGCGAAGCGCTGCCATGAGCTCCTCCCCCGGTGCCTCCCCGGATGAAGCAAGCACGCTGCCCGTTTTGCTGTAGCCGACTCCTTCGACCTTGTAACTGTTTTTCGTAGTCCATATACTGCGAACAGTCATTTCGTTTTTGGTAAGGGTGCCTGTCTTGTCGCTGCAGATTATCGTGGTGCTTCCCAGTGTCTCAACGGACGGAAGCTTGCGGATGATGGCATTTCGGGCCGCCATGCGGCGTACGCCGATGGCCAGCGCGATTGTAACGATGGCGGGCAGACCTTCGGGAATCGCACCCACAGCAAGGGCTATGGCAAACATCATCGAATCCCGGAAAGCGTTCATGAATGCCACCCCACTGCCCATGTCGCGCCAGACGCCGATGCCCAGGATAACCACGGCCAGCAGCAGGATGGCAACGGTAATTTGCTTGCCGAGCGTAGCGAGTGCTTTGGTAAGCGGAGTCTCGAGTTCTGTAGTCTCCTGCAGCATCTCGGATATTCGGCCCAGCTCGGTATGGCTGCCGGTTCGAACGACAATACCTTCTGCCATACCGTAGGTGGCAAGGGTGCCTTTAAAGGCAAGGCAGGTCTGGTCGCCCACCTGTGCATCCTTCGCCACCGCCTCGGTGCGCTTTTGCGCCGGTACCGATTCACCGGTGAGAATGGCCTCGTCCACCGCCAGACTCTTCACCAGCGTCAGACGCAGATCCGCAGGCACCTTATCGCCTGCCTTTATACGTACCCTGTCGCCGGGCACCAGTCCGCCGGCGTTCAAATCCGTCCATGAACCGTTTCTTTTGGCCTCGGCCTGCTGTGGAACGAGTGATGCAAGTGCCTCGATAGCCCTGCTTGCCCGATATTCCTGAATAAAGCCGATTATGGTGTTGATGATCACCACTGCAAGGACAACGGCGCCGTCGGTAAATTTTCCCAGAGCAACAGCCACCAGACCAGAGCCGATGAGCACCATGAGCAGGGGATCCTTAAGCTGCCGCCAGAGCATTTCCAGCGGAGTTGTCTGGCGGCCCCGCTCGATGACATTTTCCCCGTACCGCTCTATACGTTGCCGCACCTCCTCATCGGACAAACCTTCGGAGGGGCTGTCAAGTACTTCCACGGCATCTTCGAGAGGCTCGGCATGCCAGGCTTTCGGTTCAGTCGTTTCATTGTCAGCTGTAACGTTCGGCATATTTTCGTCGCTCATTTTCAGGTTAGGGATGATCGTTTCAATGGGCCGTATGGCGTTGCAGGCCTTTCCCGGGCAGTGCAGGATCGCGCTTGTGTTGTCGAATGTTCCTATCAACCGGATAATGCATACAGGAGAAGATAGTTATGGAGCGAGGCAAAGACAAATCTCTCGGGCGTAATAAAGAATCAAGCAAAGATAAATCCGGCACTGGAAAAAACATCCTTTTCCCGCAGGAAAAATATTGGTAAATATGAATGAAGAATTTGCGGGGATGGCCTGACGGTTATTTCTGTATTCATCGCCTCTGCTGTTCATGTGACGAATTGGCCTTCTTCCAGCAGCAGAGGCGCTTCTTTTATATCCAAGGCAAAAGACAATGACCACTGAAAAGCGGGCTGACTCCGGGAGAAGTATCGAAATAGGCGAGGAAGCGATCCTTAAGATCTCTAAAGAGGTCGCTATCAAGTTCATTGAGATGGGCAGGATAACCCCTGCGACCTTCGATGAATCGTTTAAAAACATCCATAACACTATAAGAAACACGGTCGGGAAGGAATAATCAGATGTTGAATCCTGCAAGAAACTCTATCCCTCAAAAGATTGAGACGATCCATATCATGGGGATTTGCGGTACCGGCATGGCCGCATTGGCGGGGATGCTCAAGCAATCCGGCTATACCATTACCGGTTCGGACAGCCATATCTATCCGCCAATGTCTGATTTTCTTAAACAGATTGATATACTTCCCTTCGAAGGATATCGCGCAGAAAATCTGGAGCATAAACCCGATCTGGTCATTGTCGGCAATGTCATCACCAGAAAAAATCCGGAAGCGCAGGCTTTAGCCGCATCAGATCTTGCCTATCTCTCCTTCCCCCAGGCTCTCGCTGAGTTTTTCATACAATCCCGCAAGTCCATCGTGATCAGCGGCACCCACGGCAAGACGACAACCTGCTCGATTCTGGCCTCGGCACTCTTTCATGCCGGGCTTGATCCAAGCTTTATGATCGGTGGGATAGTTGCCGGTTTTAACAGCAATAATCGAGTCGGAAACGGACCTTTCTTCGTCGCCGAAGGCGATGAGTATGACACCGCCTTCTTCGATAAGGAGTCCAAGTTTCTTCATTATCGTCCCCACATAGCCGTCATTACTTCCATAGAATTTGACCATGCTGATATTTTTGACGATATCGAACAAATCAAGGCATCTTTCAGGAAGTTTATCAAACTGTTGCCTGCCGACGGTCTGATCATTGCCCATCTTGATGATCCAAACGTAGCCGAGGTTGTGGCCGATGCTTCCTGCAAGGTTGAAGGATACGGCTTTGCCCCGCAAAATGACTGGATCCTGGATTATCCGGTAACGCTCGGGAACCGCACCGAATTTGGTTTCACCTACAATAGAGATGCATTCAACCTGGCCATACCGCTCACAGGGAGACATAACTGTCTCAACAGCATGGCGGTGACTGCGGTTCTTCATCATGCAGGGCTGCCGGTCGATACCATTCAGCAGTGTCTGGATAAATTCGGTGGGGTGAAAAGAAGGCAGGAAATACGGGGAAAGGCCCGAGGCGTAACCGTAATTGATGATTTCGCCCATCACCCGACCGCAGTTAAGCTAACGCTTGAAGGATTAAAAATGGCATATCCAGGCAACCGGCTGGTGGCCGTTTTTGAGCCTCGAACCAATTCGTCCCGTCGATCGATCTTTCAGACCAGCTACATAGAGGCATTTGCCGATGCCGATGCCGTGGTGCTGCGCGAGCCTGTCCCGCTGGAGAATATAGCGGTGGAGGATCACTTCTCGTCGAGCAGGCTTGCAGAAGATATTCGTGTGAAAAACCGCCATGTCTGGTCTTTTCAGACCACGGATGAGATACTGGAGCACCTCGCCGGGCTTCTTGAGGAGGGGGATATTGTAGCGATCCTCTCGAATGGTGGTTTTGATAATATACACGAGAGGCTATTGCAGTTACTAGGGGCGTAGCGGAGAGTACTGATGGACCAGGAAGGGGGCCGGGTGGAGACGCCCGGATGAAGATTAACGATCATTGACTATATCATCGACAATATGACGCATACGGTCTATCAGCGCTGCATAATCTACAGTGGTATCATTGTCGGCAGCTCCGTATTCTATTTTCTTTGCCAGTTCCGCGCATTCTTGCAGACCGAGGTTGAGGAAGGCGCCTTTGATAGTGTGAGCCGCTTTTTGCAAATCAATTAAACTGTCCTGCCTATAAATTCTTTCAAGGTTTTCCATATGGCTGGACAGAGTTTTTTTGAACTCCGGCAACATTAATTCGATCTGTTCTTCCGGTAGCTTGAAATGGTGAGCAAGATACGTTTTTATTCGACTGCTGAACTTGAGATAGCCCATGTCTTCTCCAGTAATACTTCTTCACTTGCCCTATAAAGTAAGGCAAAAAACAGAAGGTTAGTCTCTCTATAATGGAAAAGTGGATTCTACTCAATTAAAAACCATACTTACCGGCCAAAACCTGGTGCGGGAGAATGATACGGTTATCGTCGGCTGCTCCGCCGGACCTGATTCAACTGCCCTGCTCTCCCTTTTTTGTGAATGTGATCTGGGCATAAAAGCTATTGCCGTCTATGTCGACCATGGCCTGCGACCGCCGCAGGAGATCGGCAAAGAGGTAGAGCTCGTCCAAAATATTGCAGAGCGCTTGGGGATCCCGCATGAAATAGTTTCCGTGGATGTCAAAGGGCACAAGCGAAGAACCGCCTCCTCGCTTGAAGAAAGTGCGCGTGTTCTGAGATACGAAGCTCTGCAGCAGTGCCGTCGCCGGCATAACGCCCAGGTGATCGCTGTTGCTCATACCGCCGATGATCAGGCCGAAGAAGTTCTGCTCAGATTATTTCGTGGCACCGGGCTCAAAGGATTGTCCGGGATGCGTCCCAAAAACGAAACCATAATCAGACCGCTGCTGCAAATTTCCAAAAATGAGCTGCTGGAATATCTCAATTCCAGCGGAATTCCTTATTGTACTGACAGCTCCAACACCGACAAATCATTCCTCCGCAACCGGCTGCGTCTGGATCTTCTCCCAAGGATAAAAAAACAGTTCAATCCGGCCATCCGCTCAACGCTTTTACAGACAGCGGCAATACTCAAGGAAGATGACGATCTTCTCGAAAGTATGACAATAACCGAATTGGCGGAATGCACACGCTTCAGTTGTGCAAAAAACGCCTGCAGGTCTGCTTCTCTTGATACCGGTACTTTTCTGCAAAAACATACGGCCATCAGGAGGCGGATCATCGAAAAGGTGTGCTGGAAATTCGGCTCGAGGCCGCAATTTCACCATATTGAAAAACTGATCCATTTAGCTGAATCCGGGAGAAACGGTGCAGAACTGCACCTGCCGCAGGGGCTGCGTGTCTATAAAAGCAGAGGCCGGCTGACCTTTCAGCAGCAGGAACACGGCAAGAAATTCAGGGGACAAATCAAACCCGCATCCATCCCTCACCTGCGGATTACAGCACCGGCTGAGTATGGGATAGAGGTACTGAACAGAAGGTTAAAACTGGAGGCGCTGCAAGATCCTCCGCCGCATTTAACGACGGGAGAACTGCTGGTCGATGGGGGTAAGGTTGATTTTCCGCTTACTCTGCGGCCAGCCGAACAGGGGGAGAGGTTCACTCCGCCAGGCATGAATGGCAGAAAGAAAATTTCCAGATTTCTTGCCGATCTGAAAATACCACGGCAGCAGAGATTCAAGTTCCCCGTGTTGGCCTCTGAAGATAGGGTAGTTGCCGTTGTCGGCCTGCAGATTGACGATAAATTTGCAATCGACAGCATTACCACCAGGTTTTTAAAAATTACCTGGCGCCCTCTTGAAGAGAAAATGGATGATTCCTCAACTGCAGGGCCATGATTTCCTGAATAAAGTATTCTAATCCTGCCTTCAGGAAGCTTTCTTACGAAGAATACGTTTATCCTCGATACGATAGGTCAGTTTGATTCGATCGAAATATTCCAGGATCGGAATGGAAAACTTTCGAGTCAAACCGGACATTTCCTTAAATCGCGGGGCATCTATCTCTCCCTCTTTCTCCATAAAGGCAACGACCTTGTCCTTCAGCTCCTCCATAGCCTCTTTTTCGTAATAAAGAGATTCACTGACCTTGACCAGCTTTTCCTCGCGGAGAAGGAGACCCATGACTTCTTTCAGCAAGGGGGCGGGATAATCGCTGAACTGTTCGGAGGTTTCCTTGATAGTGGCCGGGGCCAGTCCTTTATCCCTGTACCACTTTAGCAGATCGCGCTGCAGCTTTTCTTCATCGGCCTTAAGGGCTACCTCATGTGTTGCCAGCCTGATCAGCGATTCCTCCTGAACAATGGTTCCGCTCCGGATCAGTTCATTCAAACAGTATGAAAAAACCTTCTGATCGAGACGGCGTCCTGTTTCACTGCGCAAGCCTTCTTTTGATAATCCTTCCTGGATCGGGTTGTTCTTATGAAACACTGTAAGAATATCCACTATCGAATCGCTGACGCGTTCGGCAACACTTAGGGCCAGATAACGCTGAGCCGAAGAATCGACCACGACAATCTTTTTCGAGGACAGCGGTTCATTGAGTATTTTCTTCAACTGTTTACCGAAAACGCCAAGCCGTATGGCCAATTCATCCAGGACAAGACCCTTGGTGCCGCTCTCTTCCAGAAAGAGAAGGATATGATCTTCGGGTGAACCTTCTTTCAGTATCTGAATAACTTCACTATTCCTCTTGCGGTCTTTTTCCGTCAGCCTTTTCCGCTTCCGCAGTGAAACATTGCCAAGGACTTCTCCGCCGCCGATTGTGATAACGGGAGAGTAACTGCGAATGACATACCTGTCGTGGGGCCAGACCGCAACCGGTTCTTCCAGGAGCAACTGAACTCCCGCCTCCTCCCCAGGCCGCAATTCGTCACAATCCAATAATGACACCCTGCCCATCACCTCAGCTGTGCCGAGATGCACCCGTACCCTTGCCCTATGCTTGAGGGGCTTGTTGTTGGAGGAGAGATAGGTAAGTGAGCAGTCCAGCATAAAATTAGGCTGCAGGGCGCCGGGCGTTGCCGCAACCATCCCTCTGGATATTTCCAAGGTCTCTATGCCCTGCAGATTGATGGCGGTGCGATGACCTGCTTCGACTACATCCACCGTTTGGGAATGCAGCTGTATTCCTCTTACCTTGGCGGTTTTCCCGGAGGGATAAATCCGCAGTTCCTCACCCAGAGCGACTCTGCCGGAAATAGAAGTACCGGTTATCACCGCACCGAACCCTTTCATGGCAAAGACCCGATCCACCGGTAGCCTGAAGGGCCCAAAGGCGTCTTCAAAATGATGTTTGGAGACAATGTCGTCAAGAAGATTCTTAACCTTATCGATCCCCTCGCCGGTGATGGAAGAGACGTGAACAATAGGTGCCTCCTCCAGAAAACTGCCCTGGCAGAATTCACGGACCTCTTCTTCAACCATCTCCAGCCACTCTTCCTCGACCATATCCTTTTTGGTTATGATGACGATTCCCTGTGAAACACCAAGGAGACTGCAGATTTCGAAATGTTCGCGGGTCTGCGGCATTATTCCTTCATCGGCGGCAATGATGAAGGCGAGAATATCCATGCCGGTAACCCCGGCAACCATATTTTTAACAAACTTCTCATGGCCCGGAACATCGACGATGCCAAGACGGTGGCCGCAGGGAAGATCAAGATGGGCAAAACCGAGTTCGATGGTTATGCCTCTTTTTTTCTCTTCTTTGAGCCTGTCGGTATCTATGTTGGTGAGGGCCTTGACGAAACTGGTTTTACCGTGATCAACATGGCCGGCCGTTCCTAATACTATTTCGCGCATCTTTGAAATTACCGCAAGAAGGGATTGCTGCGTTTTTCTTCGCCGATGGTGGACTGTGATCCGCCATAGCCATGACCCGGCCAGATTATGGTCTCTTCCGGCAAGGTCAGGACCTTGTTTTTCAAGGACTCCATTAAGCCGTCATAGGATCCACCGGGGAAATCGGTACGACCAACCCCGCCGACAAAAAGGGTGTCGCCGGTAAAGAGGTTTGGAGCACTATAGAGACATATGCCGCCCGGGGTGTGACCTGGTGTATGGATGACACGGAGCTTTACGTTGCCCACTTCAATCAAGTCTCCGTCTTTAACCCTTTTTTGAGCCGGCGGGGAGGGTTCCAGGCCGAGCATGCTGAAGTAGTTCTGGGTCTCGGGCTTTTCAAAATAATCAGCATCCGCCTCATGCATGACGATGATGCCACCGGTTGCCTCCATGATAATCCTGTTGCCGCAGACATGATCGGGATGACCATGAGTGGCAATGATATATTCTATTTGCAGCCCCAGCTTTTCAACTTCAGCCAGGATGCGTCTTTCATCTCCGCCGGGATCAACGATCGCTCCTTTTTTGGTCTCTTCACACCCGATTAAATAGCAGCAGACACCCATACTGCCAACCAAGAGTTGCTCTAATATCATATCGCCTCAATAGTGATGTTTATCTGTAACTGAAAATTTGAACCGGCATGAAAGCCGGTTCTCTTTTTGATGCACTCTGCGAATAAGCACCCGTACGGACCTAAACTCCGATTTCGAAAGTTCAATATGCCAGGCGCAGTATCAGAAGTCGTCGCTTAAGATCTACAACAACTTTAGATCGTGAATTTACGAATCCATTAGCCTTTGCAGCCGCAGCCGCAGCCCGAATTACTCATCTTTAAGGTAACAGGCGGCGCCACAGGTGGATTTCTGGTCTCAATTGCAGTGACAACTGCCATGAAGGCCTCGGTCGCAGGACTTTTTTCATCGGAGGAGAGATATGGCTTACCATCATCTCCTGCAACTACGACGCGGGGATCCATCGGTATTCTACCGAGAAAAGGCAGGTCGAACTCCCTGGCCATCTCTTCTCCACCACCGCTTTTGAAAATATCCACTTTCTCATTGCAGTTGGGGCAGACAAAGCCGGACATATTTTCCACAACTCCGACAATATCAATTTTAACAGTTTTACAGAAGCTTATGGATTTTCGTACATCGGCCAGCGCAACCTTCTGCGGGGTGGTCACTACCACTGCCTTGACATTAGGGATGGTCTGGGCCACCGACAGCGGCTCGTCGCCTGTTCCCGGAGGAGCATCGATTATAAGATAGTCAAGCTCTCCCCAGTCCATGTCGGAGACAAACTGCCTGATTGCCTGAATTTTCAGGGGACCTCTCCAGATAATCGCTTCATCCCTGTCCTGCATCATATATTCAAGCGAGACAACCTTGAGATTCTCGTTATAGACGAGCGGCGGAATAAGATCATCCTTCTTTTCCGGTGGTTGAACCACACCTTTAAGATCCAGCATTCTTACCACATCGGGACCATGCAGATCAACATCCATAAGACCGACCTTATGCCCTTTTTTAGCAAGACCTAAGGCAAGATTGACGGAAACCGTTGATTTACCGACACCACCCTTTCCGCTCATAACCAGAATTTTGTTTTTAATTTTGCCCAGAGATCGGGTAATGGCATTTTCCTGCTGCGCCATCGCGGCCTGTTGAGCTTCGTTTGTTGCGCCGCCGCCACATGATTGAGACATACTATATCCTCCTGGATACGTGAATTATAACGTGAGAAAAAAATAAAATATCGTCCTTTCGCTTTTTCAGGCTGGAGATTTCTCCCGGCCTTGCCGGCGGAAAGAAATTTCGGGGATGACAACACCCCCTCCACAGGTTGCCATAAAGACCTCCCGTGTTATAAAAACAACATTCCCTACAGTAATTACACTGTCATCAATTGCAATCAAATTAATCCGAATCTAAAATAAAAATTATCATAAGAACGTGTTGTTATACCACATAGTATTGGCTTTTTGGAGATGTGATATTCGCTCGGATTCAAATTTTATCCTGGGCAGACTCTTTTTGTTGATTTCTTTCAGATTGATACGTACTATGGTATGTTCTTTTAATAAGGTATAAATTGGATAGCTAAAACCGCAGATTTTCCATACTTCGGGAATACTGATTTTACCCTCTGCTTCCTGGTAAAAACACGAAACCAAATACCGGAGCAGGAAAAAGCCGTTAAAATACCCTCATCTTTTTGAGATTTCTCTCCCGGCAATGAGTGCAACTGCGTGAATGCAGATTTACAGCTGATCTGTAATAGCTTTATAACAGATGTTTGCGGTTCAATTTTTTCTTTTTTCTTTCCACATGGATATTTTTTTATCCATTACTGATAGAGGACGATAATGCTAGGCTGGTTCAAGAAAAAGAAGGTAAAAACAGAAGAACTCCCGAGTCCAATCGAAGAAACCGTTAAGAAGCAAGAAGTTGAGGATGATTCTCCACCACGGGGCACCGGTATTTTCGGCGAGCCCGAAGAAATCCGGCCGGAGCCGGTTCCGGAGGTCGAAACTCATCATCCAGCTGAAATAACGGAAGATGCTGAAACAGCAGATGCGGCTACGGACACTTCTGCCGCTGAAGAAGAAGCGTCTTCACTCTTCAGGCGCATGACCGAAAAGCTCTCCCGCACCAGGGATTCCTTTGTTTTTCAAATGGATTCGCTGTTTCTCGGCAAGAAAGAAATTGACGCCGAACTGCTCGATGATCTGGAGGAGCTGCTTATAACCGCCGATATTGGTTTTGAAACTTCTTCGGAACTTCTCGATTACGCAAGAAAAAAAGTTAAACGCAAAGAGCTTTCCGATCCGGAATCTCTGAAGAAATTTATAAAAGAGAAGTTGCATAGTTATATTGTCGATTCCACCAAACCCGCCGAGCTGGTGATGCCCGAATCGGGCCCTTTCGTCATTATGGTGATAGGAGTCAATGGAGTCGGTAAAACCACCACGATCGGCAAAATCGCCCATAAATTTATCAATTCCGGTCAGTCCGTCCTGCTCGCCGCTGCGGATACCTTTCGAGCAGCAGCCGTCTCTCAGCTTAAAATCTGGGGGACAAGAAACGGCATCGAAGTGGTGGCTAAAGGGGAAAATGCCGATCCATCATCTGTTGCTTTCGATGCAGTCCATAAAGCTGTTGAAGAAAATTATGATGTTGTTATGGTTGATACCGCCGGCAGGCTGCACACCCAGACCAACCTGATGGAAGAGCTGAAGAAAATCAAGCGGGTCATAGGCAAAAAACTGGAAGGCGCGCCCCACGAAATACTTCTGGTCATCGATGCCACAACAGGGCAAAACGGCATATCCCAGGCGAAACTGTTTAACGAGGCTGTAGGCGTCACCGGACTTGCCCTGACCAAACTTGACGGCACCGCCAAAGGTGGTATTGTCGCCAATATCAGCCGTTATATGAATATCCCTATCCGTTTTATCGGCATAGGTGAAAATATCGAGGATCTGCGTGATTTCGATCCGGATGAATTTATAGAGGCCCTTTTTCAAGGAAAATCTTAGGATGATGGCGTCGTAAAAACTCTTCATCTGCGTCGTTGCTACAAAATTTTTATCATTACGACGTACCCTAGTACGCCGAAATAATAAAAATTTTGTGCGCCTAGCATATGAAGTTTTTTACTTAGCCATCCGAAAATTCAGGTTTTTACGAGTTTATCAAAATTCCAAATTTAAAAATATTCCATGCAATATCAACGGCACCAACAGCCCGGATGCGGCGGCTGTCTTCTCATTCTTCTTCTTATCGTCTTCGTCACCGGTGGTGCGCCCGCGCTTATAAATTTCCTCGGTGCTCTGATTTTCTCCGGTCTGGCAGGCATTGTTATCTTCGTGGCCATCTTTTTTGGTTTCACCTACTGGGTGCAGAAAAAAGTTGCCAATTACGAGGCCTCGCAGTCGGAGAGCCATAACCGCTTTGTCTGGCTGCTTGTCAATATTCTCGTCAATATCTCCAAAATCGACGGCCAGGTGACCAGGGAAGAAATTGCCACCATTCATAGATTTTTTCATTATAATCTAGGCTATACCCAAACAAAAATGGCCTGGGTCAAGGAGATTACCAAGGAAGCTATTTCATCGACAGCTACATTGGAATCACTTCTCGAGGAATTTCGTTCCACCTTCGCCTATGAACCGCGACTGATACTGCTGGAGTTGGTCTATCAGGTTCTCTATACCAAAAAAGATGTTCCGGAAGAAGAACTGCAGATAGCCCGGAATATCGCGGCCTTTCTTGAAATTTCAGTTTATGACCAGCGTACAATTGAGGCCAAATATAAATATCACAGGCAACAGCGCCGCGAAACCGCACAGGAATCCGCGGATCACTACTATGAGGTTCTGGGCCTGGAACCCGGTGCTTCCATGGAGGAGATCAAGAAAGCCTACAGAAAACTGAGTATGAAATATCATCCGGATAAAGTCCGTCAGCTCGGCGATGAGTTCCGCACGATAGCCGAGGAGAAAATGAAAGAATTCAATGCAGCATACGAATATTTTAAAAAAATGAATCGCTGAGTCCACATCAGCCGAATCCCTACTACTAACAGGTGAGGACAACAATGGCAGTATCTGAAAAAATGCGGCAGTTTGCGGAAAAATCATCCTGGATCAGAAAGATGTTTGAGGAAGGTGCGAAACTGAAAGCAAAGCATGGGGCCGACAATGTTTTCGACTTCAGCCTGGGCAATCCCGATCTTCCACCGCCTCCTGAATTTGACGAAATTCTGCAGAGAATAGCCGGTGAGAACATCCCGGGCGGTCATGCCTATATGCCTAATGGCGGCTATCCGTGGGTACGTGAAGCTGTCGCTGTCAGAATCTCAAGCGAGCAGGGTGTGGCCGTCAGCGGCGCGGAAATGCTGATGACATGCGGTGCTGCGGGCGCACTCAATGTTGTCTTGAAAACGCTGCTTGATCCGGGAGAGGAAGTGATTTTGCTTTCCCCGTATTTCGTGGAATATAACTTCTATGTCGACAACCATGGCGGCATTTCCCGTGTGGTGACAACAGACGATCAGTTTAATCTTGATTTCAACGCCATTGAAGCTGCCCTGAATGAGAAGACCAAGGCCATCATCGTCAATTCCCCCAATAATCCCACGGGACAGATCTATCCGCAAAAAGATCTTGATACTTTGGGAAGACTGCTGGAAGAAGCGGGAAATCGTTTCGGTACGACCATATACCTTATCGCCGACGAACCCTATCGCAAGATCGTCTTCAAAGGAAATACCGTACCCTCAATTTTTCAGGCGTACACAAACAGTATCGTCCTCTCTTCCTATTCCAAAGATCTTTCTCTCCCCGGGGAACGCATCGGTTACCTGGCGGTGCATCCCCAGATACTCGAGAAGCAACCGTTGCTCAACGCCATGACCCTGGCCAACAGGATACTGGGTTTTGTCAATGCGCCGGCACTGATGCAGAAAGTCGTGGCGGAATTACAAGATGTTACTATTGATTGCACCATCTATGAAAAGAGAAGAGACATATTCTGCGACATTCTCGAAAAAGCCGGTTATGACTTTCTTCATCCCAAGGGAGCGCTCTACCTCTTCCCCCGCTCTCCCATTGCCGATGATGTGGCATTTTGTGCTATCCTGCAGGAAAATATGATCCTTGCCGTTCCCGGTCGCGGCTTTGGTGCACCGGGATATTTTCGTCTGGCCTTCTGTACGGAGACCAAGGTGATAGAGGGTTCCGCGCCCGGTTTTGCAAAAGCAATAGCCCAGGCGCGTGCATGATTATTTCTGGCGCTGTTCTCTTTTGTCCTTGAAAAAGAGCTTCACAGGGACCTTATCCAAACCCAGCCCCTCACGAAATCGGTTGGTGAGATAGCGCTGGTAGGAAAAATGCACTCCCTTATAGCTGTTGGTCATCACGACAAACCGCGGTGGGCGTGTGCCGATCTGCGAAGTATAGTAAAACTTCAGCCGCTTGTTTTTATATATCGGCGGGGAGTGGTCGGCAACGGCATCCTGCAGCAGCCGGTTAAGGGCCGCTGTCGGAAATTTCTGGCTGAACTGACGATAGACCGAACCGATGGCGGGAAACAATCGCTTAATGCCGTAACCGCTGAGCGCCGAGACCTTGAGCAGGGGAGCAAAGCCGACGAAGGGCACACTGCGGCCGATCTCTTCCAGAATCTGTTTCTGTTTTTTGGGATCATCCTGGACCAGATCCCATTTATTGACGAGCAGAATCAGCCCCCTGCCCTGTTCCTGCGTATAGCCTATAATCTTGGTGTCCTGTTCCGTCAGCCCATCCTCCGCATCGAGGAGAACCATGGCGATATCACATCTCTCAAGGGCATGCAGTGCCTTGAGAATACTAAACTTCTCAAGCTTCTCCTTGGTCTTTCCCTTGCGCCTGATTCCTGCGGTATCAATGAGAAGATAGGTGTATTTGCCGTGCTCCAGCAGGGTATCGACCGAGTCCCGGGTCGTTCCCGATATCTCGGATACCACCATCCTCTCTTCACCCATAATTCTATTAATCATCGACGATTTTCCGACATTGGGCCTGCCGAAAAAGGCTACCTTGACGGTGTCTTCCGGAAGGTTCTGATCAACCGTGCTTTCCTTGAGGGAATCGACAAGATCATCCATCAGGGTATAAAAACCGTAGGTATGTTCGGCTGAGAGCGCCCAGAGCTTCTCAACTCCCAATTCGTAAAATTGGGAAAGTATTTCGATCTCCTGTTCCGGTCCATCGATTTTATTAACGACGTGAAACACGTTTTTCTCGGAGCGGCGCAATATTTCCGCCACTTCCATATCGGCTGGGGTTAAACCCTCACGACCATCCATAAGGAAGAGTATGGTATCCGCCTCTTCGATGGCGAGGAAAGCCTGTTGACGGATATGGTTCACCATGACGTCATCGACGCTGTCGTCAATGCCCCCGGTATCAACCAGGATAAAGGACTTTTCATTCCAGATCACTCTGTCGTAGTGCCTGTCGCGGGTCACTCCCGGGGTAGGATCGACAATGGCCTTTCTGGATTTGGTAATTCTGTTGAAAAGTGTCGACTTGCCGACATTCGGTCTGCCGACCAGCGCAATAATTGAATGTGTTTCTGAAACCATAGTGTATCCGGAGTGAAAATATGGGTCTGGAAATAAATTAAATGTAAATGTAACTGTTTTGCAGAAAACTAAAAACCACCAGTTTAACCGCAATAAACGGAAGCATCTACTTACAAGAGTTTACCCGCTTTTACAAGCATTGATGGCATCGCGATAAACACCCGTGCGGTATTAACTCCAACTTCGAGGTTGTTTCACGCATTGGCTTGTCATGCTACTATTGCGATGCTGCTCAAAAAGTGTTTGCGGTTAAAGCGATTGAAATAAATCTTGAGCTTTGTGCACTATCCCTCGAAGCTGACTGTAAGGGCGCAGCTCTTTCTCTTCCAGGAGCCGGCAAAGATTGCCTAAAGCCGGTTGAATATACTCCTTGAAAAATGGCTTCCCCCGTTTTTGGGAGAGAAAAGAAAAGGCTCCCAGTATCTGCAGGTTGCGCTGCAGCGCAAGATAGGCATACTGTCTGAGGAAAACTTTTTCATCATATCCGAAGAATGAACGAAGTTCAGAGAGATAAGCTGACATCAGTTCAAACTGCATCTCTTCAGGCATTTCACTATAAGGATCAATCAACAGTGAGGCAAGATCGTAGGCCGGAGGACCGAGCCGGCCACCCTGAAAATCAATTATTTTCAGCTGAGAATTGATCAGCATGACATTCCTGGATTGAAAATCACGGTGCAGAAAAAATCCGCTCAATCCTGTACCGGCTTGGATGGCAATGTCGGCAAATTCTTCTTCAATGCCCGGACAAGGCTCCCCCTGAAGCAGATTATGCCAGAATTCATTTAAAAAATAGTGTGATTCCCTGCCAACCATGACCGAGGTGTCATATTCCGGCGTGTCATAGCACCACTGACGATTGAAACTCTCGGCGCCCCTAACCTGCATACGGGCCAGTATGGCAACAAGCCGCCGGTAGATCTCCAGCATGCTGCTATGGTCTACGGATACTTCCGTATTTTCCTGTCGCAGTACATCGTGCAGGCGGAGATCGCCGCAATCCTCAAAGAGAATTACGCCCGTCAATTCATCGCTGCCGAGTATTTCCGGAATGGGAATATTTTTTGACAGGAGGTGTCGGCCGATTGCCATGACCGAATGAGCCTCTGCCATATTTTGTGTTGAAGTATCCTGGGGCGCAACCCCGACACAGAGACTCTCTCCAGAGCGTTCCACTCTGAAAAACCGTCGTGCAGAGCCATCCGCGGAAATGGGAGTCAGAGCATATCTGCTGAAAAATTCACTCCTTTCCCGATTATTTAATACTCCGGTATCGTAGAGCATTTGCCTGACATTCTCTGCCAAACCTGCATTTTTCATTTTTCTCTCTCACTCCTTGGGAGATCGGGCTTTCTCGAATTCGGAGTTTATGCCCGTAAGGGTGCTTATCGGCGCCAATGGTTTGTTTTTGCACATCAAATCCTGATTACCCCTAATCCTCAGCTCAAGGCCAGAAAATGTTGAGTTTCACGGGTAGTCAGAAATCAAATTACTATGGCGTCGCTGATAGAACTGCCGTCTGCCACCACGGCATCATCCCAGATTACCGAACGGCTGATTGTGACATTATCACCGATTTGCGCCCTGCCGATGCAGCACCACTCCTTCATCGTCACTTTCTTACCGATCACGGCCTTATCGTCTATGCAAAAAGGTGTGGTAATGCGGGACTGCAATTCCATCCAGCAGGGTATCTTATTACCAAGCAGAGCTCCATGCAGATCGAGGTAATCTTGCTCCGTTCCCATATCGGTCCAATGATTATGATCGACACGGAGTGCAGCGATCTCGCCCTTTTCCGCCAATATCCGCCTGTATCTTTCTATGATGCAGCTCTGCGCATTAAGGGGAATAGGCTCCAGTATCTTTGGATCGATTACCTGAATGCCGGTGAAAGCGAGAGCGGAGGGATTGCCGGCACCTTCAAAACTACACAATTGGCCGTTGTTTACGAGCAGGCTGTTAAATCGGGGACAGTCATGCACGGCGAGTGTCAACGGAAAATCACCGTCTACATGCCGGTGATAGAGATTTTTCAAGTCAACGGTATGATAGATATCGCCATTGGTCACCAGCAGCGGTTCATCATCAATGACATCAAGCGCGCGACGAAGTCCGCCACCGGTTCCCAGGATGACTTCTTCCTCCTGGAGGGTGACACCTGAACATTTCCCAAGCACCTCCTTAACCTGCTCGCATAAGTGATGGCAGTTCACAACTATATGATTGAAACCGGCGGCCTGCATCCGGTCAATGGTGAGCAGCAGGAGGGGGGAATTAAGAAGGGGAAAAAGCGGCTTCGGCCTGTAGGTTGAATATGGCAGGAGCCGGGTGCCGAAACCGGCGGCCAGAATCATCGCTTGCATAAATCTTATCCCGGGTATCCTCAGCCCTCTGCGGGAAGAGGATACCCTCATTCAAAAACAGCAGGGTCTCTTTACAATAAATAAGCTATCATTCAGCGGTGCGGCGCACAACTCCCCGTTCTGATTCCTCAAAGAATTTGACCATATCATCGACTTCACTGCAGTCGGTAATTTCCCTTTTGGCAATTTCAAGTGCATCTTTCAACAATAAGTCGGGTGATCTGAAAATGATGCGAAAAGCGGTATCGATTTTTGCTATGGTTTCCCTGCTGAATCCCCGCCTCTTCAGACCGACTTTGTTGATGCCTGAAATTCGCGAACGGTTACGGGTTCCGGTAATAATCACAAAGGGTGGAATATCAAGATTTATGCCGGAGAGGCCGCCGATATAGGAATATTTACCTACCCTGGCAAACTGGTGAATGGCGACAAGGCCGCCGATCGTGGCACAATCGCCCACCTCGACATGACCGGCAATTGTGGCGACATTCGACATAATCACCCCATTGCCGACCTTACAGTCATGGGCAATATGAATGTAGGACATCAGCAGATTATCGTTGCCTACTACTGTTTTTCCTCCACCGGTAACGGTGCCTCTATGCAGTGAGGCATATTCACGTATTCTATTGTTATCCCCTATTATCAGTTCGGTGGGCTCGCCGGCATATTTTAGATCCTGTGGATCACCGCCGACGGTTGCAAATGACGAGATCGAATTATTTTTGCCGATATATGTAGGACCGGTTATTACAGCATGGCCTGCTATGCGACTGCCGGCATCAATGCGGACCTTGCCTTCAATAATGGCATATGGCCCGACGCTCACTGATGAATCAAGTTCTGCTTTTTTATCAATTACTGCGGTTGGGTGAATAGTCATAATCCTTACTTTTCATCTTTTTATTGCTGTTTTGCCGGCTTTCGGAATTCTCCTCGGCCTGTAATTTTCGTTTATGCAGAATGACGTCGTAAAAACTCCCATCTTCGATCAGCACCCTTGCGGGCATAACTCCGATTACGAGAAAGTTCGATATACTCAGGCGCATCAACTCATACTTCCCCATTACACTCTTTCTCAAGTTCGGTGCCGTGAAGTTAAGATTGCATTAGCCGAATGAAGCCATTAATTCGGCCTCGGCGACAAGGCGGCCGTCGACATGGGCGGTGCCCTCCATGACCATGATCCCACGCTTGATTTTCAACAGGTTCAAATCAAATACAAGCTGATCGCCAGGCATCACCGGCTTGCGAAACCTGGCATTGTCGATGCCGGCGAAATAAAGCAGTTTATTACCCATCATCTCCGGCAGCGTATGGTATCCAAGAACACCACCGACCTGTGCCATTCCCTCCAAAATCATCACGCCCGGCATGACCGGATGTTCGGGGAAATGCCCCTGAAAAAAGGGTTCGTTTATGGTGACATTCTTGATACCGCTGATTTTTTCTCCCGGCACGATTTGGGTGATCCTGTCCACCATGACAAATGGATACCTATGAGGCAGCATTCTTAAAATCGCTAAAATATCCATATTTTCCGGTATTTTTTCCGTCATCACTTCTCTCCTCACAAATCATTCTCTTTACTGGTAAGCAATTGCTGTAGTTCATCCATTTCTTTGCGGAGTCGTCGAACTTCCGTACGCATCTCCGGGAGTTTCTCATAAATTTTTGCCGCTTTTATCCATTTTTGTATGGGAATTGCGGGAACGCCCCCTAATATCGCACCGGCCGGCTGATTTTTGTTTACCGCACCTTTACCCGCCACCATAACACCGTCACCAAGATGAACATGTCCTTTGGTGGATGCCTTACCGCCCAGAACGACATTCCTGCCCAGGGTCGTGGAACCGGCTAAAGCAGAGTGAGCGACCAGCAGACAATTCTCTCCAACAACAACATTGTGGGCTATCTGTACCATATTATCGATTTTTGTACCTGATTTAATCCATGTCAGTCCATAAGCTGCTCTATCCACGCAGCAGTTTGCCCCTATTTCGACATCGTCGTCAATACGTACAGTACCGATCTGAGGGCGCTTTATGTGACAGCCCCGCTCATCTGCTGCATATCCATAGCCGTCACTGCCGATCACGGTTCCCGGATGAATGACGACCCGGCAGCCAATCCTGGTAGCATATTCTATGGAAACATTGGGCCGGATTACAGTATCTTCTCCAATCTCCGCGTCATCACCGATATATACTCCAGAACCGATATATACCCGTTCACCAATTTTGACATTGTCGCCCAGGACCGTAAAAGGTTCAATGGTTACCTCGGCTGGTATTTCACAGCCATCGCCGATATGAACGGAGGGGTGAACTCCCTTGGCCTTAAAAGGTTTTTTGAGCAGATGATTATGAATTATGGCGGAGGCAAGATAGGGATCCCTGACACGGATAATGGTTTTCGAACTCTGTTCTATCTCCAAAGGAACCAGAACGGCGGAGGCGCTTGTCTTGTCAAGCAGTTCGGTTTTGGTGGCTTTTGCCAGAAAGGTTATCTGTCCCTGTTTGGCCGCCTCAATTGAGTCCAGGCCTCCTATGGTGATAGAGCCATCGCCGACCACTTCTCCATTTACCAGTTCCGCCAGAGTATCAACTCGCTCCTGTTTGCTTTTCACGTCCACTTTTTCTCCTGCTTTTTTTGGTATTCGCCGAAAATATGCCGCATTGTACCTTTCTCGGAAGTAAATTCATGCTCATTGAGCATAAAGAAAATATTCTCTGCGCAGTTGATCAAATTCCTGCAGTTCTTGATGCCAGCGCTCCTCCATGCTCTCTACAGCCATTCCCTGTTCGAGCTGCTCCCGAACTTCCCTGGAGCCCAGGATAAGATCCATAGGCAATTTGGAATATTCATATTCATATGGTGGATCCTTATACACAAAGTGTTGCGGATAAAGGTGCAGAAGGGCCTGCAGCAGGGCCAGACTGGTCCTGTAAGGCAGATAGGCATGCGGGTCCGTGACATGAAGCTGAAAACCGGTGCATACCATCTCCGCCCATTTCCCGGAGGTCGGCTGGAAAAGCAGCGGTCGCAGATAACAACCCGGGAGTTCAGTCTTTTCTAAAAATGACATTACCTCGGTGTGGTCGAGGAACGGACTGCCGAAGAGCTCAAAGGGCAGCGTGGTTCCCCGTCCTTCGGAAATATTGGTGCCTTCCCAGATAACCTGACCGGGATAGACAAGAGCCGTTTCCGGAGTGGGCATGTTGGGAGAAGGAAAGACCCAGGGAAGGCCTGTTTCCCTGAAGAGCATCTCTCTGCGCCAGCCCTGCATGGGGATTACTTCAAGGTCGGCACCGATTTTATATTCGTTGTTGATCAGCAGTGCCAGCTCACCGAAGGTGAGGCCATGACGCATGGGAAGAGAATAGAGCCCGACGAAGGAGCGCCATTCTTCTTTTAATAGATTGCCTTCCACTGCTACGCCGCCGACAGGGTTAGGGCGGTCGAGAACGACAACCTGTTTACCGTATTCCCTGGCTGCCTCCAGACAGTAGGCCATGGTATAGAGAAAGGTGTACACCCGGGTGCCGACATCCATGAGATCGATGAGAAGGACATCGACGTTCTCCAGCATTTCCCGGCTCGGTTTGCGTAATTCACCGTAAAGACTATAGATCGGCAGACCGGTGAACATATCTGTACTGTGTCCCGATTCTATCATGTTGTCTTGTTTCTCCGAGTAAAAACCATGCTGCGGAGAGAAGAGGGTGGTGAGTCTTTCGCCGAACCTGCGCTGCAGCAGGATCCTGTTGTGGATGAGATGACTATTGACCGAGGCTTGATTCGTCAATAGCCCAAGACGCTTTCCTGAAAATGACCGTGGTTGCGATTCAAGGACATCAAGACCAACTGCTATCATGTGTTTCTTCTCCAGCTTTGCCGTTATCCCTGACTATTCAACCGTAACGCTTTTGGCAAGATTTCTCGGCTGGTCGACATCGCAGCCGCGACGTGCTGCTATTTCATAGGCCAGCAACTGTGCTGGAATTGTATAGAGGATCGGGTTCATCTCTTCGTGTATTTCGGGGAGATATATAACATCATCGGTCAGTGTTCTCAACTGCGTATCTCCCCTGCTGCCCAGCAGGACGAGTCTGCCCTGGCGGGCCTTTATCTCTTCCACATTGGAGATTACCTTGCTGTATACTCCGTCCCGGGGCACGATGGCAAGAATAGGCATCTCTTTATCAATAAGAGCGATTGGACCATGCTTGAGTTCACCTGCGGCATAGCCTTCCGCATGAATGTAGGAAATTTCCTTGAGTTTCAGGGCACCTTCAAGGGCGATGGGAAAATTCATGCCGCGTCCGATAAAAAGAAAATCCCTGCAATCATAGAAACTGTCGATCAGGGTACCAATCTGTTCCTGAATCAGGGGAAGCTCTTTTTCTACAACAGGTCCGATACCTACCAGCGCCTTGGCAAGTTCCTGTCTTTTTTCCAGGTCGATAGTCCCTTTTTTCTCGGCGAGAAAAAGTGCCAGGAGAAAAAGAGCGGCAAGCTGTGCGGTAAATGCCTTGGTTGAGGCTACACCTATTTCAGGTCCCGCATGTGTATAAATGGTGCCGTCGGCCTCCCTGGTCATTGTGGAGCCGACCACATTGCAGATAGTCACCACCCGTGAGCCGAGTTTTCCTGCCAGCCTTATACCGGCCAGGGTATCCGCTGTTTCCCCCGACTGGGAAATGGCAACGGTGAGTACGCTTTCATCAACAATCAAGGTGCGATAGCGATATTCCGAGGCGATATCAACCTCCACGGGAATTCTGGCCCATTTCTCTATCCAGTATTTAGCCACCAGGGCGGCATGCCAGGATGTACCGCAGGCAACCAGAAAAATTCGTTTGATTTTGCCTAAAGCCTGATCATCAAGGCCGATCTCCGGCAATGTCACCTCTCCGGTTTCCAGGTTGACCCTGCCGCTGATAGTATTGGCTATGGCCTGCGGCTGCTCGAAAATTTCTTTGAGCATAAAGTGTCGGAACCCTGCTTTTTCGGCCATCGAGGCACTCCAGTCGATGACGACCTCGCCCCGTTCTTTCTTTTCTCCGGTGGCAATGGAGAACAGAGTGTGACCTTTTTCCGTGAGTACTGCCAGTTCACCATCTTCCAGAAAAACCACGCGATTGGTATATGGCAAGAGCGCCGGAATATCGGAGGCCATAAACGATCCAGCCTCATCATGCACTCCGAGGACAAGAGGACTGTGGTTTCTGGCAGCGATCAGGGTATGCGGCTCTTCCGTCCAGATTACGCCAAGGGCATACGATCCCTCAACCCGGTCAAGCGCCAGGCGGACAGCCTTTACCAGATCATCCTCGAGGTATTCTTCAATGAGATGGGCCAGTACCTCCGTATCCGTCTCCGAGGTAAATTTATGTCCCCTTTCCCTGAGTTCCTCGCGCAGCGAATGATAGTTTTCGATTATTCCGTTATGAACGATCGCAAGCTTTCCACTGCAATCGCTGTGAGGGTGAGCATTATCGGTGGTCGGAGCACCGTGAGTAGCCCAGCGTGTATGCCCGATGCCGACGCACGAAGAACTCAGATAAGCTTCGCCTACATGGTTTTCCAGATTGATCAGTTTGCCCTCGCAGCGAAACTTGACCAGCGCCTCATTTTCGAGATAAACTATTCCGGCTGAATCGTACCCTCTGTACTCCAACCGCTTCAGTCCTTCGAATATCACCGGCACGACACGTTTTGAGCCTACATAACCAACAATGCCACACATATTCTTATCCTTTTTTCAATTTTGAATTATGATCAGAGATGATGGAAATATCTTTTGGTTCTCCGGGTTTTCATAAGATTCTGTCGGCTAAACACCAAAGATTTTTTAAGAATGTGATCTCAAAGAGTAACATTTCTTTTTTCATGAAAGCGAGTTTTTTCTTTGCACCGATTAAAAAAGAAGGTACGATCTGCGGCGATAATAACCAACCAACTCATACCCTCAGAGAGCTTATTTATGAACGACCGACAACGATTGAAAGCAATCCTTCTCGAAAAATCATACAGAAAAGGTACTTTTCAACTTACCTCGGGAAAGACTTCCGACTTCTATATAGATGGTAAACAAACCACCCTTTCAGCCGAAGGTGCATTTTTGTGCGGCAAGCTGATTTTTGATCTTATCAAAAAAGAAGGGAAAGGTATAGGGGCCGTGGGCGGCATGACCCTCGGCGCCGATCCCATAGTCACAGCGGTATCCATCGCCAGTTTTCTCGATCACAATCCAATTCCCGCCTTTATTGTCAGAAAAGAAGCAAAAGGCCATGGCACCGGTAATTATATTGAAGGACTCGGCAATATGGAGAAGGGTTGCAGTGTCGCCCTGGTCGAAGACGTAGTCACCACCGGCGGCACCCTTATCAAGGTTATCGAGCGCGTTGAAGCTGCCGGATTCACCGTAGGTCTTGTTATCACCATCGTTGAGAGACAGGAAGGAGGTACGGCTGCGCTCGAAGAGGCGGGCTACCCCTTGAAATCGCTCTATACCAGAGAAGAACTGCTGGGTGAGGACTCATGAAGTGTAGAAAATGCTCAGCAAAACTTGAAGTGCACAGAGCCTGCAAAAAGGTGCGGATGAAGTGCACCGGCTGTCGTCATGAATATCACATCCATGAAGTTGCTGCAGATATGGATTATGAGACCGAAAAAATACTGGAAAAGTACACCGCTATCATCTATGACTGAAAATCGTATCTCAGCGATACGGACTGGCAAGCTCAGCCTCTGAGAACCCTCAGAGGCGACTTGGATTCGGGAATTCCTCCCGGGTCGTTTTTTCTCCGCCAAAACCCCTTCTTCTCCATCAACCTCCGCGAACATCTTCCTGACAATTTTTTACCATTGAAAATACCCGGAAAAAGATGTAATAATGCTGTCTAAGTTTTCGTATATGGATCATAAACCTGATTCTTCGATGAATATCCATCTTCGAAGTTACAGGTTATAAATACACAGGTCCTCTCCTAAATGGCAGCGACATTCTCTTAATAAAGGCTTACCTTGGCGAGTCTGTCGTAAATTTTAAAAATACGGAAATACATACCTACCAATAGCTTAAATATACCACCAGGGCACTTATCCGGCTCCGCCGGATTGGGGGATTACAGTAATGAAATCTTTCGTCACTTCCGAAAACACGGCAACCATCACCTGTCCCAAATGTAATAAATCGAGAAACCTCCAGGCAGATGAATACCGCAATAAGAAACATACCTTAAAGGTTCGCTGCAGCTGCAACCATGGTTTTGCAGTCATGCTGGACTTCCGTAAGCACTTCAGGAAAGAGACCAATCTCGAGGGCACTTATGTGATGCAACCGCCTGCCGTTGGCAAAGGAAAACTCAATATCCACAATATTTCCCAAAACGGCATCGGCTTCACCATTGGATTCTCGTTATACGGCTCACATGCCCCGAAGCCGGGTCAGAAGGCACAAGTCGTCTTTCAGCTGGACAACAAGAAGAGAACCAGAATTGAAAAATTAGTGCTCATTCGAAATGTCAGCGACAATTCCGTGGGTGGCGAATTCGATCTTTCCGGGGGCTTTGACAAGGATCTTGGTTTTTATCTGCGCTCGTGAGAAAGTTTACAGATCAGTATCCCAACCCATGGATTTACCCATGATGCGCTGGGCTTCTTCAAGAAACGGTTTCAGAGAGGAGCGATCGAGGGCACTTATGATGACGCCTTCCTTTTCCAGATCTTTGACTAAATGTTCCGGATTGTCTACACGATCGATTTTATTAAATACCTTCAGACAGGGAATATCATCGAGTCCCAGGTCTCGAAGAAGTGATTCGACCACCTTTATATGGTCGCGATAGGAAGGATTTGAAACATCTATGACGTGGACCAGCAGATCGGCTTCCTCCAGCTCTTCCAGGGTCGCCTTAAAAGCCTGAAGCAATTCTTCCGGAAGATGACTGATGAAGCCAACCGTATCGGTTATGATTACCTCTAAATCCTCAGGAAAACGCAGCCGCCTGCTGGTGGGATCCAGGGTTGCAAACAGTTTGTTCTCGGCAACGATATCGCTGCCTGTCAGGGTATTGAGCAGAGTCGATTTACCGGCGTTGGTATACCCCACCAGCGAGAGTACCGGAAGATCGTTCTTGCGCCGCTGCGAACGTCTTCTATACCTCTCTCTGCCCACGCCCTTCAGCTCTTTAGCCAGACGCGCCAACCGATCGTTAATTCTTCTTCTATCTATCTCAAGCTTGGTTTCGCCGGGTCCTCTCGCTCCTATCCCACCAGTGAGGCGGGATAGGGCATCGTCCCGCGAGGAAAGCCTGGGCAGCATGTATTTGAGCTGGGCCATCTCTATCTGCAGCTTTCCTTCCCGGCTCATGGCCCGATTTGCGAAGATATCAAGAATCAGCTGAGTTCTGTCGATTACCCGCAGATCGGTGAAATCGGTGATCGAGCGAATCTGCGAAGGGTTCAGCTCCTGATTGAAAATCAACAGGTTGGCATCGAGCTGCAGTGCCCTGATCATGATTTCAGCAAGTTTTCCTTTACCCAGGATCAAACGTGGATTAATTTTTCTGCGCCGCTGCAGGACCGTTTCCAGTACCCGGATATTATCAGATCTCGCCAGTTCGACCAGTTCGGCCATTTCTTCCTCAGCCGTCATTTTGGTCTCGGTGCTGACACTGATGAGAATGGCGCGATCCTCCCCCTCTTTTACTTCTTCAGCACTGCTGATCCGCGAAAATTCATTCTCTATCGAAGTGATCAAATCTTCAAAAGATTCCTTCTGCCTGGCAGGATGAACAGGTTCCAGAAAGGCCCAGTTGCTTTCTTCCTGCCTGCCGGGAAGCAGGTGCACGCTGTGCAGGTTCCCCGGCAAGCCCTCCCTGTCGACATGAAGAACGGCCAGCAAATCCAGGCGCAGGAAAAGAAGATCCATCAGGTCTTCTTCTGTGATTTTCTCACCTGCAAGATGAGTATGAACGAGACGGAGTCCGCGCAGTCTGCCGCCTGAGGTGATATGACCTATGGGAGGGATGAGTATTCCGGAATGTGTGCCTACTATCAGTGTCTCGATTTTACCTGATCGATGAATAAGCAGGCCAATCTGGCGATTCAGCTCAAATGAGAGCCTGCACAAGGTGCGGGCGACCTCCGGGCTGATTATCTCTCCTCGGGGAATGCGTTTTCCGGCGAGCCGGTTGAGGAGCTTGAGCTGGTTTTTCTTTAATCCTTCGGTGTTTCCGCTGAGTATACTTATGGTTTTCTCCTTAGATGGACTCGTAAAAAACTCGATCTAGGTCGTTGTAGATCTTAAACGGCGATTGCCGTACCACATGTACTGTCAAATCGTTGTTTCAGATACTACGCCTAGTATAACGAGCCTTGTCCAGAGTCCATCTCATTAACTTCAATGATTTTGAATTAATTTTCTTCCTGAAAATTTTGCACATTAGGATATCTCCTGCCATATCCGAAGGCCTTGCTGGTTACCTTCAGACCAAGAGGCGCCTGTTTCCTTTTGTATTCGTTGATTCGAACCCGGCGTAAAATATCGCGGACCAGCTGTTTTTCAAAACCCTCGGCAACAATCTGCATGGCATCAAGCCCTTTCTCTAGATGAAGCTCCAGAACCTGATCGAGAATCTCATAAGGAGGCAGGTCGTCCTGATCGCGCTGATCCGGTTTAAGTTCGGCCGTCGGAGGCCTGGTAATGGTGCGCTCTGGAATTATCTCCTGCTCCCGGTTGACATAGCGCGAGAGTTCATAGACAAGATGCTTGGGAACGTCGGCAATAACCGCCAGGCCGCCGCTCATGTCACCATAAAGCGTGCAGTAGCCCACCGACATTTCACTTTTGTTACCTGTTGCCAACAGCAGCGAACCGAATTTATTTGACAGCGCCATCAGGAGATTGCCGCGGATTCTTGCCTGGATATTCTGTTCCGTCAAATCTTCCTCTAATCCTGTAAACAGCGGCGAGAGAGATTTCCGATAGGAGGTGAATAATCCACTGATCGGGAGAACCTCGAAGCGGCAGCCGAGGGCTCCGGCTAAATGCATTGCGTCTTCCTTTGACTCGGGTGCGCTGTATTCGGAAGGAAGGGCCACAGTCAGCACGTTCTCCGGCCCCAGAGCATCCACGGCAATTGCCGCGGTGAGGGCCGAATCGATCCCGCCCGAGACCCCGATGACCACGGCGGCAAAACCGCTTTTGCGCACATAATCGCGTACACCCATGACCAGGCTTTGATATACGGCGCCGACTTCATCGCCGATCTTGTCGTCGTGCATTTCCCCATGCCAGTCGCCGCTATCCACCACCACCATGTCTTCCTTAAATCCGACAGCTCTGGTGGTAATTTCACCGTTACTCTTCATGACCAGACTCCTGCCGTCAAAAAGCAGGGAATCCTGCCCTCCCACCTGGTTTACATAGATCAACGGAATATTCTGTCGTCGGCAAAGCTCGGTAAACATCGCCTTTTTCTGAGCCTCCTTATTTTTCTGAAAGGGTGATGCCGATATGTTAATGATGCCGTCCAGCACGATATTCTGTGACGCTGCCGACTGTTGCAGCAGAGCTACCGGATCGCGCTGATAATCTGCAATAACGCCGTGCCAGATATCCTCACACACGGTAACTCCGAAATGAAGACCATCTATGACATATGGTGCCGGGATACCTCCCGGTTCGAAATACCGGGTCTCATCGAAGACATCGTAGGTTGGCAAAAGCTGCTTATGAGCTCTGAAAACAATCTCGTTGTGGCGCACAACCACAGCTGAATTGTAGAGTTTTTTCCCTCTGTCACCATTCCGTTCTTCAAAACATCCGAAAAGAACATCGATATCAGGGAGCTGTGCCTGTAAAAATTTAATCGCTTCCCGCTGTTGAGCTATGAACGCCGAACGCTCCAGAAGATCCTGCGGTGGATAGCCGGAAACGGCCATTTCAGGGAAGATTGCCAGACCGCAGCCCTCCTGCTCGGCCCTTTTGGCCCAGCTGAGTATCTTATCGCAGTTATACCTGAAATCACCAATGATTGGGTTAATCTGAACAAGTGCTATTTTCACAGCCGAATCCACCTTATTTTACTTGCCTTGATCATGAAGGCCATGGATTGATAAATTTGTTTTCTTCCTGCTCTTTAGCCTATCACCATTCAGAAATCAATCAGTTTTCGGGAGCTTCCATCACTCTCGGAAACCCGCGAGCATGCTCTCACTCTGCTGGAATTGACGAGAACTTTATAGGAGTGTTTGTATTCTTGCAAAAAAAAGGAAAACACGGCGCCAGATACTAAAGAAATATATGCATCACGAGAGAATGAGGCTGTATGGCTATTTTTTCTTTTTTCTCTGATATTCAAAGACAGCTCGATTATGCTCTTTAAGGGTCTTGGAAAAAAAGTGAGTGCCGTCATTTTTAGAGACGAAATAAAAATAGTTCTCTTGCGCAGGATGCAATACCGCTTGCAGTGCAGCTTTTCCCGGACTGCAGATTGGTCCAGCCGGCAGACCGGAGATTACATAGGTATTGTAAGGAGTCGGGCTTCTCAGATCTTTTTTGGTTATATCGCCGGAAAAATTTTCGATGCCGTAGATAACGGTTGGATCGGACTGCAGCCTCATCCCTTCGCTCAGTCTGTTTTTGAATACCGAGGCTATCTTTGCCCTTTCTCCGGAACTGCCCGTCTCTTTTTCGACAATAGAGGCGAGAATCACAACTTCATGGCGTCCGGCCTCGTCGGCCCCCAGTTCCTCCCAGACCTGGAAGAATCTGTTGACCATCATTCTCACGATCTTTTCGGCGTCGAAGGCGGGGTAGCGCGTCAGATAATAAGTATCGGGGTAGAGATATCCTTCCAGACTTGATTGTTCCAATCCTAAAGAGGAAATAAAATCGGCATCATGAACGAGTTCGAGGATTTTCTCCCGGGTACTCCAGTTTCCTTCCTCAAAAATCGCGGCTATTTCCCTGGCCCGCAGGCCTTCGGGGATGGTGACGGGATGTTGCCTTGCCTTAGCTCTGGTGAGCTCTTCCAGAAGCTCCATAGGCAATCTGCCGGTCGGCAAAACGAACTCGCCTGCATGTATTTTACCGGCCAGTTTTTTCCATCTGGCGAGAATCCGGAAACGAACATCTGCGGTGATTAGGCCTGATTCAGCCAATATCTGTGAGATTTGATCAAAGGAGGATCCCTTCGGGATGATGACGACCACCTCCTGCGCTCCAGGCGGTCCGGGAGTGTTGCTGTATCGTGCAAGCCAGGTGATGAAAATCACGCTCAGGACAACCATCAGCAAGACCGCCGCCAGGGCGATCTTGCTAAGTTGTCGATATATAAAACTTTTTACCATATCTGCACGTAAGCCACAGTACGGATTTAACTGGTTTGTGGCTGTGCTTTAGCCGGCGTCTTCCGGGGTGTTTTAACCGGTGTTTTTTTCACAGGTTGGGGGAATACCAGCTTGACGATCTCATCCATGCTCTTGACTGGGAAAAACTGCATCTTCTTCCTGATCACCTCCGGTATTTCCGCCAGATCTTTCTTATTCTGTTCCGGAATAATCACCTTATGAAGATCGGCGCGAAGCGCGGCAAGAGCTTTCTCCTTGAGACCGCCGATGGGCAACACCCTGCCTCTCAGGGTAATCTCTCCGGTCATGGCCAGTTTTTTGTTAACTTTCTTGCCGAGAATCGCAGAATAGAGTGCGGTTGCCAGGGTAATACCGGCGGATGGTCCATCCTTGGGTATAGCGCCTGCCGGTACATGAATATGGATGTCTATAGTATCGAAATAGGCAGGTTCGACCTTGAGCTCCTTGAACCGGCTACGGCAATAGGTCAAGGCAGCCTGCGCGGATTCCTTCATAACATCGCCAAGCTGGCCGGTAAGGATCAGCTTGCCCTTGCCGGGCATTATGTTGGCCTCGATCTGGAGAATTTCTCCGCCCACCTCTGTCCAGGCCAACCCCGTGGCCAGGCCCGGTTGATCCAGTGAATCCAGATCGGTTTCGGGGATCGTTTTCGGAGGTCCCAGGTATTTATCTATGGTGCGAACCGAAATCCGGTATGGACCTTTACCGCCTTCGGCGATCTTCCGGGCAATCTTTCTGCAGACCTTCCCTATCTCCCTCTCCAGATTCCGCAGGCCGGCCTCATAGGTGTAATGGGAAATCATATGCTTGAGTGTCTCATCATCAATGAGGATATGCTTCGGCTTGATTCCGTTTTCGGTGATCTGCCGCGGCAGCAGGTAGCGATTGGCAATGACAAGCTTTTCCTCAAGCGTATAGCCGGAGAGCCGGATCACCTCCATGCGGTCATAGAGCGGTCCGGGAATGGTATCGCTCATATTGGCCGTGGTAATAAACATCACCTTGGACAAATCAAAGGGCAGGTTGAGATAATGATCGGAAAACTCAAAATTCTGCTCCGGATCAAGCACCTCGAGCAGCGCCGAGGAGGGATCGCCCCGGTAATCGGAGCCGATCTTATCAATCTCATCCATCATGAAAATAGGATTGTTGGTGTTTGTGGTTTTCAATCCCTGGATGATTCTACCGGGCATTGCGCCTATATACGTGCGTCGATGCCCGCGGATTTCAGCCTCATCGCGCATGCCGCCCAATGAAATTCGATGAAATTTTCTTCCCATCGCCCTGGCGATTGACTGCCCCAGAGAGGTCTTACCTACACCAGGAGGTCCGACAAAACAGAGGATCGGCCCCTTGGTGGATTTGTTCAGTTTTCTCACGGCCAGATATTCGAGAATCCTCTCTTTGACGCGCTCCAGGCCATAATGATCTTCATCGAGAATCTCCTTGGCGGCTTTGAGGTCAAGGACGTCCTTGGATGATTTCTTCCAGGGAACATCAAGAATCCAGTCGATGTATGTGCGGATAATGGTGGCTTCGGACGAATCGGGATGCATCATTTCCATCCTGGAGATCTGCTTCTTCGCCTCCTTCCTGACCGACTTGGGCATCTTGGTCTTTTTCAACTTGCGTTCCAGTTCTTCGATCTCCTGCAGCCTTTCATCGGTGTCGCCGAGTTCTTTCTGCAGGGCGTGGAGCTGTTCGCGGAGGAAATATTCCCGCTGGGATTTGCTCATCTCCTCCTTGGCACTGTTTTGGATCTTGGCCTGAACGGTAGAGACTTCCAGTTCTTTACCGAGAAGTTCACTGACCAGCTTGAGCCTTTTGATCGGATCAATTTCCTCGAGAATGGACTGCGACTCAACCACTTTCAGGCGCAGATTGGAACCCACCAGATCGGCCAGACGACCCGGGTCCTCGATATTGTTGATGATCATCATCAAATCGGCGGAGAGAATGCCCCTTAAAGACATTATCTTTTCCGTCTGTTCCCTGACGGTCCGCATAAGCGCCTCGATTTCGATGGTGACAGGACCCGCTTCAGGTTCCTCAATTTCTTCGATTTTTACCTGATAGGAGGGTTCCGTCCGCACAAACTCGGTAATACGGGCCTTGGACATGGCCTGCACCAGAACCTTGAGCCTGCCGTCAGGCAGTTTAAGGGTTCTCATGACCATGCAGACCATACCGACGTCGTAGATGTCCTCGATTTCAGGATCGTCTTTGGTGGCATCCTTCTGAGTAACCAGCATCAGGAGTTTATTCGCACCGAGGGCCTCGTTGACAGCTTCCACGGAACCGGGACGACCAACGAATAACGGTATTATCATATAGTTGAAGATGACAACATCGCGTACCGCCATCATGGGGAGAACTTCAGGAATCTGCACATCCTCGTTACTGGAGAAATCGTCCATTCCTATGCTTAAAGAATCATTAAATTCCACTAAAACCTCCAAAAAGGTATTCTATCTTCAGGCTGCCTGCCATTCAGTTTTTCACTTTTCTTATCAGGACCAGGGGTTTCCGTTCCCGATAAATATAATTCGTTTTTGATAATCCAATTCATGTCTGCGCCAAGTTCGATTGGCTCATTTAATATAATGCCCTTTGAGTCCTTCGCGGCAACTTTTTACGAGATTATCTTAATATTATTCATTCTTATAACATTAATCAAAAAGTTGGCTTAACCTAAACACTGAAACGATGTTCGTCAAGATGACATAGTCCGGCCGATTACCGAAAATATTCTTTTTTCTTGATCTCTTGCTGCTTTTCCTCCATATTTAATGCAAATTCATACTGTGTGAAGAATGACACCATCCTCGGGAGATCCGCCATGCTCAGCAACAAATCCTTTTTCGATCTAACTGAATATCCACATCCACAGCTTATAGCCGGGGATAAGCCTGTATGGGAAGGGCTCAATAACCTCAAGGAATACCTGCTCGACTATTCCTTTCAACCCCTCTTCTCCCCGGTTTTCAAAAACAATATACCGCTGGACCGCACCCTCATTCTCCACAACGGCGATATCATTGACGGCGAGGAGGCTTCTCTGGTTTTCGGCAATACCACCGCCGGAGAACTGAAGGTGTACCTCAAGGAGGAACTGCTTGACGGAGCTTCCGTACTTATGGCAGGCTCGTGTTTCTGCGGCGACAAGATCGAGATCGGCAAAGGCGTACTTATTGAACCCGGAGCCATGCTCAAATCACCGATCATCATCGGCGACTGCAACGAAGTAAGACAGGGTGCTTATCTCCGTGGCCATATCATTTCCGGAAACGGATGTGTTTTAGGCCACGCCACCGAAGTCAAGCATGCCATTTTTCTCAACGATGCCAAGGCCGGTCACTTCAATTATATTGGGGATTCCATACTAGGCAACAATACCAACCTGGGAGCCGGCACCAAACTTGCCAATCTCAGGTTTTTAAAGGGCAACATCTTCCTGGATCACAATGGAGAGTTTGTCGACACCGGCAGAAAGAAGTTTGGGGCCGTGCTCGGTGACAACTCCCAGACAGGCTGCAATTCGGTAACCAATCCCGGAACTCTGCTGGGAAGAGAGTCCTTCATCATGCCCAACGTCACGGCTCGCTCAGGTTTTCATCCCCCGGGGAGCATGATTCGCGCTTAACGCACTGAATGTTGATGACCTCATCAATTTTCAACTTGATTCCCCCTGCAACTCAGCATTTTCCGGTTCAGGCCGGGACTGCTCTTTTCATCTGGACGCCATAAACCCCATCCATGGTGGCTTCGCTGCAGCCGTCCGGGCTGCAGAGACCCGAGAAAAGAGCAGCCCCGACTGGGGATTCGGGTTGTCAGAGCTTTTTAAAGCGGACCGTTCCCCCTGCCCTGCTCCGGTTTTTTTCTGCGCAAGATGCCATGCACTTCACACTCCGATAATGGTGGCACAGTAGTAAGATAAACACTATTGCCCGGGTTGGCGGCAGCAATGGATTCTCTTCCTTCTGTCTCCATGGCCTGGATGGTCACGGCCTGCAGCGCCATGCCCCTCCCCATATATTCGAGATGCTCACCGGTTTCCACACGATTCCTGATTTCCACCAGGGTCTTCTCCCCCGCCTTGCGGACCACGGCCACCGGCTCGACGAGCTGTTCCGCCCGTGAAGTTTCATAGAGCATATCCTCCATGTTCGGTTTATGTTTGAAGAAATTTTCACTTATTCCCCGTGTTCCTGTTTTGCGGATCTCTTCAGCAAATATATCGGGCAGCTTAATTTCAGCGAGATTCTGCCAGGCAGAATCCGGCAGAGCGGCCAGATAATCAAGAGCGGCGCGGTAAATACGGACAACACCGCCCACATAAAAAATAGATTTCATCCGACCTTCAATCTTTAAAGAATCAACTCCTGCGGCAACAAGCTCGGGCAGTCGCAGAAGCAGGCAGAGATCCTTGGAATTGAATATATAGGTGCCCCGCTCATCCTCCTCCACGGGAAAGTATTGACCCGGTCTTTTTTCCTCGCTGAGGCTGTAACTGAATCTGCAGGGATGGGAGCACTTGCCTTGATTGGCATCTCGCGAAGTCAGATAACTGGAGAGCATACATCTGCCGGAATAAGAAATACAGAGGGCGCCATGGACGAAGACCTCGAGCTCGCCATGCACCTTTTGCCGTATCTCCTTTATTTCGTTCAGAGAAAGCTCCCTGGCCAGATTCAGTCTGTCCGCACCCTGATTCAGCCAGAACTGGGCAGCGGCATGATTAGTGACATTGGCCTGGGTTGATAGATGAATGGGGAGTTCCGGAACACAGTTGCGGGCAATGCCGAGGATGCCCGGATCAGCAATGATAATTCCATCCACTTGATATTGCCGGAGAGAACGGAGATAGTCATCAAGCCCTTCAAGATCGCTATTGTGAGCCAGGACGTTAACGGTTACATAGACTTTTCTGTCGCGGTCATGGGCGAATTCGATTCCCTTGACCATATCTTCGGATGAAAAGTTACCTGCTTTGGCGCGAAGGCTTAATTCTTTTCCGCCGAGATACACGGCATCGGCACCATAATGGATTGCCGTTATCAGTTTTTCCAGATTCCCGGCAGGTGCCAGCAATTCCGGGATATACGGGCCGGTCCCATTGTGCCTTTTATTTTTCGTCATACTTGAGTAGAATATAAACTTTGAGTTTGTGACAATCGTTAATCAATAACAGTACAGCAAGGAGTTATGTGAATAGAAAAAAGGTTGGAGTTGCTTTGAGTGGAGGTGTTGATTCGACCTCTACCGCCCTCTTGCTGAAGGACCACTATAATGTGACCGGCTTCTTTATGCAATTGGCACAACCCGACATCGAAAAACAAATCGAACGTGTTACTGAAGTTGCCGAGCGAATAGCTGTCCCGCTGCATATAATAAACCTCTCAGAGCCATTTGAAAAAAGAGTCCTTGACTACTTCTGCTCAAGTTATCTCAGAGGTTTAACTCCGAATCCCTGTGTTATCTGCAATGAAGGGATCAAATTCGGACTCTTTCTGGAGACGGTACTGGGAACGGGCATGGATATGATGGCGACGGGCCATTATGCCAGAATAATGGAGACAGATGGAGTATTTCATCTGTATAAGGGCGTGGATAAGCGCAAAGATCAGTCCTACTTTCTCTCGCGCCTCAACCAGGTGCAGCTTTCCAGGATTCTTTTTCCCTTGGGAGAGAAGACCAAGGATGACATTTATGACTTTGTCGAGGGACACGGCTTTCACAGCTTTCGCGGCAGGGAAAGCCAGGATGTCTGCTTCCTGGAACACACCAGTGTCGCCGACTTCCTGCAACAAAAATCGGCGGCAGTGCAGCCTGGTTACATTCAGGATGAAGCTGGTACTATTTTAGGAAGACACCAGGGAATCTCCTGCTATACAGTGGGCCAGCGCAGAGGACTCGGTATCTCCGATTCCCGCCCTTTCTACGTCACCAGGATCGATGCCGCCTCGAATACAGTGGTGGTCGGCAAAAGCGAAGACCTGCTCCAAAAAGACATAACCCTCCACAACCTTCACTGGATAGCGGGCAACGCTCCATCGCTGGAAAAAAAATATCAGGTCAAGATTCGCTATACACACCCCGGATGCGATGCATCGCTGACTGAATTGGCAAATGGACGACTTCAACTCCATTTTTCCCAGGCGCAGCGGGCTCTGACTCCCGGCCAGTTTGCCGTAATCTACAGCAATGACGAAGTAGTGGGGTCAGGTGAAATCACCTGATTAATTCAGCATATTCTCAACAAATGAAAAGAATTCGGATACATACTTTCGGCTGTAAAGTCAATCAATTTGAATCAGCCTCCTTCCATTCAGGATTTGAATCCCTGGGTCATGACATTGTCTCCTCAGATATGGAGACGGATGTTGTTGTCATCAATACCTGCTCGGTCACCGCCAAGGCCGGAGTGCAATCGCGCCAGGCTGTCCGCAAGGCGCTGCGGAACAATCCTCATGCGAAGATCGTGATAACAGGATGTTATTCACAGATGGCAGCCGAGGAACTCGCCGCCATGGATGAGCTGCAAAACAGGGCCGTTGCCATTATCGGCAACAGCGATAAACATCTGCTCGTCGAGACGGCCCTGCAGGACAACTCCGAACTCACTCTCCTGCACACCCCCATCGACTCGGTAAAGGAAATATCCCACCTGCCGATTCGGCATTTCAGCAACCGTACCCGTGCCTATCTGCGCATCCAGGACGGCTGCAATGCCTTCTGTACCTACTGCATCGTGCCCTTCACCAGGGGCAGAAGCCGAAGTCTGGCCGTGGCCGATGTTCTCCAACAAGCCAAAATATTTGCAGAGGAAGGCTATAAAGAGATCGTCATCACCGGAATCCATGTGGGCTATTATGGCGCAGATCTTGACGGTAATGAAGATATCAGCACAATTATGGAAAAACTCTGCCGGATGACACCTTCCATACGCTACCGCCTCAGTTCAATCGAGCCCCTGGAAATATCGGGTAAACTCCTTGAAGTTATGGCACAAAACAACAATTTTATGCCGCACTTACATATTCCTTTACAGAGCGGGGCCGATGATATACTCTTGCGCATGAACAGGCGGTATACTACCGGCCGCTTTGCAGAAATTCTTGATGCCTGCCGGAGCAAAATAGAGGACATAGCCATTGGTATAGATATACTGGCGGGCTTTCCGGGAGAAACGGAAGATCTCTTCTCCCAGACCTACTCGTTTCTCAAGGAGCTCGATTTCACCTATCTTCATGTCTTTCCCTATTCCAGACGCCCAGGTACCCCGGCAGCTGATTTCAGTAATCAGATTGCCAAGGATATCAAAGACGCACGTGTAGCAAAACTACGTCGACTGAGCGATGACAAGAAAAATAGCTATTACCGCCGCTTCCTCGGCAGCAGCCGTCCACTGCTCGTGGAGAACTCCAGGGATAACACGGGACGGCTCAAGGGTTTCACCGATAACTATATTCCGGTAGTATTTGAGGGCGAAGACATCTTGAAGAACAGTCTTCTCCAGGTAAAACTGGAAACAGCAGAACACACCGCTCTACACGGTACAATCATTCCGGATACCTATGAAAGGTGAAATTATTGCCATAGGCGATGAGTTGACCTCTGGTCGTATTTTAAACACCACCAGTGGTTTTGCCGCACGCCATCTCTTCGATGCCGGATATGAAATCTACGCCATGCATACCATTGGCGATACCCCTGTTCTGATCGGAGAAGCCCTGAAACGTGCCCTTGACAGAGTCGATTTTGTTATTGTAACCGGTGGACTTGGTATTACCGACGATGACCTCACCAACGAGGCCGTATCCATCGCCCTGAATATACCGACTATGCCGAATCTGGAAATCTTATATCAGATTCGCTCGCATCTCGACGGTATCTCGGGAAACCCGCTCAGCCCTCTGGAAAAACTGGCGTGGCTGCCAAAAGGTGCCGAAGCATTGAACCCAAAGGCACGGATGGCCGGCTACCAGCTGGTCCATGACGGCAAACCCATCTTTTTTCTTCCCGGCATACCAAGCCAGATGGAACAACTGCTGCTGGAACAGGTCCTTCCCAGGCTGACCACCTGGTATGCCGACCCCCGGAAAGGGATGCGTCAGAAAATGCTGCGGGTCTTCAATATGAATGAGGTTGAGGTCAATGGGAAAATAGCTTCGCTCAAGCTCGACAAAACCGTCAGCATCGGCTATTACCCGGTTTTTCCGGAACTGCACATTTCACTGACCATTCGAAACACCGAGTGCAGTGAATGCACCGCCGTTCTCTCACATGCCGCCGATTCCATCTGCGATTTACTGGGCTCCGTAGTTTATGGCAAGAACCAGGAGACCATGGAGGCAGTTGTCGGCAAATTGCTCAAGAAAAAGAAGCTTAAATTGGCCGTCGCCGAATCATGTACCGGAGGACTGCTCTCTCATAAAATTACCAAAGTACCCGGTAGTTCCTCATATTATCTGGGCGGCATTACCACTTACGCCAACAGCATGAAAACTAAATTTCTTCATGTGCCCAAGAAAATGCTGAATCAGCATGGTGCTGTAAGCAGGGAGGTAGCCGAAACCATGGCGGCTTCGGTACGAAAAATAACCGGAGCGGACCTTTCTCTCTCGATCACCGGCATAGCGGGCCCGGAAGGCGGTTCTGAGGAAAAACCGGTAGGGACCGTCTATATAGGCATGGCGGGGTCCTCATATTGCTCCGCCTCTCGTTTTCAGTTTGAGGGAAGCCGTGAACAGATACAGGAAATTACCGCAGTGATGGGTCTGGACCAGGTACGTCGATATTTATTGAATCAGCTTTGATGGACTCGTTGACGAAACTCCAGGTAGCTGGCTAATAAGTTCGATCTCCGACTTCCGCCCCCAAAGAGAGCCGGTGTCTTCCGTTCCCCTAGGGATAAACACTTTCACGGGATTCTTTCTCAACAGCAGAAAAGTTCAATCACTATTCAATTTTCATCCATCCTCATTTCAGGAGTAGACAATGGCAGCATCAAGCGGCGATAAAGCAGGCAGCGTTGAAAACGCGATAAACCAGATCCACCGTCAGTTCGGCAAAGGCTCAATCATGCGTTTGGGAACCTACGAACTCGAGAATATCCCCGTCATCCCCACCGGCGCCCTGAGCATGGATATCGCTCTTGGTGTCGGCGGACTTCCCAAAGGAAGGATAACGGAGATTTACGGACCGGAATCTTCCGGTAAAACAACACTGGCTCTCCATGCCGTTGCCGAGGCTCAAAAAAGAGGTGGCACGGCTGCATTTATCGATGCCGAGCACGCACTCGACACCAATTATGCCGAACGTCTTGGTGTTGATGTGGACAACCTCCTGGTTTCCCAACCCGATTTTGGCGAACAGGCTCTGGAAATTGCCGAAATCCTGATTCGTTCCGGAGGAGTTGATATAATTGTCATTGATTCCGTGGCCGCCCTGGTTCCCAAAGCCGAAATAGACGGCAATGTCGGGGATTCCCACGTCGGTCTGCAGGCGAGGCTGATGTCGCAGGCCATGCGTAAATTTACGGGCGTTCTCAACCGCAGCCACACCGTTCTTATCTTTATCAACCAGATCAGGATGAAAATCGGGGTAATGTTCGGCAATCCCGAAACGACCACCGGCGGAAACGCCTTGAAATTTTACTCTTCCCTGCGCCTCGATATCCGAAAAATCGGACAGATAAAAGATGGCCAGGAGATAGTCGGCAACAGGACCAAAGTTAAAGTCGTCAAGAATAAGGTTGCCCCTCCATTCAAGCTCGCCGAATTCGATATTATCTATGGCGAAGGTATTTCAAAGATCGGCGATACGCTGGATCTCGCCTCCGAAAATGACATCGTTGACAAGAGCGGCGCCTGGTATTCCTATAACGGTGAAAGAATCGGACAGGGCCGTGAAAACGCCAAGCGGTTCCTTGCCGATCAGCCTGAAATGATTGCTGAGATAGAAGCCAAGGTGCGCGCGGCCTATGGGCTCCCCCAGGAAGAACCATACAAGAAGGAACCGGTAGCCGCCAAGAAAGAGAAAGAGAAAGAGAAAGAGAAGTAAATTCTTGATGTTGAAGGACTAGCAAAGTTGCCGGTTGCCACGAAAGTTTCGGATGGCCGGATAAAGACAAGGCGCAGTGTTTTTTGACAGGTCTTCGACTATACAGGTCGATGGCCGGCCAAAACCTTAAAGCCTGTGATCTGGATTTCTCGAAGTCCGGGTTTCGCGACGCCATCATCCATATACATAATATCACTCAGCGAATTCAGTGCAAAATAATGCGTACTCTTCACGAACATGAACATTACGACGTGATTATTGTCGGCGGAGGCCCTGCAGGACTCTTCGCCGCCTACTATCTCGGTGAACACTCCAACCTCAAAGTCCTTCTTCTGGAAAAAGGCAAGGCTCCTTTAGAGAGGATCTGCCCTATCGGTGATAAAGGCTGCATTAAATGCCGTCCCTGCAATATACTCTGCGGCGTCGGCGGGGCCGGTCTTTTTTCCGACGGCAAACTCAACTTTATCCATAAACTCGGCAAAACCAACCTCCTCCAGTTCATGCCACTTTCCGAGGCAAAAGCGCTGATCGATGAGACGGAGGCAATTTATAATCGTTTCGGCATGGATGGCCCCGTTTTCCCAACAGATATGGGTAAAGCCGAGGATATACGGAAGGCTGCACGCAAACACGGCATTGAACTCCTGCTGATAAAGCAAAAGCATCTCGGCAGTGACAATCTGCCGGGTCATATCGCCAAGATGGCTGATTATGTCGAGCGTAGCGGCATTACCTTTCATCACTCAGAGGAAGTTATCGACATACTTGAAGAGAACCAGAGAGTAAAGGGTGTGGTAACCCGTAAGAGCACCTATTCCGCCGATAACGTCATCCTCGCTCCCGGCAGAGTTGGCGCCGAATGGATCGGCAGTATCGCACGTAAATTTGGTCTTAGCCTTTCTCAACGGGGAATTGAGGTCGGCGTACGCGTGGAAGTACATAATGAGATTATGCAGGATCTCTGTTCCGTAATTTACGATCCCACCTTTTTCATTCGTACCAATCGATATGACGACCAGACCAGGACCTTCTGCACGAATCCTGGAGGGTTTGTCGCCTTGGAGAACTATCAGGATTTTGTCTGCGTCAATGGCCATGCCTTCGGCGATAAAAAATCGGCTAACACGAATTTTGCCTTTCTCTCCAAAGTCGTCCTGACCGATCCCGTTGAGGATAATCAGGCCTACGGTGAATCAATAGGCAAACTTGCCTCCATTATCGGCGGCGGAAAACCGATTCTGCAGCGTTACGGTGATTTGAAGCGAGGACGCCGCTCAACCTGGGGGCGAGTCAAGAACAGCTACATCGAACCGACCTTGAAAAATGTAACCTGCGGTGATATCGCCATGGCACTGCCGGAACGTATTCTTACCAACCTGATGGATGGCCTCACTCAATTAAACCATATTGTCCCCGGGGTTTCTAACGATGAAACTTTACTCTATGCCCCGGAAATCAAATTCTTTGCCACTCAAGTCGAAACCGACAACAGGCTGGAGACAAAAATCAAAGGTCTCTATGTCGCCGGGGACGGACCGGGTGTTGCGGGTAATATCGTCTCAGCGACAGCAACTGCTCTGATTCCGGCTAAAGAGATTATCCGCCTGTATTCTCAAGTTGAGGTAAGTGAAAGTTGATGGACGCTTATCGCAGAGTTTATCTCTCCCTGCAGGTTTTTGGCAGGCCTTTGACCCTACTACCCGTATCGTTAGGAGCCTACCAAAAACACTGCTCTTTTGATGTTTCTATGTTCCTGTTATCCTGATTCGTTTAAATTCTTAACAAAATGTCGGCGGGATAAGGCCGCAGCCAATTCCTTGTGAACCCGCCAGAACCTTGAATTATCCATGCCGCTGGGTCAAAAAAAGATCAGCAGCGTTGACAGGCTGCTTAGCGGTATTATAATCGAATTTTGGCAATGATTATTATTGCTAAAGCGATACCAAGAATATTCCATATCAACCTACAAGAACTCGAGGTCATGATGATGGTAACCAAGGAAGCACCAGGATTCACAGCTACTGCAGTACTTGCTGATAATAGCTTTAAGGAAGATTTTTCACTTAAGGATTTTCGTGGTAAGTATGTCATTCTCTTCTTCTATCCGCTCGATTTTACCTTTGTCTGCCCTTCTGAAATTCTGGCATTCAATACAGCGTTTGAGGAATTTGAAAAACATAATTGTCAATTGATAGGCATATCCGTTGACTCACATTATTCTCATCTCGCCTGGAAAAAAACCGCTGTCAAGGACGGAGGTATCGGCAATATACAATATCCATTGGTAGCCGACCTCGACAAATCGATCTCACTCAACTACGGCGTTCTTCTTAAGGAAGGAGTAGCTCTGAGAGGACTTTTCCTCATTGATCGCGAGGGCATTATCCGCCATCAGGTCATTAACGATTTGCCGCTGGGAAGGAGTGTCAATGAAGCTCTGCGGCTGTTGCATGCACTTCAGTTCACCGAACAACATGGTGAGGTGTGCCCGGCTAACTGGCAGAAAGGTGAAGAGGCTATCACACCTTCAGCAGAAGGAATCGCCGAATATCTGACCAAACATTCCTGATTGCTTCGGCAAAGCATTTCCAATCATTGCAGGTGGTAAAGACAAAAGAAAGAGCAAATGGAGGTAACGGCTCACGGCTGTGAGCTGAATAATGGTCCCATTGCTCTTTCTGTTGACCTGAGATGGCAGATAAGATTATTTCTATTATGCTTCTTCTTCTGTGAATGTTCTTTTCGCCATTTCCATATCCAGGGCAAAAAGACCTGCGGAATCATCTCCTATCAAGGCAAGCCTGTCAACGACGTTACCTACATTGGCTTCCTCTTCCACCTGTTCGGCAATAAACCATTGCAGGAAATTGTTAGAGGCATGATCTTTCTCTTTGATGGCTAAGTCTACAAGATCATTTATCATTCCTGATATCATCTCCTCATGCTTCAAGGCTTCCCTGAAAATATGAAGAGGAGAGTCCCATTCGGATTCAGGTTTGTCAATTGCCTCAAGAATTACCCTTCCACCTCGTTCATGGACGTAGGTGTAAATTTTTTCGGCATGAAAGGTTTCCTCTTTTGCCTGTGCCCGCATCCAGATGGCAAACCCAGTAAGACCTTTCGATTCCAACCACCCGCTCATGGAAAGATAGAGATAGGAAGAAAACATTTCTGCATTGATCTGGCGATTCAATTCAACATCCATTTTTTCACTTAACATATAGTTGCGCTCCTTTAAGTTTAAGTAGCTATTCAGCAGCACTACATCTGCACAGTTCAGACTACTGCTGGTTTTAAGCTCTTTGCCGAAAGTTAATTTATTTTCCCAATGGGACTTTTTCGGTTTATTTATACTATGCTGCCAAGACAGATAATCATCATCGTAAAAAGAAGAGAAAAGTTCAGGTAGATGAACAATAATCTGTAGTTGGGGCTTTTTGCGCAGAGCATGGGATAATAAAAAATTCCCAGCAGCAGCACAGCATTGACAACTATCAGAGTTCTTGCGCCATCGTTGAATGAAGACGGTAATATCGTAAATGTAAGCATTATTGTTGCAAGTGCCGTTATCCACGGCAAAGATATACGTCTTAAGGCTTCCTCCGACAACATCTTCAGAATATTGGGTGAAATACCACCGCTGTAGTCAGATTTATGGTTGAGGACAATCAGGAAAACATGAGGCACCTGCCAGAAAAACAGAAGAAGGATCGGCAAAGCCGCATGGAAGGAAAAACCTACTCCCCCTGCTGCCAGCCAGCCGATATATGGAGGAATAGCCCCGCAGACCGCACCTGGAATAATAGCATAAAGAGACCAGGATTTCATTCTGGTATATATTCCATTATAGATAAGAATACCGGCCAGGGCTGCACTGAAAACCTTGACGTTGAAAAACAGGAGAATACTTATGAGTCCTGTGGTAATGAGCAAAAATGACTGCAAAAGAGCATGCCCATTGGACAGCTGGCTCTGAACAAGCGGGCGTTTTTCCGTTCTTGCCATCAGACGATCATGATGACGCTCCTGATAGGAGTTCAGAGATGCACCGCCGCATGCCAAGAGAAACACTGCAAAGAAAACGGACAATGCCTCAAGGGAGATTGCCTGAGATGCAAATATATACCCGAACAGCGAAGAGAAAGCGACCAACAGGCAAAGCACGACCTTAGAGATTTCAACACTCAGTATGACTTTCCGGAAAACTCCCTCACGACTAAGCACTGCCATTATTCACCTCCGTCTTCAGGCACTACAAAGACATAGATCGAGCTTTTCACGGGTCCACCATATAAAAAATCAGTGTTGCCATCATTATTGCAATAATAATCGCAGGGACAGCCAACCAGATGACTTCAAGAATCAGGTTGCAGCCGATATCTTCAGATTCGTAATCCTTGCCGCATCTTCTGGAAATTGCAAGGACAATCATTGTCGCTGTTATTCCTGCCAAAAGGAGTACCGATATTCCAAGACAACCCCAGAAGGCAATATTTTCTCCATTTAAGGAAGTCATGTTTTCTGCACACGTCTCCTGATGATATTGGAACTTGTTTCCAGTTCCATCATGTTTTAAGGAACTTTTCAGTAAAAATATGACCTATTAAGTTCACATGTAATAAAAAATTAATCATCGGCGCGGATGGCGCCCCGGTATGCTGCGGCGAGGAAATGAAAGTCCTGAGAGAGAACACCGTTGATGCGGCTTTAGAAAAGCATGTCCCTGTCGTTACCCGGTCGGAAGAAGGCATAGTCGTCACGGTCGGTTCCGTAGATCATCCGATGACGCCTGATCACTTATATTGAATGGATTGAAATCATTTCTGCAACATTGATTCTCTTTCTCAGGCCTAGTGATCAACCGAAAGCATATTTTTCTGAACTTAAGGGTGATTAATAACAGCCAGAGTCTATTGCAACCTGCACGGCGTATGGAAAGAGCAGTAGTAGACTTTCCCAAACTGGCCCAAGCAGCGCTTTCGGCACTGCTTGGAGTAAATCAGCACGTTCCTCTTCAGCTCATTCCTATTCACTGCATCTTCTGAACGGAAGAGCCCCCGCTACAGACACTTTCTACGACCTTCATTTGTAATAAGTATATCTCTTTTGTAAACTATAAAGATATCAAATCACCGTTGTCGTCACTCCTGACTTGATCCAGGACTGCAGATACGCTTGGTCAAAAAAAGAATTACCGGCTTCCCACCTTATAGGCCAAAAAACAGATCGGCGGATTTGAGGTTCCGGCAAGAATTATTTCCAGAAAATGTTGTGTGAAATCCTGAGAGTAGCTGTATAATCATTTCAGAAACAGTTTTTTATCTTTTCGGGGAGCAACGACTCCCACCTTGTATACTTTCAAATATCAAATGGAGATAGATATGGCAAAGATTAAAGACATTCACGCGCGTGAAGTAATCGACTCAAGAGGCAATCCAACAGTCGAGGTTGAGGTTACCCTTTCATCCGGAGCTATGGCAAGGGCAATCGTTCCTTCAGGTGCCTCAACAGGGGAACACGAGGCACTGGAACTGCGGGATGGAGGGGATCGATATCTGGGTAAAGGGGTCAGAAAGGCCGTTGCCAATGTGAACGACAAGCTTAAACCGGAATTGATCGGCAAGAGCTGTGATTACAAGGATATCGATAAAATCATGCTCGAGCTGGATGGGACGCCGAATAAAAACAAATACGGCGCTAATGCGATCCTGGGAATTTCACTGGCAGTCGCCAGAGCCGCCGCGAACGACAAAGGCCAATCGTTTTTTTCTTATCTCGGCGGCAATGCCGCCAACCTGCTCCCTGTTCCAATGATGAATATCGTCAATGGCGGTGAGCATGCCGACAACAATGTCGATATTCAGGAATTCATGATCATGCCTCATGCTTTTTCCTCATTTTCACGAGCACTCCAGGCAGCGTGTGAGATTTTCCATACACTCAAGGGTCTGCTCAAAGAGAATGGCATGAGCACTTCGGTTGGCGACGAGGGCGGCTTTGCACCTAATCTTGACAGTAATGAAGAGGCCCTCAAATATATTATGAAGTCTATTGCCAAAGCCGGCTACGATGGGAAAATTTCCATAGCCCTTGATGTGGCCGCAAGTTCATTCTATAACAAAGAGAATGGACTTTATACATTTGAGAATGCTGAAGTCGATACCAGTTTCCTCATTGAGTATTATGGACGGCTGGTGAAAAACTACCCCATTGTTTCCATCGAAGACGGTCTCGACGAAAATGACTGGGATGGCTGGCAACAATTGACATCAGAACTCGGCGATAAGATACAGCTGGTTGGAGATGACCTTTTCGTCACCAATGTTGCTAGATTGAGCCAAGGTATAGAAAAGTCCATTGCCAACTCAATTCTAATCAAGGTCAATCAAATAGGTACCCTCAGTGAAACTCTTTCCGCCGTCGACCTCGCCTCAAAGAACGGCTATAGTTCGGTTATTTCCCACCGTTCCGGAGAAACTGAAGATACAACCATAGCACATCTTGCTGTGGCTACGAATTGCGGGCAGATCAAGACGGGATCGCTTTCACGTTCAGACAGGATTGCAAAATATAACGAATTACTGCGGATAGAAGAAGAATTGGGAGTCAGAGCGGTGTATGCAGGAACCAAATTCGAGGAAATCCTGCCCAACTAAGATCGCCTACCTTTTTTAATGATCAGGGCGTCGAAGGCAAACAGTATAAGAAACAACGCCCTGATCCATTCTCTACGCACCCGGGGCGTTGGCACAACAACATCAGCAGAGCCCTCTATGTCAATTCTTTTCGGGTTAAAATGCGATAATGCGTTTTAAAACTTGTAGAATAATTGAAGGCAGGTGTAAAGCACCAATTGAGCAGGGAAAGAAGGCGGGTGCTGACCAAAGGAAGCCCAACGCTTTTGCTAAAACTTAAAAAACCTTTTGAACCCTCTTCCGGTCAGGGCTTTTTTCAACTCCGGAATAAGAATATCACAATTAAGTTTTACCATGGCAGTCGAGACATTCAGGCTCATGCTGATAAGAAGAAATCCACTCCCTGTTTTTATCATATAAAAGCGTCCCTCGGCAAACACAAGATCCATCTCATTAAACTCTTCCAGAGAATCGATGATCATCTTCCAGCTAAGGGTGCTTTTTTCCGGCAGGAAACGCTTATTATCCAAAGATTCGAATAGCACCTTGCCTGCTTCGGACAACAATACAAGTCCATGGACACCATCCATGTTAAGAATATCTTCAAATAATTTGTCCATTTCCCTCGAGTCGGCTGACTTTCCAAACCTGCCTGGTCTAAAATCCGGTAAAGCCGGATAAGTACCTTTAAGAAATTCTCCCTTAAAAAACAAGAAAAGAATTTCACTGATACCAGAAAAGGACAGGCAGAAATTATCCTTGTAGTGAAACCGGAGCTATTAAGACTGCAAGCTGATGAAGACCTGAAAATTACCACCGGCCATCATTGCCAACCTGACCCTGAATTTCTTACCTCATGATCAGATTCCGCGTATCCTCAGCAAGCATTACCAACAACTTTCATTCCAGCATCATGTCTTAATTCACAGTATTTCAGAAATATTTATTGATACTGCACCAAAACATTGATTATTTTGTCCTGGGGACATTTCCGGCTTAACTGGAGAACTGTGGTAGGCTTTCCCGGAAGGACAATTTTGTTAAATTCACCGCCGCTATCAATATAGCCTACCCTGAGTCTGCCGAAATTGAACATTGAGCCAAGCTCAGTTAAAAACTCAACAATATTTCCCATGCTCTCGTCATGATAAATATCTTTCAAACCGGTTTTATCTCCAACTTCCCGGTAAAGCGTTTCTCTGATTTCTCGCAGTCGAGAATTATTCGGTTTTTCGGAAACAGAAGGTTTGGCCCCTGCACGAAATATCGGAACCGAAGGAGAACTGATTTCGGTCTGCCCGGAAGGCGCTGGTATGGATTCCCCAAGTTCTTCAGAATCGAAAAACTCTTCAGGGAGATCCAGACTGCCAAGCTCATCGGCGAAGCTGACTGGTTGTTCTGACTCCGAAGCAATGGTTTCACTTGTAGAGGATGGTTGCTCTGCTATAGACTTAAAACTTTCGCCTTGATCACTTGAGGTCAGCAGATCTTCTTGTTCCTCTTCTTCATCTTTCATGCCCACTGCCTTCATTATGATAGGCTGCAGTTCACTATTGATGGTATTATTGCGGGCTGCACATTCATTCTGAATAAATAATGTGACTTCTTCCCAGGTGAATACTCTGTAGGCAGCTTCGAGGCCGAGAATGTCGCCGACCCTTGCATCCAGCAGGTTTCCTTCACTAAAATACAGAATACCGCCTTTTTCAGTTTTTTTATCCAGGATGCGAATTGTGCAGGTCTTCGCCTCCATCTCCATAAGCTGCAAAAAAACGGTCGGTGAGACGTTATGCATAATACCGCCATTCGCTTCTTTCTGCAGGGTACTCATTATGATCTTCCCCAGGTCATCAACCTGGAAGGGTTTGCTGATATAGGCAATGACACCTTTTGCCTTGGCGAGTTTGTACATCTCTGCCGTTCTATAGCCTGAAACTATTATTACAGGAATGTCAGGATATTTTTCCCGGGTATGGGAGAGCAGGCTCATGCCGTCCATTCTCGGCATTTTTAAATCCAGAACAATCAGGGAAATAGATGTTTCTTTGAGCTTCTGTACAGCCTCGAAGCCATCATTTGCCATGAGCATAGAGAAATACTCGGAATATGCGGCAAATCGTTTTTCCACGGCCAGCAGCATAATCTGATCATCATCAACAAAAAGAACCTTTCTTAACATCCCTCACTCCGCTGCTATTGCAGTTGATTATTGTTGATATGCCATGGCTGATAGTCTCGCAGGAAATTGCCACGATGTCAGATGGCTAGATAAAAAGTTCAATGTATTTTTTTGCCAGGCCTTCTTCGACAATACAGGTAGTATTCGAAGGTCCCGGAATCTGCAACGCGGGCCCGATCGGGCTTTCTCGAAGTGTGCGCTTATCGCGATGCCATCATGGCTTAAAAGGCCCGCCGTAACCTCCGCGGCAGGCCCTTAAAACACATATTCTTCACTAACCTGTTATTGCCGATACAACCAGCCGGGACTATCTCCTTTTACGGGTCAGCCTGGAGATGGAGAGGCGAATACTATCCTGCATTCGCATAATTGCAGCAGCAAGATCTCCAATCTCATCCTTGGAAGAAGTAGATATTTCGACATCGAGATCACCGATGCTAATTCTGTTTGCCGCATCGGTAAGCTTCCTGATAGGCGTTACGATTGCCCTGCTGGCAAAATAGGAAATGATCAGGATGGCAAATACTGTGCCGGCGAGCAGCGAAAAGGCAAATATACGTGCTTTTTCAAGAGGCTCAAATGCCTCCTCCTTTTCCTGTTGAATGGCTAAAGTCCATCCTAATTTTGTTCGCTCGGCAAAGCCTATGGTGTCCTTTCCGTTAGCATCAACAAATTCAACACGTCCCGCACCTCCACTACGGCCGGCGACCTTGACCAGAGGATGGCTGCTCATATTCTCCTGCTGAGTTACAAAAGCATTATTCCTATGAGCGACGGCTTTCCCTGTTTCGTCAACCAGGAAGCTACTGCCGGTTCGGCCCTGGGAAAATGTAGTAATAAGTTCTGATATTGTATCACGCGTCATTGCAGCGGCGAGAACCCCTACAATTGTGTCACCATTCTTGATGGGCACTCCTATAATAAGCGCCGGCTTTTTGGAAGTTTTACCTATCGCATTCTGCCAGGCTAATTCCGCTCCGCCGACAACGTCTTTCACATATTGCCTGTTGGAATAATCTGTAAGTGGATTGCCATCGTTACGGGCTATATTCATCCCTTGCTCATCAGTGGTAAAAACAAGATACATCCAGGGATATTCGGCCTGCAGCGCCTTGAGCAGAATTTCCTGTTCATATCCGTTCATGGATTTTATAGCGGGAATATTGGCAAAAGCCTGGAGGACCCTGACGTTCTTATCGATCCATTCATCAACCTCTGAAGCCAGAAGTCCCGAGACAAGCTCGCCTGTTTTATTGGTTTCTGCAATGATCCTGGTGCTTGTCTGGTTGAGGGATAGTGCAAAATAAATAGCTCCGGGAATCAGGCTTACCAGCAGCATCATCAAAATTACTTTTGCAGTGAGACCGAATCCAGAGCGTTTTTTCTTCTCAGCAGGAGCAGAGGTCATCGCTGCCGCCGGTTCGGCTCTTCCCACGGAAGCAGCATGCGCACCACCATCAGCTTCCATGGCAGCGTTTCCTGTCTTTCTTGAACTCTCCCTGGAAGTATCTTTATCCAGTTCGCTCATTAATAAGGCATCCTCCAGGGATGTCATATCATCGTCTTCCGTCATATACTCGGTTTTATCAACAATAATGCTGGAGGAACATCCTTTGCACTTAAACCGGGCTTTATCTCCTACAATTTTGGAAGGATCAATCTGATATTTAAGACCACATTCCTCGCATATAACTACCATTATCCTTCTCCTTGTTCACAAAAAATAAAATATTTTTCTAAATTATTGTGGTGTTTTAACTACACCTTATTCAGAGATACTCAACTCAGCTTATTGAAATCGCATATTAGTTTGACACGGCTACCCTCAGCAAGCTTAGTATCCTTTTTCCTTGATTTTTTTTAGCATAACCTGCTTAAATTGTATTCGTTTATCTTCCCTCTGGATTTCCCGGGAGAGCAGGTTGACCAGTTCCGCGGTACGATGTGTGGGAAAATTGGTTTTAAGAAACCCCAGATCCTCCAGACCATCTTCAACGACTATTCCTCCCAGAGGACCGATGGCAACCGAAAGCTGTGACACCAGATACGCCATGAACTCCTGGTCGACAGCATCCACCACCGCTTCAATTCGTTCAATCAATCTGTATTTGATGAGCCGTGCTGTAATAGGTCTGATAGCAGCGAGATCAAGACCCAGATCATCAGCAACTCGACCCAGTGTCTTATCTCCGTCAAAACTCATTAACACGCTGAGCATCTGTCCATCCAGGGATAACTTGCCCAGATCACCACGAATAGCTTGTTTAAAAACAAGGCCTGAAACACCTCCCGAAGACAATTCCATCGTAACTCCTTAAGTAAAATCGCAACTATTCAGAACAAAAGATAAAAACCCAAATCGGCTGTGCCGGCCAATGACCGGTCTGCAACTGTTTATCATCAAATTCCATCGGGTTAGCAGCGCATAGCCTATCAGATACAGGATACTGCTGAATTGTCACGAAAAATCTTCCGCTGTTTCATTACGGCACAGCTAAATGCGAACCAGTTCACAAAACAGTTCACAAAAATTTTGACAGCATCTATTGTCTGCCCCGGTTAACTGGATTCAACCCTTCAAAAGGCAAAATTCCCATTAAAAATTTTTCCAAATTCAAATATTCCTAAGGTACTAACCGGCTCAACCGGATAACCCCTCTCGAAATTTCTCTTGCAGAAACAAGATTAAAAACCCGAAAAAGGTTCTGAAGAAGGTATGGTGGGTATGGTATTCTAATGAAACTGACTACCAAAAACACAGCCGTATATTACCTTGCTTTTAAAATACAGCTCAAAAGGCACCTTTGTTCACTTCATCTCCTAACCTGTTCACATAACAAATAGTTGACGAAAACTCAAGCGGGATTTAATCTTTTTTTCTGTCTTTCCAATGGTCTCTGAACAAAAGGATCAACAAACTTAACCATTTACTTAAACTGAAAGTTTTCCATTACTTAAAAGATTTCCGTCTCCTTTCTTATCGGTATTCTACGCGCTGAATGAAAGGTATTTTTTTGATAAAAAAATAATATCGCATTTCTCATTCCGATGCTGCAATCAAGCTTTAGGCTCTTTGCTCAGCAAAGTAATCCCGATCGTCGAACAGTATCTACAAGACCGGATAGGCAGCTGCAGCATGACCAAAGATTTCTGAGGAATACTTGGCTTTTCCTTGCCTTCTTGCCCTTTTTCAACTTGTTGCATTTTTTTAATAGAACATAGTATTACTGCCATTACCTACAAAATTCATCAAATATCTGCTCGTCAATATTCTTCACACGTTCCTACACTATTCTCTATTACGCACGTTTTGCTGTATTTTTGTCTGCACTTGAGATTTTTTGATGAATTTTTAACTGGACATTCGTCATTATTCTGAATATATTTTCACGAAAGGAGAAAATAATATGCTGGACAAGAAAAGCCTTAGGATCCTGAAAATTCTTCAGGAAAAAGCGAGAATACCAAATACCGAGGTATCAAGACTTGTTGGCCTGGCACCCTCTGCCGTTCTTGAGCGCATCCGCAAGATGGAACTTCAGGGTATAATAGACGGGTATGAAGTGCGTCTCAACCCTGAGAGGTTTTTAAGAAACCAGGTGGCTTTTATCAATGTGGAATATGATGGAGGCTTTGATGGCGACGGCGCCATTGGTCAAGCACTTGCCGCAATTGAAGAGATCCAGGAAGTCCATTATATAGCAGGAAAAGATTCCTATCTTGTTAAATTGCGTGTTGCCGATACCAGAGAACTCGGGAATGTCCTGCGCGACAAGATCATCACCATTGAGGGAGTTCTTTCCACAAATACATCGACCGTACTGCAGACCTACAAAGAAACAGCCAGAATATCTATTCGATAATCTATAACATCAGGATTACACATGCCTATTTCAGAATCATTCAAATCCGCTCTCTATCCTGAACTCACCAGGATTACCGCTCATTTTGGGACTCCTTTTCATATTTACGATGAAGCGGGAATTCGCCGGACATGCCGGCAGCTCAAGGAGGCATTTGCGGGCATCGATTCTTTCCGGGAGTATTATGCCGTCAAGGCGCTTCCCAACCCCAGCATCCTCAGAATCATGCAGGACGAAGGTTTCGGTTTTGACTGCAGTTCGGTAACGGAGCTTCTGCTCAGCCGAAATATCGGAGCTACGGGCGAGGATATCATGTTCACTTCCAACAATACCAGCAAGCGGGAATTCCTTCTTGCCGAGAAAGACGGGGGCTGTATTCTCAATCTCGATGATATCTCCCTTCTTGACAAGGTCCCCAACCTTCCCGAACTCATCTCTTTCCGATACAATCCCGGAAACCTGCGCAAAGGCAACGACATCATCGGCGATCCGCTTGAGGCCAAATACGGGGTAAGCCAGGAACAGATACTTGCCGCCTATCGCCTGGCTAAACAGCGAGGAGTCAAGCGGTTCGGCATTCACTCAATGCTCGCCTCCAATGAATTAAACCATACCTATATGGTCCAAACTTCGCAAATGCTCCTGGATTTGGTCGAGGAAATCGAGAAAGAGCTGGATATCCGCTTTGAATTTATTAATATCGGAGGCGGGCTGGGCATACCCTACAGACCGGAGGAAGCTCCCTTCAACCTGGAAGCTATGGCCTCGGCTATCACCTCCCAATTCCGTCGCTTTAAAGAGAAATTTGGCTATATGCCCGCCCTCTACATGGAAAGCGGCAGGTTTATGACCGGCCCCCATGGAGTTCTGGTGGTCAAGGCCATAAACAGAAAATCGACCTATAGAACGTATATCGGCGTCGACGGCTGCATGACGGCGCTTATGCGTCCAGCCATGTACGGGGCCTACCATCATATCGATGTTCTAGGAAAAAATGAAGCGTCGCAGTCGGAAGTTGTTGACGTAGTCGGCTCTCTCTGTGAGAATAACGACAAATTCGCCATCCAGAGAGAATTGCCGCCGATCAAAGACGGCGACCTTCTCATCATTCAGGATACCGGGGCGCACGGGCATGCCATGGGTTTCAACTACAACGGCAAATTGCGGCCCAAGGAACTGCTTCTCCGCGAAAACGGAGCAGTGGACCTGATTCGCCGCGCGGAAACAGAGGAAGATTACTTCAGAACCTTACATTTTGAAGAAGACAGCATCACATTATAAGTGGCGTCGCCGATAGGAAAAAATTCCCGCGGATTACCATGACCATCAATATCAACAAATTCCTTGGTGCCGTCGGTGAAGCGGTAGCCGAGAAAAAAGTCCCGATTGTAGATCTCATTGCGGTACAAAGCAGAGATCCCTACAAGGTCCTGACGGCTACCATTCTCTCGGCGCGCACAAAGGATGAAACAACTACCCAGGCCGCGGCCAGACTCTTTAAAAAGGCTTCGTCAATTTCCGAACTGGCACTGCTTGGCGAAGAGGAAATCGAAAAACTGATTTATCCCGTCGGTTTCTACAAAAATAAAGCAAAATTTCTCAAAAAGCTTCCCGAGGCGCTGGAAAAGTTTGGAAATCGGGTGCCCGATACCATTGATGAGCTTCTCACTCTTCCGGGGGTCGGCAGGAAAACCGCCAATCTGGTTGTCTGTGCCGCCTTTCAAAAACCGGCCATCTGCGTTGACACCCATGTTCACCGGATCATGAATATCTGGCGCTATGTCGAAACTTCAACTCCGGAACAGACCGAAAATTGTTTACGGCAAAAGCTCCCCAGCGAGTACTGGATGACCGTCAACTCGCTGCTGGTTGCTTTCGGCCAGTCTATCTGTCGTCCCATGAGGCCGCATTGCGACATCTGCCCTTTGGCACAGGAGTGCCCGCGGCATGGAGTTATTCCACGGAAAGTGATACTCGGACCGGAGAAGTCCAACGGCATACAGCGATTCATTTCCTGGAACGTCAATGGTATCCGAGCCGCCGAGAAAAAAGGATTCATCAATATAGTCAATGAGCTTTCTCCCGATATATTCGCCATCCAGGAGACCAAGGCGCAGCCGCACCAGCTCTCGGAGGATCTTGTCAATATTCCGGGTTTCCATTCCTACTGGCACAGCGCACACCGCAAAGGCTATTCGGGGGTTGCCGTCTATGCAAAAGACAAGGCGGTTAATGTTATCGAAGGAATCGGCATAGAGGAATTCGACTGCGAAGGCAGGGTGCTCACTCTTGAGTATCAGCAATTCTTCTTCGTCAACATCTATTTTCCCAACAGCGGTCCCGGTTTAAAAAGACTGGACTATAAGCTTGCCTTCAACTCCGCTCTTCATGATTTCCTCGAACGGCTGGCCGAAAAAAAAGGAGTCGTCGTCTGTGGTGATTATAACGTCGCCCACAAGGAAATTGATATCAAAAACCCTAAGGCAAACGTCCAAAACGCCGGTTTCACGCCTGAAGAACGGACCTGGATGGATAGGTTTACAGCTTCAGGATTTATCGACACCTTCCGGCTCTTCAATCAGGATGGTGGAAATTACACATGGTGGAGCTATCGCTTTAATGCCAGGGCAAGAAATATCGGCTGGCGGATCGATTATTTCTGCGTTGACCAAGAGAGTAGAAAACGCGTCAAGAATGCGGTGATACTTCCTGACATCATGGGTTCTGATCATTGCCCGGTCCTGCTCCATTATGATGCCGGGGCATAAAATTTGCCCGTCGCGGCGTGCGCTTCTTTTGATAAAGTCGTGGAAAGTCACACGAAGGTTCAATTCTCCGATAAAAAAAACGAAATTCTGGAGATCTGGCTTTTACGCCGCCTTCTTTTTATACTCCCACACTTTTCAGGATCAGCAGGGCAGCTGTATAGGTCACCGCCGAAAGTAATGTCGTCAGCATTATTAAAGACCCCGCCAGTTCGGCGTCTCCCCGCATTTGCTGTGAAAAAATATAGGCTGCCGTCGCCGTCGGTGTCCCGGCAAAAATCACTCCCATCACCAGATCCCGACCATGTACTCCTAAGGCATGGAGGAGAAATGCCGCAGCCAAGGGCATCAGCACCAGCTTGAAGGCAGTGGCCACAAAAGCGACGCTGAGGTCTCCCCGCAGCTTCTTCACCGAAAAAGACGCCCCGATGGAAATAAGCGCCAGCGGCAAGGCCATGCCAGTGACGATATGCAGGGCACTGCCGATAACTCTGGGAATGGGAATCTCGAGAAAACTCCAGGCAATCCCCAGAAAAGAGGCCAAGATCAACGGATTCAGGAAAATCTGCTTAAGAAAGAATAGCGGCTTGATCCGACTTTCCTGGTGGGGCAGGAGAAGGGCTATTATGGAAAAGAAATTCAGCAGGGGCACGATGAAGCCCAGAACAATGCCGGCCGTTGCCAGACCTTCTTCCCCGTATGCATTAAAAACGATAGCAAGCCCTACATAGGCAAAATTACCGCGGAAAGAACACTGGCAAAAGGTACCGCGCGTTTCGGCCGGATAATTCCTGTATACTGCAAAGAGATAAGAGAGAAAAAAACCGACAAAGACCACCAGCGCCAGCCCCAATACCAGTCTGCCGTTGAAACTGGTGCTGAAATCCGCCGATGCAATTTTGAAAAAGAGTAGCAGCGGCAGTGCCAGATAGTACACCAGCCTGTTGAGCTGAAAAAGAAAGCCGTCGTCTACCAGAGAAGAGCGCTTAACCCCATAGCCGAGAACCACCACAATAAAAACAGGCAGTACTATGATGAGGATCTCTGAAAATATATTCAACATTGGCAACTTTATTACCCTCTTGAAAAAGAGTGTCGCGAAGTTTACCGATGGCAAAAGGAGATACAAGGCGGGGGGGAGGGGCCGGACTTCTTACAACGCCATCAGCTCTGGACCACCTTTTACCCAGTCCTGTCGTCGGAATTGGCCATCAACTCTCAGCACTCTCTTGCCAGCAGATCAGGTGAAACGATACGCATATATTCTATAAACTTCCTATGCCCGGCGGGAAATCCATAGTTTCCCAGATGATCACTGGTAACCCAATGATATTTTTGCGCAGCCTGCAAATTGGGCAACAGCGATTCCCCAGGGAGACGACAGAGATAACAGTGCAGAATGACTTTATATTTCGTATAATAATGGGTAATCTCCGTTATCTTTCTGCAGATCTCCACCTTAAAGGAGGTCTCTTCCTCATATTCCCTGAGCACGGCTTCTTCGGGAAGTTCTCCATCTTTCAATCTGCCGCCGGGAAACTCCCAGAGTCCGCCCCAGATATCATCATCAAGTCTCTGCTGGATGAAAATATGCCCATTCTTGACCAGCAATGCCGTCGCCATCTCTATGCGGATAAGCTTTTGGGGCTTCTTTTTAAGCGGCCGGTCTTCGACAAAATCACCGAGATAGGCATGGCACTGTCCAGCAACGGGACAATTGCCGCAGTCCGGATTTTTTGGAGTACAGACTATGCCGCCCAATTCCATGACAGCCTGATTGAAGTTCCGAGCATCCCCCGGCGGCAGCAGATCACGGGCCAGAGCTGTTATCTGCTCATGAACACCTCTGCTTTTCAGGGGGCTGTCTATATCGAAAATCCGGGCGAAAACCCGTTCGACATTGGCATCGACCACAACCACATCCTGATTAAAGGCAATACTGGCAATGGCAGAGGCGGTATAAGGCCCGATTCCCGGAAGATTCAAAAGCTCCCGATATTCATGCGGGATGCTGCCGTTATAGTGCAAGACCATAAGCTTGGCAGCCTTATGAAGATTGCGCGCTCTGGCGTAATACCCAAGACCCTCCCAATATTTGAGGATCTCATAGGAGGTGGCACTGGCGACAGAGACGACATCGGGAAACCGCTTCAGCCAGCGCTCGAAATAGACAACACCTCTCTCCATCTGCGTCTGCTGCAACATAATTTCCGATAACCACACCTGGTAAGGATCGTAATTTTTGCGCCAGGGCAGCTTGCGGCCATTGTTGCGAAACCAGCGCAATAGTGCACTTTGAAAGGATTGTACGTGTATATTCATTCTCTGCCGCACCACATGTACTACTAAAGATGACTAGGCCTTAGTCTTTCGGGCTTTCGTGAAGTCGGTTATATCCATACGGGTACTTATCGCAATGTCATCCAAAAACAAGGGCCTGCCTGAGACATAATCCCCCCCCAAGCAGACCCTTACAGTCACACTACGTGTCTAAACTACATCTTTTTGAACAGTTCAAGTGCTCTCTCATGGGTCATGGTGTTGCGCCAGTCAGGGCCGAAACAATTTTCCCAGAGCGGAGTAAGGCCGAGCGCCACCTTTACCATGGTATCAAAAGCCTCATCGTCAAGTCCTTTGGTGAGGTTTCTCGGCAGGTCAATCCGGTGTCTGGTCATCATCTCGCGAAATTCTCTGACTCCCTGAGGATATACCTCATCGAGATAGTCAAAGGTAATGCAGCAGCCTATGCCATGATGCGTTCCCAGCACAAAGGAGAGGCCATAGGACAAGGCATGACAGGCCCCGACCTGGGAATAGGCTATTGACATGCCTCCGAAAAGAGAAGCCATCATCAACTTGTCGTCTTTATCCTCACGATCTTCCAGAAAGACCTGCCGACAAAGTTCTATGGATTTCTCTCCGTACGACCTGCTGAACTCATTGAGAAAAGTTCCATGCAGCGATTCGACATCGTGGATATAGCAGTCCATCCCGGTATAAAACCACTGTTCCCTGGGGACATCGGCAATGAGTTCCGGATCAAGCACCATCTGATCAAACAGGGTATAGTCGGAATTGATTCCCAGTTTCTTTTCAGGACCGGTCAGTACGGTTGTTCGCGATACCTCGGCACCGGTTCCGGAGAGAGTCGGGATGCCGACATGATAGACGGCCGGGTTTTGAATGAGATCCCAGCCCTGGTAATCAGCAGCCGAGCCGGGATTGGTGAGCATCAGGGAAACGGCTTTGGCTATGTCCATGGTACTGCCGCCGCCGATGCCGATAACCCCGTCCGGCAGCACCGGAGCATAATCGTTGATGCGCTTCACCAGCTTATCTATATACTCTGTTTTCGGCTCATCGGTGACATTCACGTGCAGGAGAAAATCCTTGTCTCGCAAAGGAATTCTGCCTTCCAGGGTTTTACCCTGAAAAACATCATCAAGGATGAAAACCATATAGGAGTTTGCACTAATCCGTCGCGGTTGAAGTATCTCATCCAATTGGCCAAAACATCCCCTGCCGAACATCACCTTGGGAACTACACTGAAATTTCTATACATTTATTGCACCTTTGATAATCTTGTAAAAAGTTGCCACGAAGCTCTTAGAAGACTCGCAACTCAAATGGCTCCATATGAGTACCTTACAGATTGTTTCTTGTTTTTTTTGCAGGAAAATAATATGTCTAAAGGTTCTTATACTCCTCAAGGGGGTACTGTAAAGAGTCCAGTTGAGCTGGGTCAGTTTAACTGCCCTTCTTTTTCACCACGTTTCATTTTCTGCAATATCTGGATCAGGTCCCTGACATAGGCGCACTCGCACTGGGCACCGCACTTTTCCAGGTTCTCCTGATAGAGACAATGGGTTGGACATTCTTCTGTCAGGGTTTTCCTTTGCGGATAACAGCTGGCGGGATTGAGATCGTAGAACTCTCTGGCATTGACAACCAAGGTGGAGTAGCATCCCTCAACCTTGTGGGTAAAATAGAATAGCCCCAGTTCAAGCTTCTCAAAATTTACCTGATAACCATTCATTTCCAGTGAGATATCATGGATAAATGTTTCTCTGTCGCACCAAACGAAACCGCACATCGGGCATTTTTTAAAAATTTCCTGCTTCAATTTGAACCATAAGTTAAGATTTCTCTGGGTCTGAGCTGAAATTGTTCCCAACCCAGTATATCCATTTCAGCCCTGAACCTAAAAATTTCATTCCTTCCAACTGGTGAGCAGACTCATTAATGTATACAATGTCCCAGGCAAACCAAAAAATATGGTAACCATTCAGAGGTAAGCGCAGACTCCGGCAGCCCATAGGTAAACTATAGTTTTCCAGGCTGCTTGCGCACATCTGGAGTCTACGCTTACCTGGAGGGCTGTTGAACAGTTACAGTTCAGGCTAAACTGCTCGTTTTTTAGATCTTTGCTGAATAGTTACAAAATATATTTAATATGAGGCCCATCCAATGTCAAACCAGATGAACATAATAGACCCTTTACAGACGCCGGTCAATATTCCTCTGGCAGAAAAGGCTCGTCCCGATACACTTGATAAACTCTTCGGTCAGGACAAACTCCTCGGCCGGGGTTCTGTTTTGAGAAGCATGATAGACAATGACGACTTCAACTCTTTCATCCTCTGGGGCCCGCCGGGCACCGGTAAAACAACGATCGCCCGCCTGATCAAGAAAAATACCGCGCTCAACTTCTGCTCTTTCAGTGCGGTCTTGTCAAAAATAGCCAAGGTAAAGGAGATTATGGAAAGAGCGGATTATCTCCTGCGCGCAGAGAACCGGAAGACGTTGGTGTTTGTCGACGAAATTCACAGATTCAACAAATCCCAGCAGGATGCCTTTCTCCCCTACGTTGAGTCAGGTGCCATCGTGCTTTTCGGGGCCACCACCGAGAACCCTTCCTTTGAAGTTATTCCGGCGCTGCTGTCGCGTTGTCATGTTTTCGTCCTCGAGCCGCTCACGGATAAAGAAATTTTACCCATTTTAAAACATGCCGCCACCCTTCTTCCCTATGACATCTCCATCGATCCTGAAGTTTTTACTGCCATTTCCGAGCGCTGCGGTGGGGATGCCAGGCGCGCACTCAATACATTGGAGATGATATGCCGCAGAGCCGACAGAAACATTCCCATATCTCTGGATTTTGCCCTGGAGGCCCTTTCGACCCGATCACTTTTCTACGACAAGGGCGGTGAGGAGCACTACAATCTCATTTCCGCACTGCAGAAATCAATCCGGGGCAGCGACCCCCAGGCGGCACTGTACTGGATGGCACGAATGCTCGAATCCGGCGAGGACCCGCTCTATCTTGTCAGACGGCTGGTCCGCATTGCCAGTGAAGACGTGGGATTGGCCGACCCCAACGCACTCATCCAGGCTATGGCGGTCAAGGAGGCCGTCCATTTCCTGGGAATGCCCGAGGCCAATACGGCAATGACCCAACTGGTGGTATATCTGGCGACAGCACCGAAAAGCAACGCCTGCGAAACCGCCTACTTAGCTGCCCGGCAGGATGCCCTCGAAACCGGTTATCTCAAAGTCCCCCTGCATATCTGCAACGCCCCTACCTCTCTTATGAAGGATATGGGCTACGGCAAAGGCTATAAATACTCTCACGACTGCAAAGACAGTTATGGATATCAGAAATATTTTCCAGATGATATGCAGGAAAAGGTTTACTATAGACCCTCCCGATTCGGTTTTGAAAAAGATATCGCCAAGCGCCTGCAGTGGTGGGAAAATCTCAAAAAAGACCAGTTAAAGAAAGGGAAAGGATAATATTCTTCCTGGTTTGAACCGGAGACTGCAGTAGCCTCGCTTACTGCTGCAGTTTTGGCCGTTCAAGCAAATCAAGCAGATCGCAGGCAATCTTTTTATTAGCGGCGACAATTCCCCGGACGGGATACTCGTTTCCTCCCGACATGTCGGTAACGATCCCTCCGGCTTCCTCGACAAGAAGGACGCCCGCGGCAATATCATATATGTTGAGATCCATCTCCCAGAAACCCTCGAGCTTGCCTGCGGCTACATAGGCAAGATCGATGGCTGCGGAACCACACCGCCGGATATCGCGGATGTGAGGAAGAACTTTGGTCAGATAGTGAATATTGTTCGGTTCCCTGCCTGCCCGAAGGCAGGCGAAGCCGGTGGCCAGAACCGCATTGATCATCTCGGTTGCCGGCGATACGCTCAGCCGGGTGGCACCATTGAGCCAGGCGCCTTCCCCACGCACAGCAGTAAAGAGCTGCCCTAAGGCAGGAGCGTAGACGACACCCGCCTGGGTAATCTTCTTGTGCTGAAAAGCGATGCTCACGGAATAGAAAGGCTGACCGTGAAAATAGGAAGTAGTGCCGTCGATCGGATCAATAATCCAGCGATGATCGCTGCCATGATCGGTGATTCCCGTTTCCTCGCCTATTATATCATGATCTGGAAATTTTTCCTGTATGGCTGCGATGACAAAGTCTTCGACCTTGGCATCGACTACGGTGACAAGATCCCTTAGGCCTTTAAAATCAAGATCGTCCGCGGAAAGCTGTGCCGACTCCTTCAAGCAGATCTCACCGGCATCCCAGGCCAGCTTTTTCATAAATTCAATCATTCCTAACCCCCGGGAAATAGTCAATTTCAGATAAGATAATCCCGTAAAAAGTCATCGGCATTGCCGGGATGAACTCTGCGATAACCCTTACGGGCATAAACGCCGACTTCGAGCTTTTACGAGTCCATCAGATATCATATACCTCACCGAACTTCGGCACAACCACGGAATACCCCTCTTTTCCCAGGAAATCCTGGAAAGAGAGGGCTTGATCTTCCTCACCATGGACAAGGGCAATCTTTTTAATATTGAGGTTTGAGCTTTTCAGAAAACGCAGCATTTCATGGCGGTCCGCATGGGCACTGAAACCGCCGATTTTCTCAACCCGAGCCAGCAAAGGATAATCCTTGCCGTAAAACCGCATCATAGGAGGATCCCCTTTTCGGCCTCCCTCTTCAAAACGCCCGCCTTCCTCCTCGATCCTTCTCCCCAGGGTATTCTGCGCCATATACCCAACTATAAGAATGGTATTTTTGGGATTATGTATTTTGTAGCGCAGATGATGGAGTATTCTTCCAGCCTCACACATTCCCGAAGCGGAGATGACGATGTGCGACCTGGTATCCCTGGTTATGGCAATCGAATCCTCAACCGAGGTTGTGAAGTTGACCTCCTTGAAGTGAAAGGGATTCAAGCCGTTCTGCAGGAAAGTGTGATGCGTTTCCCGGTCATACATCTCGGGATGTTCTCCAAACACCTTGGTGATATTGGTGGCAAGCGGGCTGTCGACCCAGACCGGAACCTTGGGTACGCTGCCTTCATTATATAATTCATGTATATAATAGAGCAATTCCTGTGTTCTGCCGAAGGCAAAAGAGGGAATTATTACAGAGCCGCCTCCGCTAATGGTCCTATTGAGAACATCGCGTAATCGTGGTTTCAGATCGTTTATCGATTCGTGATCCCTGTCGCCGTAGGTGCTCTCCATTACCAGGAGATCTATGTCCCTGTCTTCCTCCTCGAACTCCAAAGTGGGGTTGCGTAAAATCGGTTTATCGAACCTGCCGATATCGCCGGTATAGCAAATTGTCCTGGTGGTGCCTTCACTTTTTACCTTGATGATACTCACGGCCGAACCAAGGATATGACCGGCCTCATAGAGCTTGCAGGTGATTCCTTTGCCGATGGTCACTTCTTCCTTATAAGGCAGTCCCTCAAACATGGAAAGAGCGATGTCTGCATCCTGCATTGAATAGATCGGTTCTATATGCTCGAGACCATATTTACGGATAAAATCCGAAATAGCACTGTCATTAATCCTGTGGGAATTATTTTCTTTGAGCAGCCCTTTAATTTCCCTGGCATCCCTGCCCTGGATCTTTCCATCCCGGCCCTGCATTTCGGCTAAGGCGCGTTTGACAATTTTATAGTTAAGATATTTGGCATCCGATTCCTGTATCTTGGCGGAATCCGGCAGAAGGTAGCGGCAGGTATCGTGTGTTGCCCGCGTACAGAATATTCTTCCCTGGAAGTCCTTGCGAGTCAGCAGCGGCAATCTTCCGGAATGATCAATATGTGCGTGGGACAGAACTATGTTTGTGATAATCGATGGGTCGAAAGGCATCACTTTGTTTTTTTCAGCTGCTTCCTTCCTGCGCCCCTGGAACATTCCGCAATCGAGCAGGATATGATCATTCTGCGTCGTGATCATATGCATGGAACCGGTAACTTCTCTCACTGCGCCTAAAAAAGTAATATGCATGAAATCCACTCCTTCCTCTCAAATAACAGGATCTTCTTCAGGTGACGGTTTTTACATACGGAGGAAAGCGTACGTGGAAACCGAACCCTATTCTCACTTCTTGCGTGTCGCCAGGAACAAACGAACGACCTGTTCCGCTGCTTCTTCGAGAAGGTGTTCTCCATCGGCAATAGCTTTTTCAAGACTCACAGGTTCACGGCACAAAGAGAAAACGGCATCTATGCCCAGATCATAGAGATCCTCTATATTTTTTCCGATTGCCCCGCATATGGCCACACAGGGAACACCAGCCTCACGAGCCGCCGCGGCAACACCCGCCGGAGCTTTGTCAAACTGGGTCTGAAAGTCAATCCTGCCCTCCCCTGTGATCACCAGATCCGCACCTTTGAGCTTTTCCCGCAGGCCAAGTATTTCTATAACCAGTTCTATACCTTTTTTGAGCTCGCCATGAAAAAAGGCATGGACTGCAGCTCCCAGGCCGCCGGCGGCTCCGGCTCCGGGGAGCATCTCAACGTCAAGCCCCAGATCTTTTCTGATTACTTCAGCAAGATTGCTCAGACCCTGATCCAGAATCCGCACCTGCTCCGCATCCGCGCCCTTCTGCGGGGAATAAACATATGATGCCCCATTCGATCCTGTCAGAGGATTTCCAACATCACACAGTGCCTCTATAGCGACATCAAATATTCGGGCATCAACCTGTTCAACATCGATGGTCTGTATATGGATGAGGCTTTCGCCAATCGGTTCGAGCGCATCTCCCCTGCCATCCAGAAATCTATAGCCCAGCGCCGCGGCTGCTCCAATTCCTCCATCGCAGGTGGCGCTGCCACCCAGACCCAGAATTATCCGTTCTGCATGTAAATCAAGGCATTGGCGTATAAGCTGTCCTGTTCCCAAGGTTGTTGTCTTTGCCGGATTTCTCCTGTTTGGGGGGACAAGGGCAAGTCCGCTGGCCTTGGCCATTTCAACAATACCGGTATGGGATTTGCGGATGTATCCGTAAGGAGCAGTGATGGAGTGCCTTAGCGGGCCAGCCACGGCAGCTGTGAGAATTTCACCATCCAAGGATCTGCTCAATATGTCGACCAGCCCGTCTCCTCCATCGGTGACGGGCAGGCATTCAACATCTATAAGCGGAGAGAAGCGGTGTATACCCCGCCGTATTGCCTCCGCGGCTTGATATCCATCAAGGCATCCCTTGAAGCTGTTCGGCGCGGCGATAATTTTCATATACCCCTGCTGTAGGCGGAAATTTATCTTCCCTGTCTGGGAAAGATCACGCTTGTTTCACAATTTATCCGGCAACTATCTGATTAAGGCTTCAGCTATTGCATCACACACATAGTCGATGTTTTTTGAGGTCAACCCCGCAAGATTAATTCTGCCGCCTCCCACCACATAAATCCCCTTTTTCTCTTTAAGCCAGGAAACGGTCGCGTCATCGAGCCCGCTGAAGGAAAACATGCCCCGCTGATTCTTGATATAGGAAAAATCGGTATCGATCCCCCGTTGAGCCAACCCATCCACCAGGGCCTTGCGCATATCGATAATGCGTGTGCGCATAGCAGCAAGTTCGCGCAACCACAGGCTGTGCAGTTCTTTGTCACTAAGAATGGTTGCCACGGTAAGCCCGCCGTGCGCAGGCGGGTTGGAGTAAATAACCCTCACCGTTGCTTTAAGGTGGCTCATGGCTACGGCTGTCTCCTCGGCCGATGGACTGACGATGGTCAGCGCTCCGGTTCTTTCGTTGTAGAGCCCGAAATTCTTGGAAAAGGAGCTGGCTACCAGAAAATCCATGCCGGTCCCGGCCATCAGTTCAACCGCAAAACGATCCTCTTTCAGGCCTTCTCCGAAACCCTGGTAAGCAAAATCGAGAAAAGGTATCCACCTCTTTTCTTCCGCAACAGCGGCGACCTGTCGCCATTGCTCTTCATTGAGGTCGACACCGCTGGGGTTATGACAACAGGCATGAAGAAGCACGATATCACCCTCGGGAACACGCTGCAGGCACTGCAGCAACTCATCAAAATCGAGTCCTTTGGTTTCGCTGTTATAATAAGGATATTTGCGGATTTCAAAATCCAAATCCGAGAATATGCCGATATGGTTGGCCCAGGTGGGAGTGCTGACCCAGACGGCGGCGCCGGGCCGAAACCGCTTCAGCAGCTGGCCGCCGACCCGAAGCGCACCGGTTCCTCCCGGAGCGTGCACGGTTGCCGCCCTGACGGAGCTGATTACTTCACTGGAATCGGCGAAGAGCAGTTTCTGCACACATTCAGCATATACAGGGTCTCCTGAGATGGGCAGGTAGCTTTTGGAAGTCTCCCGCTCCAGCAATAATTTCTCGGCCTTCTTTACACATTCAAGAATAGGAGTGTTACCATCATCATCTTTATACACGCCCACACCCAGATTAACCTTGCGGGGATTGACCTCTTTTTTAAACGCCTCGGTCAAACCGAGAATAGAATCAGCCGGAGCTGCCTCAATGCCTTTCCACATATATTTTCTCCTTCTGGATAAAGATTTCTGTGTTGTAAGTCTCAATCCGGCATACTCCAAAAATAAATCTCGGATTGATCATTGGCTTTTTAGCAAACAATCACGTTATAATATCTTTACAATCAAGACGTCAACAAAATCGGGATCGAATGGTGATGGAAAAGACGTTCCCTTTTTCTGAACTTTCTTCAGTTTTTTGATAAAATGATCATTGTGAATGATAATAGCGTCATAAAGAGCCCGACTTGCCACGTTGCAGTGATTTGTCCGGCCTGCCGCAACATTGCTCCTTGGATATAGATCTTTTTATACAGCCATCTGACATCATGGCAACTTTTTTACAAGATTATCAGTGATTATTTAACTAAAGCTGCTTATCGTACTATAAAGTTGTATGACACTGTGGTATTTAACCTTGGCTTTTTTTGCCGCATTGTGATATGAATGCTCATTCAGAGCAATCCCTTAGATCTTATATTTCTCAGGTAAAAATGAAGTCAATACTAAAAAACTATTAATTAAAAGAGACCGAAAAGATGGACGAAACCTTAATCTTACAGAAACTGGACGATCTCTCCAATGAAGTACGTACTTTAAAGTCAGAAGTACTGGAGGAATTACGACAAGAGCTGAAGCCCGCCAGGCCTTCCGGTACGCTCTTTGAAGAGTGTCTTGCCGAAGTGGAAGATGGTCACACCAAAGAGGATCTCGCCCATCTCATCAGAAGCCTCTTAATGAATGTAGATATGCTCAACTCTCTGCTGAGCACGGTCAAAGGCACCATGGAACTCAAGGAAGAATTTGAGCCGATTGCCAAGCAAGCTTACCCCATGGCCGTTGAGACCATTGCCGAAGTCAGTGAGAATCTCGATATGGCACAGATCAAGCCTCTCATCAGAAACACGCTGAGCAACCTGGAAAATTTCAATACCGCTCTGAACATGATGAAAGCCGGCATGGAACTCAAAGATGAAATTGAGCCGATTGCCAAGCAGGCCTATCCTATGGCCATCGAGACTATTGCCGAAATCAGCGAAAACCTCGACATGGCCCAGGTCAGGCCGCTTATAAGAAACACCCTGAGTAACCTGGAAAATTTTAATTCCGCCCTGACTATGATGAAAGCCGGCATGGAGCTCAAAGAAGATATTGAGCCGTTGGCTAAACTCTCGCTTCCGGTCGTCATCGATTTTTTCACCGGCATCAGCGGGTTGATGCGGGTATCCGGTACTGCGCTGGGAACGGTGAAGGATATGCAGATCACCCCGGAACAGGCGGAAGCCATGGAAAAAGTCATCAAGGACATCGACCTTACCAAAGCCAACAGATTAAATATCATCGGTATGGTCAAAAAATTGAACGATCCGAAGGTTCAAGAGGCTCTCGGTGCCATATTCGCAATGCTTGAAACCTTCGGTTCCCTGCTTCAGGCCTACAAGGATCCTGAAAAGCAACAATAATAAAAGCAATTTTCACTTACTGACTGACTGTATCAAGCTCTTCGAGACCGTGCAGCTAACAAAAACATAAGGATAGGAGGCGTAAACAGATATGAAGAAACTCGTCATTCTCGGTGCCGGTTGCGGTGGTACGATGATGGCCAACAAGATGAGAAAGCATCTTGATCGAAACGAGTGGAACATCACCATTATCGATCGGGATAATAATCATGACTACCAGCCCGGATATCTCTTTGTTCCCTTTGGCATCAACACCCCAAAGGAAATCCGAAAAACCAAGAGAGAATTCATTAAGCCTGGTATCGATTTCGTAATCTCTGAGTTGGTAAACGTCGATTGGGATAAACAGACTATTACAACCGAAACGGCCGGTAAATTCAGCTATGATATTCTCATCATGTCCACCGGCTGCGAAACCCTGCCGGAGGAAGTTGAGGGTCTTGGAGAAACCTGGAACAAAACCGCATTCGGCTATTATACCTATGACGACTGCATACAACTGAAGAAATCACTGGCTCAGTTTGAAGGCGGTAAGCTGGTTGTCAATATAGCTGAAATGCCCATTAAATGTCCGGTTGCACCTCTTGAGTTTGCCTTTCTTGTCGACTGGCATCTTCAACAGCGCGGCATTCGTGAGAAGGTGGACCTTCAGTTCGTCACGCCTCTCACCGGTGCATTTACAAAACCTGTTGCCACTCAGGTGTTAAACCAGGCCTGCGTTGAGAAAAACATCACGATCGTTCCCAACTTCGCTCTCGGCGCTGTTGATGGAGAGCGCAAGGTTATCCAGGCTTTTGACGGTCAGGAAGTTGATTATGATCTGCTGGTCTCCATTCCGCCCAACTTCGGCTCCCAGGTCATGATCGACTCCGGCGTCGCCGATCCCATGGGATATATTCCCGTGGACAAAGGCACCCTGCAGCCCGAAGGGCGCGACAACGTATGGGTCCTGGGAGACGGAACCAACGTCCCCACCTCGAAAGCAGGCGCCGTAGCCCACTTCCAGGCGGATATCCTGGAAGAGAATATCATGGCATATATCGATGGCGAAGCCCAACACGCCCGGTCCGACGGGCACGCGCTCTGATTCATCGAATCAGGCTTCGGGAAAGCCTACGTCATCGACTTTAGCTACGACATTGAACCGGTAATCGGAGAGTATCCCTTCCCAGCAATCGGCCCCATGGGCCTGCTGAAGGATACCAAGTTTAACCATATTTCCAAGCTCCTGTTTAAATGGGCATACTACAACCTGTTACTCGCCGGCACCTGGCTTGGTCCACCAAGTCTGCAGCTCGCCGGAAAAAGGATGGAGATGATCAAGAAATAAGACCTTTATCTCTTGAAAACAAAAAAACCGCATCGGTCATAAAGACCAATGCGGTTTTTTTATGAAAACAATTTACGGCCTTCCTTGTTGATAATCGCGCAAAAAAATCAAAGAAGAAGCACCCGTACGGGCATAAACTCCGACTTCGAGAAAGCTCGGCACCCCAGGGTAGAACGAGCTTTTTACAAGTCCATCCTTATTCGATTTTCGCGTCTAGGCAGATCCGATACTTCCCGGGGCTGACATGGCCGCATTTGTGAATTTTCCAACCGAGCAGAACTCTTCCTTTTACTTTACATATTTGGGAAAGCGTATCCACCGCCAGGTCGAATTGACCCTTATCCTGAAAATCATAATAATGCAACCGTCCACCTGCACCGAGTGCATCTATTGCACAAGACAGGAACTTGTCGGCGGTTAGCGGCAGCGGCATGGCAATCCGATCAAATTGACCCTGCAGCCGCGGCACTATCTCTCCGGCGTCACCACACAGTAAACGAACATTTTTTATGCGACGGTTGAGTTTCAGATTTTTAACGGCCAGGTAATGCGCCTCCGGATTCTTCTCAACACCGATGACTTCGGCAGCTTCACTGTGCCGACCTATCATTAACGGCAATGGAGCGATTCCGGAAAACATGACCAGAACCCGTTCTCCGCACTCAACCAGTGAGGCAATACGATGGCGTTCATTTTTGCTGCGTGGAGAAAAATAGACAACTTGAGGATCGACATGAAGCCTGATGCCGAATTCCGTAAGCAGGGTTGTCAACCCTCCCGTTCCGGCAATCTTCCTCAGGAGGATCGTGCGGAATTCGCCTGAGTGGATGCCGTCTCGTCCGGCGACTACCCGAAGATGCGGAGAGGTGCGGAGTACGGCCTCGGCAATCTCCTTTTCGCGGTGTCGAAGCGTCTCTGGAATGATAATAATGGCCACATCACCGAGGACGTCATACCCTCTCACCATGCAGTCGATTTCCTCCTGCGGGAGGATATCTTGCAACGCCTCCTTCAGATTTATAGCGGGCATACCATAAAGCTTCTTCTCTCAATAAATTGGAGGGTCTTCAAGTTAAGGTCACTTTAAAATCCGGAGGATCCAATATGTGCTTTTTGACGGCACACTGATCCATTGCCCGAATGATGGCTTCTTTATATTTCTCAGGAAAACCTTCCGGCAGTTTAAGCTGAATCTCCATCTCAGGGTATCTCTTAGTCTCCCCGTCAAAACTGTATTTCATAAGCAGGGTCATGCCTTCGGTTTCGATATTTCTGGCTCTGCAGAACTTCATGGCAAAAAATCCTGCACAGGTTGCAACAGAGGCCGTAAACAGCGCAAAAGGTGAAGGTGCGGAGCCGTCGCCTCCCGACTCTTTCGACTGATCTGTTTCAATTGTGAACTCATTTATCTGCGCCTGGACTTTCAGATTCCCTGGAAAAGTTACCTTCATTTCCTCTGCCATTTTATCTCCTTCTTCGGTTTCATTAAATTCCTGATACGCTCATCAGTTCCGCCCAATGTGCCCGTATCTTTCCGTTCACTGACCGGCTGTTTAGCAGCAGCTTCCCGAAGGAAGATTTTTGCCCTTCAACCAGCGATTTATGATCAGTGAGGCACATCCCACTCCGGGATCTACTCTTATGGCATCAACAGGGCAGTTTACTGCGCATGCCCCGCACTCCATGCAGCCATTTTTATCCACCATCACCGCCTTACTCTCTTGCAGCTGGAAGACCCGATGCGGGCATACCGTTACACATGTTGAGCACCCCACACAGCGATCCTTATCCAAGGTCAGCGAAGCAACATTTTCAATATACCGTAAGCCTTTCATTATCTACCTCCACATCCGACATAGCTATTGTTGATGATCTGGTAAAAAGTCATCGAAGTTGCCGAAGGATTCTGCGATAAGCACCCGTACGGGCACAAACTCCGACTTCGAGAAAATTCCAATATAAAGATGCAGCATCTGAAATGACGATTCGGCAGTACCAGGTGGTATGGCCACTCGTGGTTTCAGGTCTGCAACTAAGTAAATCGAGCTTTTTGTCCATCTTTTTTAAATATTCACAAAAGGCGCAGCCAGCCACATCACTATTCCTGCCGCCAGTGCCAGTCCCTGCAGCGGCAAGGCCCGTTTCATCTCTTTTTCTACACCACTGGGCGAAGTATATGGAGTTGAGCCGGTGAAATTCATAGCGAGATGAGAGCTTATCGAAGTGAACACCAGCACCAGAGCTGTCGTTTCGAGTACCTGCAGATCGGCAACCAGCACAAATGCCGGGGTCGTTGCCATTGCCAGCAAAGCGCCCTTCAGAGAAAAAGCGCGCCCCGGTATCCAGGGCAGAAGAAGAGGCACTATCAGCATCCCGCATACTCCTCCCCAGAGGGCGGCAGAAGAGACAAGTATTCCCCGCTGCCAGCCCTGCAGGGGAGAAAAAATGTCGGGAGAGAATCCTGATATTATGAAGAGTAAGGGAAAAATCCACCAGACTTTTCTGCCGAACAGATAAAACTCAACGGGAATAAGTTCGAACCTCTCTCCGAAGGTGAAGGTCACGGTTCTCATCTTTTCGGTAGCCTGCATGTCATTTTCCAGAAAAGCTTTCAGAGCAACCGCTTTGACGGGACCGTAAACAACTCTAAAACCGCATCTTTTCCTGACCTCATGAGCAGCAATCCCGGAGGCGCCTAACTGGGGGACGATAACGCGCCTGTGATTGACCCTTTCGGACAGGCCGGTTTCCTTGATCCTATAGACGATCTCTTCCGTAGAAAAAGTCCGTTTACCTGCGGCACACCAGACGTTAATGCCGCATGTATCAAGAACGAGAATCCAGCAGTCCAATCCGGCCAGTTCCCGGCGGACGAAATCAAAGGTGAGCTTGTAATTGGCGGTAACGATAACAGGAGAACCCTGCCCAGGATAGCCAACTCCATACAGTCCCGGAGCAATTCTATACTCATCCCTGTTTATGCCGAGTCTGGCCAGCAAGGCACCAATATGGTCAGAGAAATCGAGCTCGGTTTTTACAAGAGCCACATCACTGCGGCTATCCTTGATGAAGGCCCGCACAAAGGGCTTCAAAGTATATCCCGGCCTTTCCAGAGGATTGGTCTTTGGCGGTGGTGCACCTCCGCAGCAAACTTCCTGCGGCGCTGCTGCGGTTTGTACTTCCGCCAGCTCGATTACACTCCCCTCGGAAAAATCTTTTTCTTCGCGACCGGATTTTGTGCCAGCCATTGGTAAAAACTGCAAAACACACCTCATGCTAAAATGTTTTTTCGGGTAACTATTGAGCAGCATCCCGTCTGCACACGATCAGCCAGAAAAACACAGGCACACTATAGTCTCCCGGACTGCTTGTGTATACATCCAGAGTCGGAGTTTTTGAATCTGCCCCTATAGCCAAGACACTTATCGTTTTCCAACTCAGCTGGCTTGGCTTCTTGCTGAATAGTTACGCTTCAGGAACAGAAGTCCTGCTGTTCCACAAATATATTCAAATATAAACTATACAACATTTAAACATACAAACAATTTGTAAGCGAAAAGAGGATTTGGAGGAGAGTCTCACTCAGCTTAAAAACATTTTTCCCTTTTCTGGTTTTTTATACCATTCAAGGGGGTACTTGGACTGAGTGGCGGTTTTTCAGGAAAAGTGATCCGAACAGCAGGAAGACAACATTGCCAGGAGCCCAATTGGCAAGCTCCTGGCGCAACAATTATATGGTTATATAGGGTCGCATCTTATCCAGTGTTTTCGGTCCTATTCCCTTTACCGAGGTAAGATCCTCAAGACGCTGAAAATTTCCATTTTTTTCTCTGTATACCTGAATACTTTGCGCCGTCTTTGGGCCGATACCCGGCACCTGGCAGAGGGCTTGCTCATTTGCCGTGTTGATATTGATTTTTTCCAGCTGAACCTGCGACTGATTGCTTGAAGCATCTGAAGCGGCAAAGGTAAAAGAAGTGGGCGTAACGAATGAGAGGGCCAGCAAAAGCATAACAAAAATCATCTTTTTCATTTCTGTCTCCTTGATGGGATGGTGAGGGAAAGCTATCCAGATCATCTGGGCCAACAGGCTTTCCGGGTTTGTTTGCGACCCACCTTAACAGCCGAATCCCACAATTTTCTCACACAACTATACGTACAAAAGAAAAAATTAAAAAAATTCCCTTCAGCACCTCTCTAATTTAACCAAATCAGAATTCTATAAATCCAGCCTCACCCATCGGGAACAGTATCTATTAGCCGCTTCAAGCAGCTTTTTGGCAGGCAATCCTTCATGAACACAGGCACGGAAGCTGCCCGAATTATCACGGTATACAACCATTGCTTCACTGTGTTTCTCCTGGTGGTCTCCGAATTCGACCCGAATTACCCCTTTGACGACATCAATGTGCAGTTCATCGTCCTGGAATTGATAGTATGCGGTCTGAGCCAGCGCATGAAACTCATGTTTGGAGGATGCGTCATTCTTTCGTGTCAGCGTCTGAATGTATCCTGCCTCGTCGATGGCCTTTTCCGGAACAATAATGACGGCGGAACAATCTTCGATCCTGGTGTCTTCAAAGTATATATTGAGCATAACGGGACAGAGTGTTGAATTATTAATAGAAGAAGGTGCATCAGAAACCCCAACCCCCCGCACCTTCGATGACTTTATGGCAGGATTATCAGTTCTTTCTTCTCACCATTACGCTAGTTTTCTGAAATATCCAGTTAAGTTAATTTAATCATAATGAGTCTATCTCACCACAATTCCTCAGTGAATATTACAACATAACAATTTACTGTGTCTTGACATCATACCCCAAAAAGGAACGAAGCTAACATATCGGAGTTCCATCAAGAAACCACTCCTTAACACTTTTGCGGCCTCACCACATGCCGCATCACCTTGTTTATCCGCTTTAATTAAAAATCAACAGGGTTCCATCGCGATCATCAGACAGTTTCTAGGCAACGACTACATATTATTTTATACTTGAGTTTTATTTATCGTTTTGTTAAATTTTAGTGATCTTAATAATTAAGTAGATACAGGGTGATTCGAAGATGCGACCCTCGAAGCATTGAAAAAATGTCCCCTGCATCATCTCCAGTTCTCTTACAAGACCGATCCACAATCATCATGGAGGAGTTTGCATGGAAAGCACTACTGGCGTCACTCCCCAAAAGCCAAACCATCTCATTGCAGAGATTGACCCGCCTAAAGGGGTAAATCTGGAAAGATTTCTCAACACCGCCCTGAGCATTCGCGGAAGAATAGATGGTGTAAGGGTGACGGATGGAGAACATGCTATCATGCGCATGTCCCCATTGGCTCCCTGTCTGGCCTTAAAAGAAAAAAAATTCAACCCCACCATGATCATCAACGGGCGGGACCGCAACAGAATCTCCTTTCAGGCGGACCTCCTCACTGCTGCAGCCCTGGGCATCGACAGCATCGTGATCAAGGAGGGACACGATCCCACGGAAGGTGACCAGCCGGTGGCAAAAACCAGCGGCGACCTTGATCTTTTTTCCATGCTCACCTGTGCCCGCAACCTCAACAATGGGACGGATCTTGCGGGTGAAAAACTGGACGGCGCCACCAATTTTACCATCGGTGTATCGCTTGATCTCTCCGATGATGTCAACTCCAACAGAGAGAACGCCGAGCTGTTTCTGAAACTTGAAGAGTTCGGAGTGGACTCCGTCACTCTCGGCCCCACCTACGACCTCAACCTGATTGAACAGTTCCTGCCCTTTGCCGAGCAGACCGGTATCAAACTCTACACATCCCTCATGTATCTCAAATCGGTGACCATGGTGAGATACCTCAATAACCTCCCGGGAGTACCTTCTATTCCTCAGGAGTTCCTCAAGAAGATGATGCAGGCACCGGTTAAAAGTGAAGCGGGAATGAAGGTCGCTGCCGAATTTCTGCAGGAACTGGTCCCGATGGGAGATGGTGTCGTCCTGCTTGCTATCGGCTGGAGAGAGAGACTGCCGGAATTCCTCGACCTGATAGAGAGATAGCGAACTGGTGAACAGATCTGTGAACGATACGCCTTTCAATAAAAACCTGGCAACGATAACCAAAGAGCTTGGTTCCAACCTCTATCTTTACCAGATCCTGGAGGGGACACCAAATGGAGTCCTGGTAGTCAATCTGCGGCATCAGGTAATTTATGCCAATCCCTCTGCATCTTTGTTTTTAGGTGCTGTTCAGAGAAAACTTAGCGGCAGCGACCTCAAGACGGCACTAGGGGAGAAAAACAGTGAATTCTATACGCTGATTGAAACGTTTTTCCAAGATCCTCAGAAACGAGAAGAATTACGGATGCGTCATGAGATTCAGATTGAAATGCCGGAAAATGAAACACAGCTCCTTGATGCAGTGCTGGTTTATCCGCCATCTTCTCCAACATATTATTTAATATATCTTATTGATATTACGACACGAAAAAAACTTGAAGGGAGGTTGCGCAGAAGAAATGCTTTTTTTCATAACCTGATAGAATCTTCCGTCGACGGCATAATCGCCTCCGACATGAACGGCAATCTTATCATTTTCAATCAGAGCGCTCAGGGCTTGCTGGGCTACAACGATGAGGAGAAATTCAAACTGCACGTATCAGGATTGTACCAGCAAGGTGTTGCCAAGACCATATTGAGAAGGATGCGCAGTGAAGACTATGGAGGAAAAGGCAAGTTGAGACACCAGGAGCTGATAGTCAAACACAAAACAGGCTACGATATTCCGGTCAATTTTTCAGGCGGCATTATCTACGACAATGATAAGGAAATCGCCACGTTTGGAATCTTCACCGATCTGCGGGCAATGCTGCAGATAGAAGAAGACCTGGAACAGACTCACAATATGTTGATGCAGTCTGAAAAAATGGCCGGTCTCGGCCGACTTGCCGCCGGCGTTGCCCATGAGATAAACAATCCCATGTCGGGCATAATGCTTTATTCCAATCTGATCAAGGAGGAACTGGGCGACGATCACCCGGCCAACAGTGATCTGCAGACAATAGTCAATGAGGCGGAGCGCTGCAAAGTCATCGTCGCCGATCTGTTGGAATTCTCACACCAGACCAGCTACGAGATGGCTCTCACCAAAATCAATGAAGTCATTCGCAAGACCTTGACGGTGGTCCGCAATCAACCCCTGTTTCAGAATATAACCATCAACTTGAATCTGGAGGATGATCTGCCTCCGATCTACGGCAACTCCATCCGCCTCAATCAGGTTATCCTCAATATTGTCGTTAATGCCGCCCAGGCCATGGAAGGTCGCGGTCAGCTCAAGATCACCAGCCGTGCCCGGGCCAATCACGATATAATCGAAGTAATCATCAGCGACGATGGACCGGGCATCCCCAATGAGTATATCGATCAGGTATTCGAACCGTTTTTCACCACCAAGATTACCGGTGAAGGCACCGGCCTGGGTCTCTCTGTCTCGTATGCCATCGTCAAAGAACACAAAGGGAGCGTCCGGGTCCTGTCACCTCCGGATGAGGGCGCCACCTTTACCCTGAGATTTCCTGCAGTACTGGACAACTTAATTGGAGAAAACCATGAACAATGATTTTCTGACTGCTGAAAGCGGAAATACCAAATTCTTAAGCAAACTCGAGACCATGGGAATCCACGTCAATAGTTGCTTCCAGTGCGGCCGTTGCTCTTCGGGCTGCCCGGTCTCCGATTTTTTCGATTTGAACGTCATGGAGGTGGTCCGTCTTGCCTCCTACGGCATGGAGGACAGACTGCTGAACAGTAAAACCATCTGGCTTTGCGCCGCCTGTGAAACCTGCGCCAGCAGGTGTCCCAACGATATCGAAATTGCAGGACTGATGGATACCTTGCGGGAACTGGCACTGCGCAAGGGCATACGGCCGGCAGAGGAGCGCGTTCCTGTTTTCCACCAGTGTTTTCTCGACTCCATAAAACATTGGGGCAGGGCCTACGAAATCGGCATGATCGGGGCCTACAAAGTTCGCTCCAAAGATTTTATGGGTGATATGAAACTGGGCTTGAACATGTTCATGAAAGGCAAGTTGTCGATGATGCCGCACTCCATTCAAGGAAAAACCGAGATCCGCCGGATATTCTCGGGCAAGGGCAAGGAGTACGACCGATGAAATTATCATACTATCCCGGATGTTCACTGCAGGGAACCGCTCTGGACTATGACCGCTCCGTCAGAGAAGTATGCGCCGCACTTGATGTTGAACTCGTCGACATCCCCGACTGGAACTGCTGCGGCGCTTCATCGGCGCATATGACCAGTCATGAAATCGGCATGCGCCTGCCGATGCGCAACCTTCTTCTTAACCAGCAAGGCCTGGATATCCTGATACCTTGTGCAGCCTGCTATCAGAGACTCAGAGCCGCGGATATCGCCCTGCGGAAAAACCCCGAATACTGGGATGTGGAGGATTATGATCCGGATTTCCGCATTCTCCACATAAGTTCCTTTCTGGCGTCGGAGGAGATAAACGGACGGATCAGGGAAAAGGTACAAAAAGATCTCGCCGGGTTACCCGTTGCCTGCTATTACGGCTGTCTCTCCCTGCGTCACCCCAAAATAACAGGAGTCGAAGCTTATGAAATGCCGGAGACCCTGGAGACCATTGTCGGCAACCTTGGTGCTCATCCAGTCAGATGGTCGCACCGCACCGAATGCTGCTCCGGAAGTCTCACCATGGCCCGTCCGGATATCGCGCGAAAGCTCGTCGGCGACATAAACCAGGCGGCAAAAAGAGGAGGTGCCGGCGCTTTTGTAACGGATTGCCCCATGTGCCAGGCCAACCTCGAAAGCCGTCAGCTCGATAATGATCCGTCGGATAGTCTACCTGTCTTTTTTGCAACGGAATTGATTGCTGCTGCTCTGAGCGGCACCTACCCGCAGAAGCAGCGCAAAGTGCATCTGGTAGCCCCCCATATTTTAGCCGATCTATTCACAGCCCCGGAGACCGTCAGGGAGGAGACATCATGAATCAGAACGTTCAACCTGTTAAAGACACTCCTGCGGTCCCGATAGGTGCCGTGCTGGTTATCGGCGGCGGCATCAGCGGTATGCAGTCGGCTCTCGATCTTGCAAATTCCGGACTCAAGGTCTATCTGGTGGAAAGCTCCCCGGCCATCGGCGGCAAAATGGCACAGCTCGACAAAACCTTTCCCACCAATGACTGCTCGATGTGCATTGTCTCACCAAAACTTGTCGAAGTCGGCCGGCACCGCAATATCGAACTGCTGACACACAGTGAGCTCAAGGAACTTCATGGTGATGCCGGCAATTTCCGGGCCACGATCACCCAGCACGCCCGCTATGTCGATGTCGCCAAATGTACCGGCTGCGGACTCTGTGAGCTGGTCTGTCCGGTTACTCACATTTCCGCCTTTCCTTTCCGCAAAGAGGATGATGACAAAAACAAGAAACTGCGGGCCAAAGAGAAGAAAATATTGCCGACCCAAAAGGCAGTTGAACCTACAGCGCTGCACTCCTGGAACTTTACCGTGGATGAAAAAAAATGCTCGCAGTGCGGCAGCTGCCACAGAGTTTGTCTGCAAAACGCTATAGCCTGGCAGAAAAAGGAATACGCCAGGATCGATCAGGAGAAATGCAGCGGCTGCGGCGCCTGCCTGGCAGCCTGTCCTGACAAATATCGCGCCATCACCGTTAGCGCTGCTCCCGAGATGGAGAAAAGCATCGGAGCGGCCATTCATGAGCGATCCTCCAAGCTGAAGCAGGCATTTGCAATCCGGGAAACCAACGATTGCATACGCTGTGGCTTATGCGTCCTTACCTGTAAAAAGGTGATGAATATCGGGGCATTGAAAATGGTCGAAAACGGTATTCAGGCGGGCCTCGATATCTGCCAGGTCTGTGGCGCCTGTGTCTCCAACTGTCCTGTTGATTTTCTGCAGATCGAGCAGGTAACCAATAAAATACCCCATCCTCTCTATGACAGCTTCAATGAAAATCTGTCGTTGCGCAAGCCCATCAACATCCACTACCCCCAGGCGGTGCCCCGTGTGCCGGTGATAGATGAGAAGAGCTGTATACAACTCAATAGCGGCGCCTGCGGTACCTGCGCCACCATTTGCGGTGTTGGTGCTATTGAATACACACACCGCGAGACAGACAGGGAAATCGAAGCGGGTTCGGTTATTTTTTCACCAGGCATAGAAGTCTTCGATGCCCGGAAGCGTGGTGAATATGGTTATGGCACCTATAAAAACGTGGTGACCTCCATTGAATTCGAGCGCCTTCTCTCGGCCTCCGGCCCGACCTCCGGCACAGTTGCCAGACCAGGCGACGGCGCCCACCCTAAAAAGATCGCCTGGATACAATGTGTCGGCTCCCGCGACCACAGCTGTAACAGGGATTATTGTTCCTCGGTGTGCTGTATGTATGCCACCAAGGAAGCTTTTATCGCCAGGGAACATGACTCCTCCATCGAACCGACGATTTTCTATATCGACATGCGCTCTTTCGGTAAGAACTTCGACGACTATGTCAGCCGGGCCAAGGACCACAACGTCCGCTTCATCAGGGCTATGGTCAGCCGCGTCTTCGAAGACCCACAGACCGGCAACCTCGAACTCCGCTATATTGATGAAGCCGGAAAAAAAATTGCGGAAGAGTTCGATATGGTCGTGCTCTCCGTGGGAGTACAGGTGCCGGAAAAAACCAAAGAACTGGCAGAAAAGATCAATATCGATCTCGACCGCTTCGGCTTTGCAGTTACAGGAACATTCAGTCCTCTGGCAACTTCGCGTCCCGGTGTCTTTGTCAGCGGCGCGGTCAACGGCCCCAAAGACATTCCCGAGACAGTGAGTGAGGCCTCCGGTGCCGCCCAGGCCGCCGCCGCAAATCTCTCCAGTGTCCGGGGTTCACTGATTACCAGAGAAATTCTTCCTGAAGAACGGATTATCTCCCCTGAGGATGAGTTGCGCATCGGGGTTTTTATCTGCCATTGCGGCGCCAATATCGCTTCGGTGGTCGATGTAGAGGAAGTAACCGAATATGCTAAAACGCTTCCCGGAGTCGTCTATGCCGAACATCCGCTGTATACCTGTTCACAGGATACCCAGGAGCGTGTCCGCGATATCATCAAAGACCACGATCTCAACAGAGTGGTAATCTGTGCCTGTTCGCCGACCACGCATGAACCGCTGTTTATGTCCACACTGCGGCAGGCCGGCATTAACAAATATTTCTTTGATATGGCCAATATCAGGGATCAGTGCTCATGGGTCCATCCCACGGAGCCGAAGCTGGCCACGGAAAAATCGAAGAGGCTGACTCGCATGGCCGTTGCCAATGCCGCCATGGGTGAAGCTCTGGAAGAACTTGAGTTCGATGTTAACTCCGGCCTGCTCGTTATCGGCGGCGGACTTGCCGGTATGACAGCCGCTGAAGAGGCCGCAAAGCAGGGCTTTACCGTCTATCTGGTGGAGCAGCAGGCCCAGTTGGGAGGTCAGCTTCTCAGACTGCAGCGCTCCTGGGACGGCAGTTCCTTCGCCCGCTACATGGAGCAGCTACGCGACAGACTTCTGGAGAATGATAAAATCAAAATCTTCACCAGCTCCATGGTGGTGGAACAGACCGGTTTTGTCGGTTCCTTCGAAACTGATATCATGACGCCTTCAGGGGCCACCCGCACGATAAAGCACGGTGCAATCCTGGTGGCAACCGGCGGCGAGGAAAACCGGCCCGGGCTTCACCAACTCGGCCAAAATGATACCGTTATGACGCAGACCGATTTTGAAGCGCTGCTGGAACAGGCGGACAACGAAGCGCTGCCCTCCGGCAGTATGGTCATGCTGCAATGCGCCGGCTCCCGGGACGAGGATCATCTGCCCTACTGCTCCAGGGTCTGCTGCAATCAGGCCGTGAAAAATGCACTGGCGCTCAAAGAGAGATCTCCCCAAACAAGAATTGATATTCTTTATCGGGACATGCGCTGCTACGGCCTGGGAGAGCTCAATTATCGCCGGGCCCGCCTGGCCGGGGTAAACTTCATACGCTATGACCCCCAAAACAACAATCCGCAGATCGAGGTCGCCGAAAACGGTATTACCATATCTCTGACCGATCCCTCCATACAGCTTCCAGTGAAGCTTTTTCCGGATATGTTGGTGCTCTCAACCGGGATCAAGCCGCGGGATACCGAGGATCTTGCCTCCATGCTCAGGGTACCCAGAAACAGTTCCGGTTTTTTCATTGAGGCTCATGCCAAGCTGCGGCCTGTCGATCTTCCCAGCGAGGGTCTGTTCATGGCCGGAACGGCTCATGCTCCGAAAGATGCCGGAGAAACCATCTCCCAGGCTCAGGCGGCAGTGGCCAGGGCTACCACCATCCTGGCAAAGAAGAAACTGCAGATGTCCGGCGTGGTATCCACTGTAGACCCGACCAATTGCGCGGTTTGTCTCACCTGCGTCAGGGCCTGTCCCTATGGAGTCCCCTTTATCAATGATCAACATTCCGCCGAAATCAATGCGGCACTGTGTCAGGGCTGCGGCATCTGCGTGGCCGAGTGCCCGGCCAAAACCATTTCCATCGGGCGCTATCAGGATCGAAATATTTCCGCAAAACTAGGTGCGTACACCAATATGGAAACAGCCGAAGCCAAAGGAGTAGAATGATGAATGACTTTAATCCAAGTGTCATCGTTTTTGCCTGCCGCCACTGAGCATACACCGCCGCGGACCTGGCAGGTTCGGAACGACGCTCCTATCCACCATCGATCAGCATAGTAATGCTGCCGTGTACCGGCAGAATTGATGAATCACTTCTGCTCAAGGCCTTTGAAAACGGCGCAGACGGAGTCATGGTCATCGGCTGTCTCGAAGGAGACTGCCATTACGTCTCCGGCAATATCCGGGCCAAAGCGCGCGTCAAGCGTGTCTATTCCATCCTGGAGAAAATACATATAGGTGCCGAGCGCATACGAATGTACAACCTCAGTGCGGGTGAAGGAGCCAGGTTTGCCGCCTTCGCCAATGAATTTGTCGACAAGATCAAAGAACTTGGTCCAAGTCCGATCAATCAAATACGCGATAAGGAAACCAGGAAGGCTCCACAGGAGGAGACGATATGATCACAGGTACCCCAAAACCCATCGAGGAAATTCTGGAGATGGTTGAACCATATGACAACATCATTGTAGCCGGGTGTCATGGTTGTGTTACCGTCTGCCGCGTCGGTGGCCACAAGGAAGTCGAGGTGCTTTCTTCCACCCTGCGCCTGGCCAGGGAGGCAGCCGGAAAGAATCTCAACATCAGAGAAATTAGTCTTGAGCGACAATGCGACCCGGAATATGTCGAAACCATGCGTCCCTATGTCGCGGATTACCAGGCCGTTCTTTCCATCGCCTGCGGAGCGGGCATTCAGTTTCTTGCCGAAAAATTCAGCAAGACCCCACTTCTTCCCGGGATCAATACCGGCTTTCTGGGGGTGACCGAGAGACAGGGAGAATGGTCGGAGAGATGCCAGGGCTGCGGCGACTGCGTCCTCCATCTGACCGGAGGAATCTGTCCTGTCACCCGCTGTGCCAAACAACTTTTTCACGGCCCCTGCGGCGGCTCGACCGCCGGAGTATGCGAGATCGACAAGGATGTACCCTGCGGCTGGCAGCTCATCATCGACCGCCTCAAATCTCTGGACCAGATGGACAACTACACCAAGCTGAAGCCCTATAAAGGATGGAATTCTTCAAGAGACGGCGGCCCTCGCCGAATTATCAGGGAGGACATGATCTAATGAAATCAGGAAGCAATCTTGAAAAAGTTCTGGCAGCCGGTCATTTCTCCGTCACCGCCGAGTGCGGGCCTCCCCGCGGAGCGGACGGTGATCATGTCAGAAAAAAAGCCGCCTTCGTCAAAGGCAATGTCGATGCCTGCAACGTCACCGACAACCAGACCTCGGTGGTGCGCATGAGTTCGCTGGCCGGCTGTCTGCTCGTGAAGGAGTGCGGGGTAGAGCCGCTGATCCAGATGGTTGTCCGGGATCGCAACAGAATTGCCCTGCAGTCCGACCTGCTGGGGGCATCAGCCATGGGGGTGCACAATCTTCTGTGTCTCTCGGGCGATCATCAGAAATTCGGAGACGATCCTCAGGCCAAAAATGTCTTCGATATCGACTCCATGCAGCTGATTCATCTTGCCAAAACCATGCGCGACGACGGTGTTTTTCCGTCAGGAGACAAACTGCAGGGGGCGCCAAAATTTTTTATAGGATGTGCGGTCAACCCCTTCGCCGACCCTTACGAGATAAGGGTTCCGAGACTGCGGCTCAAGATGGAGGCCGGTGCCGATTTTGTGCAGACTCAATGCATATATAACATGGAAACCTTCAATAGATATATGGAAGAGGCCAAAAAAGAAGGGCTGCATGAGAAAATTAAAATCCTTGCCGGTGTTACCCCGTTGAAATCCGCGGGCATGGCCAAATTCATGAATAAGTTTGTCGCCGGTATCGATATCCCCGAGGCTGTGATCAAGCGCATTGCCGACGAACCCAAGGAAAAGCAGGCTGCCAAGGGAATCGAGATGTGCATTGAACAGATTCAGGAACTCAAGGAAATGGAAGGGATAGCCGGAGTGCATGTCATGGCAATTGAATGGGAGGAAAAACTCAATGAAATTATCGGGGGAGCGGACCTGCTGCCCCGTCCAGTTGTCGATTGAAAGGCTGTTTAACCATAGAGCACTACTAATGGAGGATGTATATGTCAGAGAAGAAAAAGATTCTGTTGGTCGATGATGATCCGGATTTTGTAGAAGCTGTCAAGGTCATTGTAGAAAAAGGCGGATACGACGTGCGTGTCGCCTATGACGGTCAGGAAGGCCTGGAAGCCGTCGCCGAAGAAAAACCGGATCTCATAGTTCTCGATGTCATGATGCCGGTGATGAACGGCCATGAGGCCTGCGCCAAACTCAAGAGCGACAAGGAAACAGCCGATATTCCGATTATTCTGTTGACAGCCGTCGCTGACAGAGTCACCACCAGCACCTACACCCATAGGGATATGCTTGAGAGTGAGGCGGATGACTATATTCCCAAACCCGTTGAGCCCAAGGATCTTCTGGAACTTATCAGGAACTGGGCGAAGTAGGTTGGGAACTGGAAAATTCACTGGCAGTCCGCAGATCCTGCATTACCTGAGCTTGGCGGCGGGCACTGTTGTTCCGTGCGCCTGGCCTGCTGTGCTTTTAAGACACCCTAAAAACACTCCCCCACCCTTTCCCGCTCCTGGAGAGGGTGCCGGAGGCTTGGTCTGCTTCTCCTTCATTAGCTGGAAAGAGATATGGATGCTATCAAGATTTTAATTATTGACGACGAAAAGGTAATCCGCGAAGGCGTGGAGAGAGCTCTGTCAGGCAGAGGGTCTACAGTCTCAAAAGCTGAAAACGGTGAACGGGGCATTGAAATGATGAGCGAAGAAACATTTCACATCGTCCTCCTCGATCTGATGATGCCCGGCATTGACGGCTTTGGCGTACTCAAATGGATAAAGGAGAACGAACCTCACATCCAGGTCATTGTCATCACCGGATTCGCCACGGTTTCCAAGGCTGTCACGGCAATGAAGCAGGGAGCCTTTGATTTTGTCGGCAAACCCTTCACCCCTGACTACATCCGCATTGTGGTTGACAGGGCAGTAGAGAAGATATCTCTTCGGGCTGAAACCAGAAAATTACGCGCCGAGAGAACACTCAGCCTGGAAGCGATACAAAATGAGCAGAGCCGGTTGAAGACCGTGTTCAGCTGTATGGTCGAAGCGGTCATCATAACCGATGTGAATGGTATTATTGTCCACCACAACCCCGCTGCCATCAAACTTCTTGAAATCCAGACCGATCCGGTGATCGGCAAACCTCTGTCCGATTCCATTCAAGATGCAAACGCCGTAAAAATGGTTGAAGAAGCAATTGCCAAATCTATCGTGGTCACCCGGGAATTCACTCCGGGAACCATTTCCAGGAAATATTTAAGGGCTAACTGTTCACCGGTTAAAGACAGAAGCGGCAATGTCCTTGGTTCCGTCACTGCCTTCGAGGACATCTCCACCCACAAAGAAATAGATAGGATGAAGTCCGATTTCGTAGCCATGGTGGCTCATGAACTGAAATCACCGCTGGCCTCGATAGAACAGATGATATACGCCCTGCAGACCGACTGCGAGTACGAGTCATTGAACTCCTGCCGTTCCCTGCATACGCGAATGACAGTGCGCACCAAGGATCTGCTCCGCCTTATCGACAATCTCCTCAATCTCTCCAAGCTGGAAAGCGGTACCGTCGTCTTCAATCTCGAACCGATAAAAGGAAACGACATTATAAAAGATATAGTTGAGATAGCCACCCCACAGGCGGAAGGGAAAAATATAACAATTAAATATACTCCCTGCGCTCAGGACTGGTGGTTCAATGTCGATTACGACCATATCCGCACGGCCTTCATGAACATTGTCTCCAATGCCGTCAAATATACTCCGGACGGCGGCACCCTAGAAATTACCACCTTCCTCAACGGGGGGCTTGCCAATCTCTCCGTCAAAGATTCAGGCATAGGCATCGACGCCAAAGATCTGCAGCATATCTTCGACAGATTTTTCCGGGTCAAGGGAAAAGCCACACGGCATATCACCGGATCCGGCCTTGGTCTGTCCCTGGTCAAGGAGGTTGTTGAGGCCCACCAGGGCTATATTGAAGTGAGTTCAACACCAAATGTGGGGACAACCTTCATCCTCAGCTTTCCACTGACGGCTCCGGCCGAAACACAGGAAGAGCTGCAGCAGTAGATTAAATTCATCACTGCCGGGGCCGAACCTGTCGAACCCGAACCTATCGCAGGCGTACATACTCGCGGCACAGTTGGGCTAATCCCGAATTGGATGCACTACTAGATGTCGTTGCGGTTCACAGCCGATACTCGTTGACTCCAAACCGCGGTCGGTGATCAGCCGGTGCTGAATCTTGCGCAATGCCGATCTCCTTGGCGGCAGAGCGACCTCAACGCCTTCTTCCATTACCTGCTCGATAGCCAATGTGGTTTCCTGCAGTGTTTTCTGGATTTCATTATCTTCAACACCCGGCACAATATTAAAGACGCGCTGCAGCATACGACGAATCTCGGAAGTGGTGTTTCTTTTAATCCGGTGAACCGGAGCATCGCTGATTCTTGAGATCTCTTCCAGACCCTGGTTTTTGCCGCGGGAGCGCAGGGCAATGATGATATCGGCCTTTTGCGGTTTGACGACAGTACGAAGAGACAGCCCCAGTTCCCGGGCCGCACGTTCGATCAGGTCTTTTTTCACGCCGTGAAGATAGAGTCGGGCAGGATGAGCAGGCGGCAGCGCCGAAGAAAGCGAAAGCTCAGGCGATGCAACCGTCTTCTCCCTTTGCATATTCCGTCTCGGCTGGTGATCCTTGACCTCGATTTGACCGTCCGCTGCCAGTATTCGCCTTTCACAGTGTGGCAGAAGACCACGCAGGATGGTATCGACTGCTCTGGCTGTATCCCTGTGGATGCTGACTTCGTCGCGACTGGCCATTTCGATCAGTATTTCAAATGTGGGTGGCGCTTTCCGTTCGCTAACGGTTTTGGTGGTACCGCGTCTGCGTGCTTCCTCGTCTCCCAGGGTGACGGTCTGCACCCCGCCGACAAGATCGGACAGGGTCGGATTCATGATCAGATTTTCCAAAGAATTACCATGGGCCGTACCAATGAGCTGCACACCCCGCTCGGCGATGGTTCGAGCGGCAGCCGCCTCCGCTTCCGTCCCGATCTCATCGACGATTATCACCTCCGGCATGTGATTTTCCACGGCCTCTATCATGACAGCATGCTGCCTGTCGGGCCGCGGCACCTGCATGCGCCGCGCCGATCCGATTCCGGGATGCGGAATATCACCATCTCCGGCTATCTCGTTGGATGTGTCTATGACAATGACGCGTTTATGCATCTCATCGGCAAGCACCCGCGCCACTTCCCTAAGCTTGGTGGTCTTGCCTACTCCGGGGCGGCCGACAAAGAGAAGGTTATCCCCGGTTTCAATCAGATCCCGTAATATCTCTATGGTCCCATAAATAGCCCGCCCTACCCGAATGGTCATACCGATGATCTTTCCCTTGCGGTTTCTGATGGCCGAGATGCGATGCAGGGTTCTCTCGATACCAGCCCTGTTGTCCGCGGTAAAGTCCCCCACCAGCGCCAGGGTATGGGCGATATCATCATGATTGACCGGATGAGTGCTGAGAGGAACGACACTCCCCGGGAACCGCGCTTCAGCCGGACGTCCGAGATCCATCACCACTTCCACAAGTTCCTCCAGCCCCATACCGTTCAGAGCGGTCTGGAGCGTGACAGGCAGAGTGGCAACCAGCAGGTTGGCATCATCCATGGCCATTGATGTTGTTTTCTCATTGTCAGTCATCATTATCTCTATTTTTAATTTCAGAACCTGGGCTGACGACCACCACGGTTGATGGTGCAATGTTCATATTATTAAAACTATAATACATTTGCTCTAATGTTCTTTGCCGAATGGATCATTAGTTTGCACCCTAAATTCTCCAGAGCACCCCTCCAACTTCACCCTTTTTCTCTGTCCCGATCTTAAAAATTTCAGAAAGGAAAAGTATGCCGATATCTGTAATTGACATCAGCTTTTGTGGTAATATTGAATTGATCGCAAGTACCGACAAAGAAATTCTCTCCGACCCGGAGTTTTGCCCAGTCTGTTTGCCTGCAATTCCGCAAAAAACAAAGTCTCTACTATTTACGGAGACGATAATATTTATGAATGGAATTCTACAGGAAACCAAATCCTTTATCCTGGTGTTGATTTCCGGCTTATTGCTCATGTATATCAGTGGCTGTGCCACTTTCCCCAAGGTCCCAATGCTGGTAGACAGTTATCGGGCCGACGGGCATTCCCCTCGAATCACTGGTCCGGAAGGACCTCTTTCAGAGGCAGAAGCCAAGGCCTTGCTCAACCGGCTGAAACCAGACAATGAACGAGCAGACATATTGGAGCACCACATTGCTTTGATGGAAGCTGTCACGGGCAAACCACTTATTGCAGGAAATAAGGTCACTCTGCTCTGCAATGGTCCGCAGACGTTCTCTGCCATGAAAAATGCTATACGAAGCGCCACAGAGAACATCAACCTCGAAACCTTCATTTGGCGGGCTGACCGGGTAGGACGTTCTTTTGCCGATTTGCTGTTGCAAAAGCAGCAGGAGGGCGTTGATGTTCATGCAATTTATGATGGTTTCGGTGTGTTTAACACTGCTTCGGGTTTCTTTGAACAGATGCGGGAAGGTGGAATCCGGACTCTTGAATTCAATCCGGTAGGACTTTTTTCCATCCTGGGAGAATGGGACATCAACAACAGGGACCATCGTAAGATTCTGATTGTCGACGGAAAGATAGCCTTTACGGGGGGCACAAATATCCACTACCCCTCCATTGAAAAAACATCCGCTGTGATCTCAGATAAAGCGGAGCAGCAGACGGAATACTACTGGAGGGACACTCATATACAAATTGAAGGGCCGGCCGTGGCCGAATTCCAAAGGCTTTTTATTACCATGTGGAATAAACACAGCCGCCTGCCGCTCTCATCCGGCCGATATTTTCCGTCCCTTCAGGAAAGGGGAAATTCACTGGTGCGGGTTCTTACCAATACCCCCTATCAGCCTGTCCCGCATATCTATACAGCCTATATCTCAGCCATCAAGAATGCGCGGAAATCCATCCACCTGACCCATGCTTATTTCATACCCGACAGGAATCTGCTGAATGCGCTTATTCAGGCCGCACAGGCAGGTGTCGATGTCAAAATTATCTTACCCGGTGTCAGTGATTTCCGGCTGCCCTTTTATGCGGGTCAGTCTAATTATACAGCATTGCTTGAAGCGGGAGTAAAAGTGTATGAGCGAAGCGATGTACTGCTGCACTCGAAAACAGCCGTGGTTGATGGAGTGTGGGCCACAATCGGTTCAAGCAATATGGACCACCGCAGCTTTCTTCATGATGCCGAAGTGAATGCGGTCATTTTGGATCGGGATTTCGGCAAGCAGATGGAGGACATGTTCGCACAAGATCTCGCCCTCGCCAAAGAGGTTCATCTGGAGCAATGGAGAGAACGTCCTTTTACGGATCGCCTTAAAGAATGGACGGCGCGTCTGTTCAAATACTGGCTGTAACGCATCTCCGCAACTCGTTTCCGGAAAAGAGAGGGGTCGGCATTTTAAGGCTTCAGCAACACCTTGACCACTCCGTCCTGTTTCTTCTGAAATATTTCATAACCCTGCGGTCCTTCTTCCAGCGGCATCACATGAGTGGCAAGGTCCCTCACCCCCAGCGGATCATTTTCATCCGTAACCAGAGGCATGATATAATCAATCCAGCGCTTGACATTGGCTTGACCCATGCGTAACTGAATCTGCTTGTCGAAAAGCTTCAGCATGGGCAGAGGATCGGCCATGCCTCCATAGACTCCGATAACGGATACTGTTCCGCCGCGGCGTACGCTATCAATACTGGCAGCCAGCGCACTCAGTCTGTCAACGCCCACTTTTTTCATCATTGTCGCCGAAAGAGAATCCGGCAGCAGAGAGGATATCTGGTGCGCCAGTTTTCCCATTGGTGCCCCATGTGCTTCCATGCCGACGGCGTCAATCACTGCATCGGTGCCGCGGCCTGCTGTCATATCTCGGATAGATTCGGCTATATCATCATGATCACTTAGATCCAGGGCCTCAACACCATACCGTCGAGCCATCTCTAACCTTTCAGGGATCAGGTCTACACCGATCACCCGAAGACCACGATGTCGGGCGACACGTGCGCTCATCTGTCCGATCGGCCCCAATCCGAATACCGTCAGGGTGCCCCCGTCCGGGGCTTCGGCATATTCGACTGCCTGCCAGGCCGTCGGCAGCACGTCCGAGAGGTAGATAAAGTTTTCATCCGGCAATCCCTCGGGCACCTTGATCGGCCCAAAATGCGCTTGAGGAACACGCAGATATTCGGCCTGCCCTCCGGCAACCTGTCCATAAAGTCTGGAATATCCGAAGATTGCAGCACCGGAGTCCTGCGACCGCACCTGAGTGGTTTCACATTGAGAGAATAAACCCTCCAGGCACATAAAACAGCCTCCACAGCTAATATTGAAAGGAATGACCACCCGGTCTCCCGGTTGTATATGGGTGACGCCGCTGCCCACTTCTTCGACAATTCCCATCGGTTCGTGACCCAGGATATCACCAGGCTCCATAAATGCCCCCAGAACCTCGTACAAATGCAGATCGGAGCCGCAGATTGCCGTAGTGGTAACCCGAATGATAGCATCTGTATTGTCGAGAATAGTGGGATCAGCTACGGTGTCATAGCGAACATCTCTTTTGCCGTGCCATACCAGAGCATGCATACCATCCTCCTCTATTAATTTTTTATCACTAGTTCAATGACAAAAATCTAAGACGGGTCTCAGTCCACGGCAAGTCTGAACTTCATTTGCCACCGACGGAAAGAGAAGCAGCTCCCGGTCAGGCATGATCGACAGGGGAAACACTCGATTTACGGCGATCTTATCCAACGAATGCGGCGGGCGCAGACGGCACCGCCGCATTCGTCAATTCACAATTCACGTATCGTATATTGCAATACGGAATCATGAAGGTAATCGTTGCACAGAATCAGTAGCTCTTCAGATAGTCTTCAAAAACAGGAAGGGCCGGTTCACCATCTGCAGTTGTGACTCCTTCCAGCCAGCCGCGATAGACTTCAGGATTCTCCTTGAGGTATGCCATGCCAGCCTCACCGTGTTTGAGATCCTTGTTGGTCTGCAGCATCAGCGAAATCTCATTTATCATCGAGATCGGAAAAATCAGGTTCTTGAGGAAATGAGCGACGTTTGGCTGCTCCTTATCAAAGCCTTGACGGATATTTGTATATATAGTCGCAGTTCCGTCGTTTTCTCCGAATGTTTCTGCTGTGCTGCCGGTGAGATACTTCATGTCGATAATCTGGTTCATATAGTGCGGAGACCATCCCAGAAAGACCACCCATTCACCTTCTTTGCTCTTTGCCTTAACCTCGGAAAGCATAATCGGTTCACTGGTAGTAACGATTTCAAAATCACCGAGACCGAACATATTCTGTTCAATCATGGAGCGGATAACGAGGTTGCCGTCATTGCCGGGCTCAAGACCATAGATCTTATAGTCAAGTTTATCGGCGTACTCGGCGATATCGGAGAAATCCTTGAGCCCGGCCTCATATACGAAGGTTGGCACGGCTAAGGTATATTTCGCGCCGGTCATATTGGCTACATACTGAACAATAGTGCCTTTATCTAAAAATTTATTGGCTATGGTGGCCATGGTTGGCATCCAGTTGCCGAGAAAGACATCAACATCACCCATGTCCAGAGCCTTATAGACAATCGGTACGGATAGAACCTTATTATCGGCTTCATAACCAATGCTGTTGAGGATATTCTTAGCCAGTTCCGTCTTCACGGTAACACCTGTCCAGCTCACACTGGCGAAGCGTATCTCCTTTGAGCCATAGGCAGGTCCGGTAAAGAGCAGCGCCGCCGCTAACAAAATTAAGGCGATATTACGTTTTCTTTGCGTGTGCATACATTCTCCTTTTGTATTATTTAGGACTTCAGAAAGAACTATTCTGCATATTGCTGGAATTTTTGTTTCGTGAAGTTCCTTATCCCCCCTTGATTAAAGTGAAACGATAGCGAAGGGGGCCCCAAAAAAAATCTGTTTATTTGTAAATTTCTGACATCGATCGGGCAACTCTCGGGTAGTTTCCCAAGAGTGATAGACTTTCTATCAGACACCAAACCAGGCAAGGGGTTCAGGCTTATAATTCTGGAAAATATGTTTGACCTCTGTATATTCTTCCAGACCAAGCCGACCCAGTTCTCTTCCCAGCCCGGACTGCTTATAGCCGCCCCAAGGGGCCTGGGTAAAATAGACATTGAAATCGTTAACCCAGACGGTGCCAAAGCGCAGCTGCTTTGCTACTCTGTGAATGCGCCCGGCATTGCTGGTCCAGAAACCGGCGGCCAGACCGTAAATCGTCCCGTTTGCCAGCCGCACAGCTTCTTCTTCACTACTAAACTTTTCAACCGTGATGACCGGTCCAAAGACCTCTTCCTGAACTATGCGCATGTCTCCATGACATTCGGTAAAAAGTGTCGGCAGCAGAAAAAATCCGTTCTGCAGCTCGGCGGCCAGCGGACGCGTACCGCCCAACTCAAGCCGGGCTCCTTCGGCCTTGGCAACATTGATATATTTCTCTACCTTGCTCAGATGTTCCTGCGAAATCAATGGGCCCATCTGGGTTCCCTGCCGCAGGCCGTCACCGAGACGGATTTGAGCCATCCTGGCCTTGAGCTGTTCGACAAAACCGTCATGGATGGAGTCCTCAAGCATCAACCGGGCCCCCGCTGAACAAATTTGGCCGGCGTGAAAAAAAACACCGTTTAGGGCATAATCCACGGCAGTATCAATATCGGCATCGGCAAAAACGATATTGGGATTTTTGCCGCCCAGCTCCAGGGCAATCTTTTTGACATTGCCGCTGGCAGCCCGCATGATCGTCTTGCCGGTCTCAATGCCGCCGGTGAAGGAAATAAGATCCACCAGATGGCTTTCGGCAAGCTCCGCACCTACATCCGCCCCAGGACCCAGCACGGTGTTGATGACACCAGGAGGAAAATCAAGTTTTGCTGCCAGCTCGGTGATCATCAGAGTCGTCAGCGGCGTAATTTCACTGGGCTTGACAACCACGGTACACCCTGCCGCCAATGCGGGCGCCAGTTTCCAGGCCGCCTGCAGTAACGGATAATTCCACGGAGATATCTGACCGCAGACGCCTACAGGCTCACGCACCACCCTGCTGTCACTATTGGGAATAGGGGACTCGATGACTTCTCCGCCATCTTTATCGGCAAGCCCTGCATAAAAACGGAAGATACCGGCAATGTCTGCCATATCCCAGCGACTTTCCTCAAGCGTCTTTCCGGTATCAAGGCTCTCCAGTTCGGCCAGTGCTTCGCTTTCTTCAGCGATGCGACCAGCCAACTGATAAAGAAGCTCGCCGCGCTCGGCAGCAGGAAGATTCGACCATACCCCACTGTCGAATGCCTCCCGGGCGGCCGCGATCGCGCGCTGTGCATCTTCACGACCCCCTTCGGCTACCTCGGATATCACCTTCTGGTTGAAAGGGTTGATAATCTGCCGGCTCCTACCGGAGACGGCGGCTTCCCAGCACCCATTGATAAACATTTTTTTTTCTATCATTTTTCATCAGCCTCCCGGTCGTATCTGTAATAACCGGCTGCGGAGGGAGCCTCGGGCGTGTTACCGAGGATGAGATCCGCTGCCTTTTCGGCAACCATCATAACCGGGGCATAAATGTTGCCGTTGGTTATGGAGGGAAAGACGGAAGCATCGACCACCCGCAGATTCTCAACTCCGTGAACCTTGAGTTCAGCGTCAACTACAGCCATATTATCATACCCCATTTTACAGGTACAGGAGGGATGATAGGCGCTCTCTCCTTCCCTGGCCACAAAATCGAGGATCTCTTCATCGGTTTGCACATTAGCACCCGGAGCCAACTCCTCGCCGCGTAAGTCGTCAAAAGCGGGCTGACCGATAATCTCACGCGAGCACTTGATAGCCTCCAGCCATTCCCGGCGCTCCTGTTCGGTGGAGAGATAATTGAAAAATATTTCAGGATACCTGGTCGAGTCGGCCGAGGTAATTTTTACATGACCGCGTACATCGGTGTTCATCGGTCCAACATGCAGTTGAAACCCATGCCCCTGAGCAGGAGCCGAACCATCATAGCGGATGGCAATGGGCAGAAAATGAAACTGCAGATTAGGATAATCGACCCTGTCGTTTCCACGGATAAACCCCCCTGCCTCAAAATGATTCGTGGCTGCGGCGCCTTTACGGCGGAAAAGCCAGTCAAAACCGATTTTGGGTTGATTCTGCCACTGCAGCGCAGGATACATACTGACCGGCTGCTTGCAGGAATACTGAACATACAACTCCAGATGATCCTGCAGATTTTCACCGACGCCCGGCAGGTTGTGGACCACATCTATCCCTAAGCTCCTCAACTCCCCGGCATTGCCGATACCTGAAAGCTGAAGGAGAGAGGGTGAATTAATTGCTCCCCCGCAGGATATAATCTCTCCGGCATAAACCTTCTGTTTTTCATTGCCTCTGGTAAATTCGACACCGACTGCCTTTTTCCCTTCAAAAAGGATACGGTTGACCATGGCCTTGCATTTTACCGTGAGATTCCCTCGATTTTTTACCGGGTGGACGTAGGCTCTGGCTGCATTATGCCGCCGCGCTCTATAGATATTCTGGTCAAATTTGCCGAATCCTTCCTGCTGATAACCGTTGACATCGCTGGTAAGCGGATGACCGGCCTGCTCGGCCGCCTTGAAGAACGCACGGAACAGCGGATTGTCGCATTTCGCCGTGTCCAGATAAAGCGGACCATTTGAACCATGGTATTCATCTGCACCATGGAGGCGGGTTTCAGCCTTTTTAAAATACGGAAGACAGTGCGCATAATCCCAATTTTCCAGTCCCTGGTTAGCTGCCCATTTTTCATAATCAAGGGCATTGCCACGAATATAAATCATACCGTTAATGCTGCTGGAACCGCCGAGCACCTTGCCACGTGGCTGCGCTATACGTCTATTATGCATCTGCGGTTCCGGCTCTGACTCGTACAGCCAATTGTAGGTATTGTCGGTGAGCAGATAGGTCAGTGCCGCCGGCATATGAATGCGAAAATCCCATCTGTAATCCGGCTTGCCTGCTTCCAGGACCAGGACATTGTGCTCCGGATTGGCGCTCAGACGATTGGCCAGTACACTTCCTGCGGAACCGCCGCCTATAATGATATAATCGTAAGCCTTGTCTTTCATATACTTTTACTCCGTATTTCTATTTTTGAATAAGCCGGCGATTACCCCAAACAGCAGGAGAACGCCGAATTCCCTTTTATAAACTTTCCACAATACGCCGGTTAACCCTTCCCTGTTACTGTGGTAGCCCGACATTCTTTATCGACAATACAGCGTTGCAGCAGGGCATAATGAGCCGCTACCGAAGACAGCGCCTTCAGCGGATCATTGTCGGCTATACGCTGGGCAGTTTCATGCCAGTTTTCCGCCGTTTTCCGGCGGTAATAGGGCTCTTCGTACAAGGCATAATCGTGTGAACTGAAACCTTGCTGAATGGCCTCCATAACCCACTCGAAGACCGGATTTTTACTCATTTTTGCCAGACGAATATTGAGAACCCTGTCCTGCTTTGCCAGGCATTCCTTATCCGGTGTTGGCTGCTCCAGCAGTTCCAGAAGCTTCCCTGCTTCGGCTACCAGTTCCTCTTTTTCGGAAGCATCGGCGCGCGCAATCGCCAGAACAGTGATCACCCGATCGATACTCTCCCGAAACTCAGCTATATATCCGAGACCGATATGCTGCTGCTTCAGGAAGAGGGCCAATGATTCACTGACACTGGCTACCTCGATGTTTTTAACATACGTTCCGCCTCTGGCCCCTTTACGAATCTCCACCAGACCTTTTTGCTTAAGGGCACGAACGGCCTCTCTGATGACACCTCGGCCACTTTTAAACTGGGCCTGCAACTCCCTTTCACTGGGAAGGCGTTCACCGGGCAATATCTTTTCCTCTAGAATGGCCGCTTCGATTTGTAAGGCGATGTCTTCACCGGCCCGACCGATCTGCACTGGAATAAATAGTGATTTCTTGTTCATGTGTTGTTCTATTATTCGATAATGGTACTACCAAATGAGCTTGGAGTATTGAAACAATATTGTCGCCAAAAAGCCTATTAATCATATTTAATTGCCTTTTCACAACAGACTAGCTACAATTTGAAAAATAAAGAAGCGACACTTTTTCTTTAATGGTAGGACCAAACTAACCTGTACGATTATTTTGTCAAGCGCTGCTTTGATATTTTTCGCATAAACACCGGCATGTGCGACGGGGGTGGTGGAGGCATGTGAAAGTGGAACAGATTATTTAATAATCTGGAAATATATCCTTCCCGTGCAAGCACGGGAACAACGAAAAGTGGATATCAACGACCAACTATTGGTGAACAATGAAAATATTTGTGATAATAAGGAACCTGATGATCTTTATCTTCGGGGTTTGGTTTTTTGAATTCTACCTTGATTACAAGCTTCCGGAAGAGAACAACCTACTACTCTTTTTTGTTGCTATTCCTGTTATATGGGCAACCATAAGCCAACTGTGGACATCCTACAGCTATAAGGAAATTGAAAATTCGGCAATTCTTTTTTGCACCCACATTCTGAGCATGATGATGTTGCTGGGTACAGTATTTCTGGTCAGTGCAGTCTTAAACACCATATCCGACATCCTTGATCCTGTGGGTGTTTTTATGTTCCATGCGGTCGGCTGGACGGTAATAGCAGCATTGATAATGTATGATATCGTTGATTTTGGGAGATAGAGAATAAAGGCAATTTCCTTGTTGCTCTTCGCAATCCGTTTCTGTCTTCAAGATCTTTCTCAATCCTCTTCTGCATCTTTGCCGGTCTTGGACAACAAATTCTTGAGATCGGCAAACGGAGTATGTGTTGCAGTCTTCCCCTTCTCGGCATCCGGGTTTTCAGTAGCCAGCCATTGGGCATCAAGCAAACGGGAGTGTTCGTTGTCGTGGCAATAAATACACAGGAGTTCCCAATTGCTGCCGTCGGGGGGATTGTTTTTATAATTATGGTCCTTGTGATGTACTGTCAACTCCCGCAATTTCTTGCCGGTAAAATCCCGGCCACAACTCGCACAGACCCAGGGGAGGATCTTCAACGCCTGTTCCCGATATTCTATCTTTTTCATTCTCTTCTTCTCTGCAGTTGTAAACACCTTAAAAGCTCAGTTGCCTCGAACATGACCTGTCAGCATGATAGTCATAGTATCACATTTTCAGATAGCATGAAAATACTTCTGATTAAGGCTTGACCAATCAAAATCAGCTGTGCAGAGCCATAACCCTGGAAATCAGAAAAATCGCAAGCCCCAAACCCGTGCGGCGTCCGGTAAACCTGGCAGATAGGCTTAAAGAGAGGAAGCTTTTTTCCAAAACAATATTGCCTGTGATATAATCAATTTGAGCAGATGAGAATATTAAGGAAGAAGAACTCTTAAAAAGTTAACGAAGTCGAAGAGATGGCCTCTGCAATAAGGACCCATTCGGCCATAAACTCCGACTTCGGGAAAGTTCAACATACCAGGTGGAGTACCAGAGACGCGATTTGGCAATACATCAGTACGGCAAATCGCTGCTTCAGATCTGGAACGGCTTTGATCAAGCTTAATGAATCCATCAAGAATGTGCTTTTTACAGATAACTATTGAAAATAGCTATCGTTACAAGTATTTTTTACTGTTTTTACATATCATCCAAAAAACGCAGCGCCGTCAGAAATTCTTGCTCAAGCGCGTGATTACGTTCGACAGGGCAGAGACTGGGAACGTCTCTGCAGCGTCTACGCTTGTTGTATGCCATTCATGTTATCACACATACCAATAAGGAAAATGCCATGAACAGACAGGATTACCGCCGGACTTTAAAGGTCAACGGAAAGGAATACAGCTATTTCGATATCACACTCCTGCAGAAGAACAAGATCGCTGATATTGACCGACTGCCTTTTTCCATTCGTATACTGGTAGAAAATCTCTTGAGGAAACTTGATGATAATATTGTGAAACACGATGATATCCTGGAGATAGCCAACTGGAAAAAAAGTTATGCTTCCCCTGCGGAAATACCATATCACCCTGCCCGGGTACTCATGCAGGATTTTACCGGAGTACCGGCAGTTGTTGACCTTGCAGCAATGCGTGACGCCGTGAGGGATCTGGGCGGAGATCCGGCCAAGGTAAATCCCCTGGTCCCTGTCGAACTGGTGGTTGATCATTCTGTTCAGGTCGATTACTACGGCACCACGAAAAGCCTCACCCAAAATGTGGCAAAAGAGTATGAGCGCAACCATGAGCGCTATACCCTGCTGAAATGGGCGCAAATCAGCTTCGACAACTTCAATGTGGTTCCACCGAACTCCGGGATATGTCACCAGGTCAATCTTGAATATCTGGGTCGAGTTGTCATAGCCGACGACAAAGATATCGCCTATCCCGATACCGTTGTAGGCCTGGATTCTCATACTCCCATGATCAACGGTATTGGTGTTATGGCCTGGGGAGTCGGCGGCATAGAAGCCGAGGCGGTAATGCTTGGCCAACCATACTATATGTCTATCCCTCAGGTGGTCGGAGTAAGGCTTACCGGCAACCTCAAGGAAGGAACAACGGCCACCGATCTGGTCCTCACCGTTACAGAACTTTTGCGCAAAAATAACGTGGTTGAAAAATTCGTCGAGTTTTTTGGAACGGGTGTTGCCAATCTTTCCATTCCGGATCGTGCAACCATATCCAACATGACCCCGGAATATGGGGCAACCATGGGATTTTTTCCCATCGATGCCAAGACAATAGATTATCTTCGTCAGACAGGCAGAACCGATAAAGCTGAGTTGACGGAAGCATACGCCCGAGCCAACAAGCTCTTTCTGACAGAAGACGAGCAAAGGGAATACAGTCAGATAATCGAGCTTGAGCTTTCAACCGTCACCCCCTCACTTGCCGGGCCGGCCCGTCCCCAGGACCGCATTCCTCTGCCCAGGATAAAGGATAAATTTGAGGAGATTCTCGGCTGTGATTACGACAGGGACACCGGGCTGAAAAACATATCCGAATTTCATCAGGAATCAGGGAATCAAACGGTGCGGCCACGCAAGTGCGCCCCTGCACAAAAGAGAGTATTTACCCTCGATCTTGACGGCAAAAAGGTGGATATGGGTGATGGCAGCGTGGTTATTGCTGCGATTACTTCATGCACCAACACCTCGAATCCTCATGTTCTGATGGGAGCCGGTCTAATGGCTAAAAAGGCGGTAACCCTCGGATTACATGTACCATCCTACGTTAAGACATCTCTGGCGCCCGGTTCCAAGGTGGTCCGTAATTATTTGCAGGAGGCCGGATTGACACCCTATTTTGAGGCGCTCGGCTTTCATCTTGCAGCCTTTGGCTGCACCACCTGTATCGGCAACAGCGGCCCCTTATCGAAGAAAATAGATGACCTGATTGAAGAACATGACCTCAACGTTGCCGCGGTCCTTTCCGGCAACCGGAATTTCGAAGCCCGCATTCACCAGCGTATCAAGTCAAATTTTCTGATGTCTCCCATGTTGGTTATCGCCTTCGCTCTTGCCGGAAGGATCGATATCGACCTCACAGCTTCACCACTGGGACATACGCCTAATGGTGAACCTGTCTACCTTAAAGACCTCTGGCCGGCCAACGCTGAGATTGAAGCCCTGATAGCGGGACATGTCAGCCGGGAAGGTTACGAGAAGGTGTATTCCACCATTTTTGAGGGTGATGATTTCTGGAAAGGACTCGAGGTAACGGAAAGCACGACCTTTGCCTGGGATCCCAATTCCACCTATATCAAAAAGCCACCGTATTTTGATAACTTCACAACCGAAACCACAAAACCGGTGGATATCGAAGGCGCCCGTCCCCTTGCCCTCCTCGGCGATTCGGTAACCACGGATCATATTTCTCCCGCAGGTTCCATTCCCGTTGATTATCCGGCGGGAAAATATTTAATCTCCCAGAATGTTAAACCGGTAAATTTCAATTCCTATGGATCGCGGCGCGGCAATCACGAGATAATGATGCGCGGAACTTTCGGGAATATCAGGATTAAGAACAAGATGGTTTCGCCCAGGGAAGGAAGCTTCACCCTGAAGAAACCTGAAGAGAAGGAAATGTACATATACGATGCCGCCATGGAATATGCAGGGGAAAATATTCCGCTTGTTGTTCTTGGCGGCAAGGAATACGGTACCGGATCTTCACGGGACTGGGCGGCAAAAGGCACCAATCTGCTGGGCATCAAGGCGGTTCTGGCCCAATCCTATGAGCGCATTCACCGCAACAATCTTGTAGGAATGGGTATATTGCCTCTGGTTTTCAAGGCTGGTGACAGCCTCGAGAAATTTAAAATCAAAGGAAATGAGCTCTTCCGTATCGAGGGATTGCAGAATATGCGGCCACAGCAGGAATTAACCGTCCATGTTACTCGGGATGACGGCTTAGAATTTGATTTTAAGGTAAATTCACGACTCGACACCGACATAGATATTACCTATTACCAGCATGGCGGGATTCTTCCTTATGTGTTGAGAAAGATAATGGCACAAAAGTAAGGCTCCGGCATCTCAATCTCTGTGATAAATTTTTGAGAGCAACCGGTAAGCCACGCTTGAGACTCTCTAAGAGTCGGAACCGTTACTTATCTACCCCCCTTTGTGGGATGTTAGATATTGACCATAATGCTTATCCCTGCATTCCGGACAGATGCTATGGCTCAAATCCGCGCCGGAGTATCTGTGGATATAGACTTCAAGCTGATTCCAACAGCCGTTGTCGTCTCGAATCTTCTTGCAGTGAGAACAGATGGGCAGTATGCCTTTGAGGGTTTTAATTTCACTGGCGGCCCTTTGTAAATCCGCAATCAGTGACTCTTTTTCGCTCAGGGTTTTACGCAGTTCGGTAATATTGAAAGCAACCCAGACCACCATGCGCGGCTGATCCGCAATTGCGGCAACCGGCGATATATGGGCTTCAAACCACTGCTTCCCCTCGGGGCCGGCAAGATCCTCGGAACCCTGTATGTCGCCGGCAGACAGCTGGTAGACGTATGTGCGTACCTCATTTCCTTTAATGGCTTTTTGTATTTCGGCCACAAAGGCATCCGCCAGATGTTTCTCAATTACCTCGTGAATGCTCTTACCTATTAAATGCGAGCCCTGGTGATACTTCCTGCGATCAGCTCCACCTATGACCTGAACATAGCATCCATGTTCATCAAAAATAAAAAACGGTTCAGGAATAGCTGCAATAATTGCCGAACCTATATCAGATTCAATCTTTTCATAACATTGCACAACGGAGCCTCATACTCTCTTATCGTTCCATTTCAGGAAAGTTTCATTGCTACCCGGATATCCGGAATCACACACCTCAACGTAAACAAACCCTATAGAAAGAAATAATCAATGAGAATATTAGCAGGAAGAAAGAAACAGAGACCGTGGGCAATTGAATATTCAGTGCCATCCTCCGCCCATGCTCCTCCGGCACAGATTTTCAGCCTAAAGCAACATCAAGTATCATCATGACCGTGAAACCGCCCATGGTGGACATTGTCACAACATCTATATTGTCATAGCGCTTTTGAGACTCCGGAATCAGTTCCTCAACAACCACAAAGATCATGGCGCCGGCGGCGAAGCACAGTGCATACGGCAGAATATTCTGCATCTTTAAAACAAATAGTGCACCGAGAACACCGGCAAAAGGCTCCACCATGCCTGAGAATTGCCCAATGAAAAAACTTTTGCCTTTCGACATTCCTTCCCGTCTCAAGGGCATAGATACGGCAGTGCCCTCGGGAAAATTCTGGATACCAATACCGATGGCCAGTGCTATTGCTCCTCCAATTGTTGCCGAGGGAAGATCTGCCGCCACTGCACCAAAGGCGACTCCCACCGCCAGCCCTTCGGGTATATTATGGATGGTTATGGCCAGGACAAGAAGGGTACTGCGTTGCCATGAAGTTTTCACACCTTCTTTTTTATCCATGCTCAGGCCCGGATGAAGATGAGGCAGAAATTTATCCGTTACCCGCATGAAAATACCACCGCCCAGAAAGCCGACGGCTGCCGTCAGCCAGGGGATATGCCCCAAATTCTCGGCCATGATAATACCGGGAGAGAGAAGAGACCAGAAACTGGCGGCGATCATTACTCCGGCAGCAAAACCGAGCATTGAATCCATGAGCTTTTGCTTAATGTCTCTGGTGAAAAAAACCAGAGAGGCTCCGGCAGCAGTCACTCCCCAGGTAAACAGAGTAGCCATAAAGGCTTGCGTTACCGGACTGAACTGCAGCAAAAAATCAGCCATATTTCCTCCTGACTCCATTGTTCTTTTTGCAAAAACCGGGCGACAGCTTTAGTTTCACTGAACTACCCGAAAAAAAAATCAGTCCCCTCAATAATTCCAAGAAAAATCTAGGGATGCGCAGGCTCCGCTCTCTCTCCCGATTAAAAACATGGCTGCTGAGCTTCAGGGGTGATCAGATTTGCACATTCTTTTCCTGTTGTATTCACATGAGAAATACCCTCCTAAGAATATACCTTATAGTTAGGTGGAAAGGGAATTAGATTTTGTAGGAAATCAAACATGACATGATACGGCATGCAGACTTTAACATGTTGCACTATCCGTGATCCCGGCACATTAACTCCTACAAAGCTCCAGGACATTCTCCTATCTCGTCAGCAAACGGTAAATTTCCGTTAGCCGAGAAGGCAATTGCTCGATATTGTTCACATAGGTATAGTTTCCCCTGCCAAAGAGATGTTCGAGATAATCATGTGATTCCTGGTCGATGGTTATACAGTACGGATGAATACCCTGTCCTCTGGCTTCGGCCAGAGCTTTCCGCGTATCCTCAATGGCGTATTGACCTTTGTAATCGTCATAATCCTCTGGCTTACCATCGGAAATGATCAGAAGCAGCCTGCTTTTTCCCTCAATATCGGCAAAATATTTTATCATATGGCGGATAGGCGGTCCCATCCTGGTGTATTCCTTTGGTCCTATTGCGGCAATTCTCTCCTTGACCACCCGGCTGTAAGGCTCGGCGATATCTTTTATCTTATATACTTCCGAGCGCATCCGACGCATCCCGGAAAAACCGAAGATTCCATATCTGTCGCCCACAGTCTCCATAGCTTCACAGAGCAAGACCAGCGCCTCTTTTATGGCAATACCTATCCACCCTTCCGTTGAGTTGGACATGTCCACCAGGAAGTTGGTCGAGATGCTCCTCTGATTGCGTATCAGCCTGATGAAGACCTTTTCAGAAGGCGGCAATCCGGCGCTTTGATCACCCATTGATTCGACCAGGGCGTCGAGATCCAGATCATCGCCGTATCTTCGCCTCCTGGCGAAACGTTCCTGAGTCCGCATCATTTCAAATTGACGGCGAATCTTCAGAAGTACCTTTTTGTGCTTGACGAGGGTGCGCTCAACGAAATCCGATTTCACGCCTGTGAGAGTCCTTTGCCGCAGGCTGCACCAGTTTTTTCTATAGCCATGTCTGCGGTAATCCCACTCATCATATGGAATAAATCGTTCAACGGATTCTTCTACGATCTCTTCCATCTCTTCCTCACCTGCCGGTCTGCCCTGTCCGGCAATACCGAAAGCGGCAGAGACATAACCATCGGGCATTTTCCCGAGATCTGCCTGGATGCTGCCGATAAGTGCCTGGATCTCTTCGGGCAATTCGATGCTCTTGTTGTCGATGGTTATACTGGCACCGGCCCCGGTGTCATCTGTTCCACCTTCAGCTAATTGAAGACGAGCGCTGTCTCCCTGCTCCACTGTAGCATCAAAATCTAATCGGTCCAGTGAGATCTGCTCACTTTTTATCAGAAAATCTGCAAGCAGAGTTTCAAACTCTTTTTTGTTTTTCTCGATTCGTTTCTCGGTTACCTTCCCTACCTCGGAGAAGTTGAAAGCATCCATAAACGGATAGAAATTGAATGGTGCCCGGTTTTTCTCCCGCTCCGTGACATACTCATACATCTTCTTCAGTATTTCAGGGCCTTGCTGAGGGGTGTGCAGGAGTGACAGCAGTGTTGATTCGGGAGATATGCAACGGTCTTCCGGCAAGACTATGACCCGCAATAGATCTTCAAGAATGGTTTTCCTGCCCCACTGATTCACCTTACGAAGATGCAGCAACTGCCGTCTGATATGGGCGGTTTCCCTAATAAGGCCCGGGAAATCCCGGTACAGCAATTGGAAGGAGCGATACAACTCCTTCAACTGATAGAGTTCTGCGGCACATTGCCGATCATCGAATTTTTCAAAAGAAAAAATGGCCCCGGGGCTCCCCTTAATTTTTTCTTCCGGTCTCTGCGGCGCAGATCTCCACAATTGAAACGATTGACTATGGCCTAGGCTGCCCTGAAGGATAAAGCTTGTCTGCAGGCTTATAATGAGTTTATAGAAGAGCAGATTTTTATTGCTGTTGATGAAGAAATCTACTTCTTCGGGAAGATAGATCGTTTCTGTGTCGGTATAGATAAGCCCCGAACCCTGAAGCTTGATCTCAAGTCCGGATATTCCTCGGGCATAGGCGGTCAGACGGCCGAGATTTTCCGAAAGACGAACAACGGCAGGCTCGACCTCTTCAAGGAGCTGGTCAGGGTGAGACTCTGCCATATAGGCTCTGGCCTTCTTCAGTCCACCTTCCTCGTAATTGAAGAGAATTCTCCTTAGCCATTCTGCAAGGGTCTCGCTGTCAAGCTTTCCGGCGTGGCGAGCTCCCTCCTTGAGAAAAGAAAAAGAGAGACTGTGGCTGATCGGCCAAACCGTTGAAACGGCCTGCAGAAGAAAGCGCTGCTGCTCTTCATTCAGATCTTCCAGATCATAGAGCGCATCCTCGATATCCCATTCATTGGGTTGCGCCGGGTACACCTGCTCATGAAATATTTTCCGTAACTCTATGTAATCCATTTTTTTAACTGAGGAAAAGATCTAGCCTGGCTATTTCACGAGTCTGCCTTGTTTATGGACGAGGCGTCACGAGCGAAGCTGTAGCAATCTACCGCAGCTCGCGATAACGCGTCACATGGGCAGTCCGCCCGAAGGATGAAAAAGCTGATTTCAGCTTATGGTTACACTTTGTGCCACATAATAATTCATTAAATTTTTAAATGGTTTCATGAAATACTTGGGCTAGAAAACTGCTCGTGTCATATCCTCTAATGAGTCTATAAGTTCGCTGTCATCGGTCAGGCTTTCAATGATACCGGCCTTACAGGCGCGGCGGGTGCTGATGCCTGCTTTAACAAGAAAAGCCGTCTGGATAAGCAAACGCGTGGAAGCTCCTTCCGGCAATCCCGAATCCTTGAGGTTGCGTGTCATATGACCGATCTTCACCAGTTTTTCCGCAAGATCATTCTCAATGCCGGCCTCCCTGGCAACTATTTCTCTCTCAATCTCCCTTATCGGGTACTCAAAAGAGATGGAGACAAAACGCTGCCTCGTTGAAATTTTGAGATCCTTGACCACGCTCTGGTAGCCGGGATTATAGGAAACAGCCAGCATAAACTCCGGTGGCGCGGTGAGGATTTCACCGCGCTTCTCGATGGGAAGCTGCCGTCTGTCGTCTCCCAGTGGGTGTATCACCACGGTGGTATCCTTGCGTGCTTCAACGATTTCATCCAGGTAACAGATGGCACCATTTCTCACCGCTAAAGTCAGTGGCCCATCCATCCACACCGCTTCACTGCCTTTGACTAAATACCTGCCGACAAGATCGGAGGTCGACAAATCATCGTGACAGGATACCGTTATGATCGGAAGCTTCAACCGCCAGGCCAAAAAATGCATAAATCTGGTTTTACCGCAGCCTGTCGGTCCTTTCAACAGCAGCGGAAACTGATTTTCATAGGCGGCAAGGGCAATTTCTATTTCATTGCTCTGGGGTATATAAAAAGGTTCCTCGGCAATGACATGTTCTTCAATGCGCTCGCTTAATACTTTCTTCATAGTTCAATCCATTTTCCCGCTAATTTTCTCCGGGACAATCATTGATGATCCCACCAAAAAGTCATCGAAGTTGCCGGAATGGACAAGTCCATCCTCTATCGCTCTGGGAAACTATATGACAATAGTTACCAATATCAAGACAATATATGAGATGGCGATTTTCCTGCAGACTACTTTTAGAGGTAATTGTAAAAGCACCGGAACAGCTGTCGCGCTTCGGAAAATTCAATAACTGGTGAAGGAGTGGGAAAGTGATTCAAAGAAAAACCATCGATTGTCACAGGGCAGACCAGCCTATCACCACGAATCAGTATACTGCCGAAACAGCATAATTATACGTTGTGTGACTCTACCGGGTCTTTCAGAAAATTTAGTGTTATCTATCTGAACAACCGGCACGACTTCCTTGTTCGACGAAGTCAGGAATGCCTCGGTAAAATTTGCCAGATCCTGTCTTTTGATGATGCCTCGTTCTACAGAAAACTCCTTCCCGGCAAGCTGCAGCACGATTTCCCTGGTAACACCCGGTAATATGCCTTTCTCGGGGGTGACAATGCGGTTATCTTTCACAAGAAACAGGTTCGAAGTTGTCCCTTCCAGCAGATCGTCGTTTTCATTAACGTAAAGCGACTCGATGGCTCCGCACTCCCGGGCCCTCTTGAGTGCCAGTACGGCCTGGATATAGTTGGTGCTTTTCGATCCCGGAACATGCCGCGTCACATCGGCGGTAATGGCTTTGACTCCTTTACTGTACCATTCCTGAGGGAATTTTTTCAGCTGCGTTGCCATAATGACCAAGCGCGGTCGGTCCATGGGGGTAATGGAATCATCACTTTCGCCGCCTGTTATCAGAAAGCGGATATTCGCCTCACTGAAATTGTTGCGGTGGAGCAGTGTACCGACAATTTCCTTCAGATATTCATGAGACCAGGGACAGGCAATATTAAGAAGTGCCGCGGAATTGCGCAGTCGCAGCAGGTGATCCTCCAGATGAAAAGGCCTGCCGCCATAGGTCCGCAGATAATCAAATACTGCATAACCGCGCAGGATTGCCATATCATTAAGAGGAAGGACTGCTTCGGCTGCCTCGACATATTTACCATCGACATAGAATATAGACATTGCTCCCAGGCCTCTCAGCTGAAATGAAATGTACGGCAAATCGCCGTTTCAGATATTACAATGATGTAGATCGAGCTTCTAACAAATGCGTCAAACTTTTACTACCAGAAATGAAGGTAATCAGGCAATAATTAACTTTTCACTGCGATTTCCGGTAGTCTTCACCGAAGCAAACCCGCAGATCTGTTTTTCATCGGCAGATTCTTCGGACTACTGCATAAGCATTAGTAATAACGTGAACTATTCTTGACAACTTACCTGAAAGCGAGTATTGTGCATTAGCAACATTCCCTTGAGGAAGAGGACATACGCTTCCGTATTAAAACATTTAGCAATTCATATCAGAAACAGTCTTATTATCGAATTTTTTTTTAAGATTTCCTATCTTATTAATGATTAATCTACAAAATCACTTTAAAAGGAGCATTAAATGGGATCACTTAAAGGAACACAGACAGAACAGAATCTTCTGAAGGCCTTCGCCGGCGAATCACAGGCACGCAGCCGCTACACCTATGCCGCCTCCGTGGCCAAAAAGGAAGGCTATGAGCAGATTTCCGCGATTTTTCTTGAAACCGCGGAAAACGAGAAAGAGCACGCCAAGCGTTTCTTTAAATTTCTCGAAGGAGGAGATGTTGAGATTACGGCAAGCTATCCCGCCGGCACCATTGAAACAACTCTTGAAAATTTGAAGATGGCCGCTGCCGGTGAAAACGAGGAGCACAGCGTGCTCTATCCTGAATTTGCGCGCATTGCCGAAGTGGAAGGATTTCCAGAAATCACCGCCGCCTTCACCATGATTTCCAAGGTTGAAGTTGAACACGAGGCCCGTTATAACAAGCTCATAGCCAATTTAGAGAATGACGAAGTATTCAAAAAAGATAAATCAATCCGCTGGAAATGCAGGAATTGCGGGTATGTCCATGAAGGCGCTGAAGCCCCGAGTCTCTGTCCTGCCTGCGTTCATGAGCAAAAATATTTTGAGATCAAGGAAGAGACTTATTGACGGCTTCGCAGCACCGACACAGTTGCTTTATCACATTGATAAGATGCAGTAGGAATAAAGACAAAAAGGAGGGACTCTATCCCTCCTGTCTATTGGGGGATCTGAAAATTAGAGCAATCCCTCCCTGAGCTCGTTGAACTTGCAGGTCAACACCAGCGCATCATCTTCTATGGTCGTTTTGACCTTATACGGCAAGGTCTTGAAAAGCCCGATCATTGCTTTATTTTCCGGTACGGTATAGGCCATGAGTCCGGATATACCATTGCTCCTGGCAGCTTCCGAAAGTTTTTTCATAAATATTTTACCCAGCCCCATACCCTGATATTTCTTGTCGATAGAGAAGGCCACCTCGGCCATATTCTGCTCGACGATAAGCAAATATTCCGCTACACCGATCACCTCTTCGAAACCTATTTCCCCGACAGTAGCGATCAGTGTGAGATCCTTGATGTAATCTATATGAGACTTATTCTCCAGATCGGAACGGTTGAAGCTCTTTTTATCGTGGAAAAACCTGGAGAAGACATCCTTCTTTTCAAGTTTATAATAATGTTCCTGAATCCGTCTCTCGTCTACAGGCTTTGCCGGCCGGAGAGTGATGCGCTTGTCACCCCTGACGATGCTGTCTTCAAGTCCGACAGGATAGACGGCCCGTACCGCTTCGCCAAGAGTCCTCTCCTTGCCGATCATGCCCATGTCCTTGGCCACATCGAGAAGTTCATCGCGGAAGTCAGGGTGAGCGATGGTGATCATAGCCATTACCCTTTCCTGCATACTTTTTCCAAAAAGATTGGCAATTCCATATTCGGTGGCCACCCAGTGCACATCACCTCGCGGAAGAACAATCGGCACCCCTTCGGTGATGGGTATGATGGTACTCTTTTTGCCGTCCGCAGTGGTGGAAGGCAGGAATATGATCGATTTTCCCCCCTTTGATCTCTTGGCGCCCCTGACAAAATCAGGTATACCGCTGACCCCGGCATACAGGGTCTGGGCAGCGGCTTCCGCAGTTACCTGTCCCATCAGATCGATCGATCGTGCAACATTCATGGAAACCATGCGGTTGTGCTGGGCAATGATGAACGGATCATTGACATAGTCTGATGGATAAAACTCTATACCGGGATTGTCATGAAGAAATTCATAGAGGTTCTGGGTTCCGACGGCGGCAGAGGCCACCAGCTTTCCATCATTGAATCCTTTTTTACGATTGGTTATGACACCCTTGGAGTAGAGATGCATAACATCGACGGTAAGATACTGTGAATGCAGGCCAAGATCATTTTTATTAATCAGTGCCTGGACCGTTGCCTGGGAGGCGGCATCGAGTCCGACCTGCAGGGTGGATCCGTCCTCGATAAGACGTGAAATATTTTTGCCTATCTGAACGGCGACCTCTGACTGTTGCGGAGGTTCAATGGCAAGCAATTCCTCATCGTGCTCCACGATGACATCGACATCATTGACATGAATAAAACTGTGTCCCATGACTCTGGGCATTCGTGTATTGACCTGGGCGATCACATAATCCGCCGAGCTTGCAGCTGCGGAGGTAACATCAACGGAAACCCCCAGGCTCATCCAGCCGAAATCATCGGGCGGGGAGACCTGAATAAGGGCGACGTTGATCGGCATTTTTCTGCTCTTGAAGAGCAACGGAACATCGGACATATTCATCGGGGTGATGAATCTTTTGTTTCTGGCGAGAGTATCGATGCTCGCGGAACCCAGATAGATATTGCGGATGTTCATCGAGGCATCATGAGTTTTGTTGGCTATCTCCGAGAGAGGTACCGACTCCATACTCATCATGCGTACTATTTCCAGTCCCGAAAAGCGTACAGCATTGTCAGCCAGGCTGCGAACCAGCTGCTGTGGCTCACCACAGGCGGACCCGATAAAAACCCGCTGCCCCTGGCGTATCTTTCTTATGGCATCATCTGCACTGCATCGTTTCTCGACATATGAATCCGCCCAATAAATGTTCCTTGCCATCTGTTTTCTCCTTAAATAATTCCAAGTGGGTATTGCCTATACAGAATGTCGAGGCACGACCCTATAAAGCATTTCAATAGTATTTCTCTACCCCAATGCAGCTCTGTTTATTTGTTCGCCAGTTTCAAACACTCTATTATCAATACGTCAGTTGGCAATATTACACATATCAATAAAGATGATCTTGAGAAACGTGTTTCAGAGGGCTGGATAAAAAGTCATTTGAGATTTCCGAGATCCTTTTCTTGTAGATTTTTACACCCTGTTGTCTCTCTTTATTTGTATCAGTTTACTCCTCTTGAATCAATTGTTTTCGTGAACTTTGGAACAGCCCCCTTTTATCTGATATCTTTGAATTTTCCAATTGCAGCAGCATATCTATGACAGGTTAGCGCCTTAGAGACCTTCACGTCTTCATTTCTTTGTGAAAACAATCGACTGCCTTGTTCGAAATGATTCGGCTGGAGCCGCATACACTCCAATCCTGCGGGAAATCATCTTCACGAAAATGATTCGTAATATTTATACGAATGGGCTAAATTAATGAGCAGAACTAAAATCATAGCCGCAACGACGCACAGACGGTTGCCTTTTCTCAACCAATACCTATTAAGAGACTGTCCCCGGGAGTAAAGACCGGGATAAACGCTATTTGCTGATCGGCCGGATTGAGACTGATAATCGAGAGACAGACACTGTTTTTGCACGGCTTCAATTATATACCTCAGATGGAGATTTAAAAAAAAAATGAAGAAAGTAACTTCCAGACTACCTTTACATTTCAGTTTTATATCTGCTCTTTTTTGCTGCGCCCTTATTATGGTTATGTTTACTGAACTGGCAGCCGCACAAACCTGGTACATACGGCCTACAGCTGAAATTCCACTGCGCCGGGGCCAGGGAAGCGACTATAAGATTTTGGCTATTGTCCCTAACGGTACCGCTGTGGATGTCATTAAAGAAGAAGGCTCCTGGACGAATGTTGTCACCAAAGACGGCCAGGAAGGTTGGATTTTAGGGAGATACCTGACCACAGAACCTCCACTGGAAGAGAGCCTTGAGGCCCTGCAGAAGGAAAATGCCATATATAAAGAGAAGTCTGTTGTGCTGCAATCCAGGAATGAAGAGCTGAAAGCTTTAAACACAGCCCTGCAGAATACCCTCGAAAACAACAAAAATCAGCTCGTTGAAACCACGGCAAAATATCGGAAACTCACCGATGATACGGCTGATGTCATCGCCATTAGAAATAACCTCGACCAAAGCAGACAAACCATTACAAAGCTGCAGCAGGAGCTCGATTCCATTACCGCCGAAAACAAACGACTGAAGGCGAGCCAGAACATTAAATGGTTCCTGGCAGGTGTAGGGACTCTTATTTTCGGTGGTATCGTAGGCATGGCCGGCAGCAAATCAAAAAAGCGAAGATCCTCTCTTTATTAGTACCTTACTCCTTAGAAACTGCCAGAAAAAAACAAGAAAAGGAATAAGCATTTGATAACTGCGAATTGCTCTCTATATCCAAGGTACTCTTATCCAGCTCAGCTGGGTTAGTCCTTACAGATTGTTTTCTGAGTTTTTTCGCCAAGAAAACAGTCAGTCTAAGAGTCCAGTTCAGCTGAGTCGACTTCTGGTTCCTTCTCGCGCTGTCCCTAATGCAAAAGGGTCAGCGCGAGGTAAATTTGATTTCAATACGCCGGTTGCGACGATGGGCTTCCGGAGTATCCGCCGGATCAACGGGATGAAACTTACTGAAACCGGCGGCAGCCATGCGATTCTCCGGGATTCCCTGACCCGCAAGATATTGTACAACCGAAAGTGCCCTTGCTGCAGACAGCTCCCAGTTGGACGAGAAATTCGCCGTGGTTATTGGTATCCTGTCGGTATGGCCGTCCACCCGGAGAATCCACTGCAGGTCATCGGGTATTGCCGGAAGTACCCCCCTCAGCACTTCAGCGAGTTCTTCAAGCTCGTTTTTGCCCTGCTCACTCAATTCAGCGCTTCCTGAAGGAAACAGCAACTCGGCCTGAAGGAGAAAACGATCTCCTTCGATGCTTATCATGGGATTATCGGCGATGATGTCTCGCAGTCGTCCAAAAAATTCTGAGCGATATCTCTCCAGATCGGTTACCCGCCTGGCTAACTCGATATTGAGCCGCTCGCCGATATCACGAATTTCTTCTTCCTGCTCGGCTCGCTTTAGCTCGGACAGTCTTAGAGCATTGGCGATTTCATCAAGCTGCTGCCGCAGCTGATCCATTTTCCGATTAAGCAGGGCCACCTCCGCACGCGCATCCGCTGCCAAGCTGCGCTGGTTTTCCAGGGCCTCCCGCTGCTCACCAACCAGGGCAGATAAAGCCTGAATCCTGATATCGCGCTGTTCGATCTCCTCCTGGACAAGCAGGGTTTTCTCTTTTTCTTCAGCCAAACGAGCCCGCAAAGCCTTACTGCGGTCGCGCAGGGTTTCGCTCAACTGCTGTTCGTTCTCCAATGTAGCGGCCAGCTCTCCGATTCGCTCCTCCAGCTCTCGACGCAGGGTTTCAAGGGCCTGAATATCTTCCTGCAGGCTGGCCATGGCACGCAGGTCCTCCTCCATTATTTCACGATCTTCAATCCTCTTTTCTTGCAGATACTCAACTTGTTCCTGAAGCTCCGTGCGCTGAATGGTCAAGGTATCCACCTGAGCGGACAGAGCGGCGATGGTTTCCGTCATCGCCGCATTAGTTTCCTGCTCAAGCCCCAGACGTTTGGTTATTTCTTCGAGCTGCAGATGAAGATCTTCCAGTTCGCTGCTCTGACTGGTGAGAATATGGCTTAGGATAAATTGTGAAAAGGTGAAGATCAGCAAGACAAAAATAACCACCATCAATAAAGCCGAAAGCACATCGACATATCCCGGCCAGATGCTTTCGGATTGCGGGGAGCGGCGTGAGCCCAAGGCCATATTATGCCCCCTACCCTTTATCCGGCTCAGAGAATGAATCAGAAGCTGATCCGGACGGCGATTTCTGAAGCAACTCCTCTATATTACTGTTAGTGCGCTGCATTTCCTGCAACAACTTGTCGAACTGTAAATGAGAAAATTCCGACGGAGGATACTGCTGCTCGTCCTCAAACTGAGTACCTGATGTCCTTCTCACCAGTTGAGTCACACCGGAAAGCCATTCCTCAAGCTCATTGAAAAACCTGTTCTGAGCATGGTTGGCCTGAATATCGAGAAAACCAAGCACCAGGGAGCCGCCCAGTCCAAAGAGTGATGAACTGAAAGCCGTACCCATGCCTTGGAGTGGTTCCTGAAGTCCGGCTTTCAAGGTCTTGAACATTAAATCAAAATCTCTGTCGCCGACATCAAAACCACCAATAACACCGCTGACCGCACCGATAGTGCCCAGTAATCCCCAGAAGGTACCAAGCAGACCGAGAAAAACAAGGAGGCCGACAATATACCGTGATATCTCCCGGGATTCATCCAGTCGGCCGCGGATTCCCTCAAGTACAGTGCGCAGGGACAGGGCCGAGAGGCTGAAGCGATCCCGGTGCATGCCTTCGAGATGCTTGGCCAGGGGCTTGAGCAGTTCCGGGCTTTCGGCAACCGATAATCCGGAGGTTCCGGTGCGGAAGATCTTAATCCAGTTAATTTCCGGTTCAAGGGTGACCACACGGCGGACATTGAGTAGAATACCGATGGCCAGAACTCCGAAGATGACAAGATTGAATCCCCAGTTGGCCATGAACGCCCCTTTGAGCGGCTTGTATAAAAGAGCGCAGACAATAGCGACAATGCCGAGATATACGAACATCATCAAAAGATAGTAGCGCGGCTTACTCATGGAAAAAACCCTCTTTTTACGTTAGAGACATTTGATAGACACCTGATAATCACGAGTTGCCATGCTCTCAGATAACAAAATAAAAAGTTCGATATACAAGACGCAGTGTGAGACAGGGCTTTCTCGAAATCTGAGTTTATGCCCGTACGGGTGCTTATCGCGACACCAGCAATACTTCACAATTTTATCGCGGTAATTTCGCTGCAGAGGTTTTTGCGGCAGAGCGGTGTCCAGACCGTTTATACACGTAGTAATCTTACCATACTCCCTGCTCTCTTTCCTAAGCTTTTGTGGGGTCGCGACCAGGAGGTAATCGACAAACACCGGCAGAAGATTTTCCGGTCAAACTATCTCCTGGAGAACGCCAGAGAAATTCCCAGACCGATAAAAAGAACACCGGTCACTTTATGCAGCATTTTGGAGAAGCCTGTGCTGCCGATAATTTTCTCGGTCAGGCTGGAGGCGAAAAGCGCCAGGAAAAGGCACCAGATGGTTCCGGTTGTTATAAAGGTAATTCCGAGAATAAGGAATGAGAGGACTGCCTGATGATCACCCGGAATGATAAACTGCGGCAAAAAGGCGAGAAAAAAAAGTGCGACCTTGGGGTTGAGTACATTAGTCAGCACCCCGGATATGTAGATCTGGCGGCTGGAGTATCTCCGTGTGCTCAGTGGTTCTCCCGGCTGTGGCGTGCTCCCGGTTTTCAGAGCCTTGATACCCAGGTAGATCAGATAGAGCGCTCCGGCATATTTGACCAGGTTGAAAAGAGTTGCTGAACCGGCAAGCAGCACGCTAAGACCTGCAGCGGCGGCAATTGTGTGCACAAGAGCTCCAGTCGAAATACCCAGAGCCGAGAGGATGCCGGCTCTCTTACCCTGGGAAATTGAGCGTGCCAGGATATAGAGGGTGTCAGAGCCAGGCGTCAGGTTCAGCAGTATTCCAGCCAGGAGGAAGGCAGGAAAATTTATGATTCCAAAATCTTCCATCATCCGTCCTGCTCCAGAAACATATCAATATGGGCAATACCGTCTTCGTCATAGGGAAGTCCTCTGCCTCGAAAACCAAATTCTCCATAAAAGCTTTCAAGATGGAGTTGTGCCGAGATTCTGATCACCTTTCCCGGGTATTCCCTGCGGCTTTTTTTAATGGCAAGACGCAAAGCCATCCTTCCCAAGCCTCTGCCTCGATAAGATGCCGTGGTCAGGAGCCTGCCGATGGAAGGCTCCTGATACCTGCTCCCGGGAAAGCTCAGCCGGGCATAGGCTCCTAATTGTCCATCCTCAGCCCTTCCCAGAAGATGGAAGGAACTGCAGTCAAAACAGTCGGCATCCAGATATACGCATTTCTGCTCGACGACGAAAACCTCCTGCCTGACGGCCAGTATTTCGTGCATCTGAGCTGCTGTGAAATCGGTGAAGCACCGCCACTGCCATTGGATTTTTGAAAGATCTTCCATAGATTCAATTCTGTGCGTTGTTAACAAAAATGCGGAGTTGACGAGACTGACTCTGGAAAATCTGATTACCCCTGAAACTCAGCATCTCCCGGACTTGAGCTGGTGATTGGGGGTAATCAGGCTGAAAAAATAATAAATCCTGCTCCAAAGCAGTAGTCCCGAAGCAGGATGATGCCTGAAAGATTTTTTTTCTGACTGTTAGAAATTAAAGACTTTGGCCTCCGCCGCCATATCAATCAGATGCGGACCGCCATCCAGCAACATATTTGCATGGAAATCCGCTTCATCCAATTTTCTGTTGTTGGCGCATGGTGTGCAGACTCCTGTCTGTACCTCATTTTCCACAAGATAGGGGAGATAATCATCGGGGCAGTCACCGGTCACGGTCCTCTCACTGCCGTCTTTCCCCTTGATTGCCCAGTCAACCCCATTGTCGATGAAAAAAAGGTTTACCGTATGCCCTTTGGAATGAGCGATTTTGGCGAACTGAAAACAACGGGTAGCTTTTTCATTATCAGCGGAACTCAATACAAAAAGAAAATTTGCCATCGTATTCTTCTCCTCTCAGTTATACAACCAGTTTTGATGATCTTGTAAAGTCATCGAAGTTGACGAGATGGATTCGTAAAAATGGAACTCAATAGCAAAACAAAATGAGGGCAGTTTATTGAGCTGCTGCGGCCCTCAGATATGCTTCGTTTAAACGTTCCTCGAGATAACCTGCAAGTTCCTCGCTGAATTCCTCCATATCGAAACAGACGGCATCTTCCCCCAGCAGTCCTTCAGGTACAAAGTCACCTCTCTCTTCAGGATCCGATATCATTTCCGCATAAAAGCAGACGGAAAGCCAACGTGGTTCTCCCTCGATCACATCGACCATGACAAAAAGAGGTCTCTTTGACTGGCTCAGGTGTTTTCCACGCAATGAGTATGTCACTCCCTGACGTGGAATAAAATCAAGAGAAACAGCATCCATGGATTCCAGGACCTGTCGAAGCCTTACAAACCCTTTCTTATTTTGCTCTGTACCATCTTGCCATTGTTCAATAAAATCATTGAGCCGTTGCTGTGCATCACTCATGTTCTCTCACCCGCCACTTGATGTTTATGGTTGGTAACTTTTCAGGATAAACTGTCAGTTTTAGTCCTTGCCGAATAGTTACTATGATTCCTATATTATCTGCACAGAAAAATATAGTATTTGAACCAAATCTACTTTGAGCATATGCCCATAATTAAATTCAGAATAGAACATCAGCTCTGCAGCTGTCAATCTTTTTTCAGTATTTCAATTCATTATCTTTGTTTCCGGTGACCAGAAAAATGTCTTTTCTGGGCTCCGCCTTTGAAATTTTGAGAAAAAGATATATACGTTAAGAAACGTTGAGCTACGAAATTCACTTTACCGGAATATACAGAAAGGAGAGAAATATGGCAGATGATACAACTGTTATAGCAGCGGACGATTCTAATTATTCTGATGAACAAAATAAAAACAGCGAGCATTCACTGGTCGTCGCCAAAGATGTATTCCCCGACAGGCTCCTGCTGTTTCCCCTTCATGATCGGCCGATGTTTCCTAAAATGATGGGCCCTGTCATTGTCGACGACAAGCAGTACCAGAAAGTGATCATGGAAATCGGCGAGAAGTCCAAGCCGATGTACTTCGGACTCCTGCTTGTCAAACCCTCCGAAGACAACCTCCAGCATCGCCCCACCGAACAGGATGATTTTTTTTCCATGGGGGTTGTTGTCAGAGTACAAAGCGTCTCACCCTTCGATCAGGGGGAGCCTCTGCAGCTGGTTGTCCAGGCAGTTGAGCGCTTCAAGGTGCAGCGGATAACCTTCAAAGATAAAGTGCCGTATGCCGATGTGGAATATTTCCGCGAGGAAAGAATTGAAGTTACCGAAGAACTCAAAGCATATTCCGTGGCCATCGTTGATGCCATGAAGGAGTTGGTAACATTAAACCCTTTGTTTAAAGAGGGACTGTCACTGATTATTGAACGGATCAATGTCAGCGATCCCAGCGCGCTGGCTGATTTCGCCGCCTCCATGACCACCTCTTCAGGGCCGGAATTACAGAAAATCCTTGAAACCCTGAATGTACGAGAGCGTATCGAGAAGGTTCTCGTACTTTTGAAGAACGAACTTGAAGTCTCCAAGTTGAAAGCCCAGATCTCCAAGCGCATTGAGGAACAACTCTCCAAACAGCAGCGGGAATTTTTCCTTAAACAACAGCTCCAGGAAATCAAGAAAGAGCTGGGGCTGGCCAAGGATGATACGCAGACCGAGGTCGAGAAGTTTCAGAAACGTCTGAAGGATCTGACTTTGAGCGAAGAGGCCTCCGAGCGCATAAAAGAAGAAATCGACAAGCTCAAACTCCTTAGTCCGTCATCTCCGGAATTTAATGTAACCCGCGGGTATCTCGATTGGCTGACCCTCATGCCGTGGGGGGTGTATACCGAAGATAATTACGACATCAAAAAGGCAACCGATGTCCTGGAAAAAGAGCATCATGGCCTCGACGACGTCAAAAACCGCATCCTTGAGCTGATCTCGGTGGGCATCATCAAAGGTGATCTTTCCGGCTCCATCATCCTTCTCGTCGGCCCTCCGGGTGTAGGAAAGACTTCGATCGGTCAGGCCATCGCCAAGGCCCTCGGCAGAAAATATTACCGGTTTTCACTTGGCGGTATGCGGGATGAAGCTGAAATAAAAGGGCATCGGCGAACCTATATCGGAGCCATGCCCGGTAAATTTATTCAGGCAATCAAAACTTGCAAAACGGCTAATCCCCTGATAATGCTCGACGAGGTAGACAAAATAGGGGCAAGTTTCCGCGGCGATCCTGCATCAGCGCTGCTCGAGGTCCTTGACCCTGAACAAAACCAGGATTTCCTCGACCACTATCTTGATGTGCGTTTTGATCTCTCCAAGGTGCTCTTTATCTGCACAGCCAATCAAATGGAAACCATTCCCCAGCCATTGATCGACAGAATGGAGGTTATACGTCTTCCCGGCTATATAAACAAGGAAAAGGTGGAAATCGCCACCAAGCACCTTATCCCCAAGCAGAGAAAAGCGCATGGCATCAGCGCCAAGCAGGTAATTTTCTCAAAATCGGTACTTCGTGCCATTATAGACGGCTATGCCAGAGAAGCCGGGGTCCGCACCCTGGAAAACTGCATCAAAAAGATTTTGAGGAAAAAGGCCAAGGATTTGGTGGAAAATCCCGATCAGACCATTCGCATAAGAATAGAAGATCTTCACGATCTTTTGGGCAAGAAAAGCTTCACCGAAGATCAGGCCTTCAAAAAACCGCAGATTGGCGTTATCACCGGGCTGGCCTATACCTCCATGGGTGGCGCCACTCTATACATTGAATCCATCCCCATCCCGGCAACGCAACCCGGCTACAAACAAACCGGCCAACTCGGCAAGGTGATGGTGGAATCATCTGAAATTGCCTACAGCTACGTCCGTTCTTTGCTCAGGAACGATAAGAACGCCGTCGATTTTTTTAAAAACAATTTCATTCACCTTCATGTACCAGCCGGGGCAACACCGAAGGACGGTCCCTCGGCAGGAGTGACCATGGCCTGTTCTCTTTATTCATTGGCCAGGAATACACCGATAGCCGATTCCATTGCGATGACCGGTGAACTCACCCTGAGTGGCCTGATTATGCCTATCGGCGGAGTAAAGGAGAAATTGATCGCCGCCAAACGCGCCAAGATCAAACAGGTCATTCTTCCCGCGGAAAACAAGGAAGATTATGATCTTCTGCCTGACCATATCCAGGAAGGAATCAAGCCTCATTTTGTAAGTACTTTCAATGATGTGAAAAAAATTTGCTTCCCTTCCTGATTCTTTCTCTCCGTGCAGCCTTCACTTGCAATGGTGCGGGCTGCATGAATTCCACTTGGCTCCTCGTCCCTTCTTTCTCCGTCCTGCTTTCCTTTAAATAGTTCGACTTTGCCCTCGGAAATACTTAATTACTTTGCTTTACAGTAATTTAGCATTAATATGACTAGGACTAACCATAACGGCATTGTAAAAAGTATCCTGATTACCCCCAATCCTCACCAAGGCCAGAAAATGGATAATCAGAAAAGTTGTTGAAGTTATCGAGAACGGCTCTGTGAATAGCTCGACATTACCAGGTGCCCGCAGTGGAAGTCCGCGTTACATGCAGTACGGATAATCGCCTTTTCGAAGACGTAGACCGAGCTTTTGTCAGCCATAATTGAGGTTCATATGACGGAGAATACCCAAAAAAGAAACGGCTTTTTTATTGCTCTCCTAACGGTGGGACTTATCATAGCTTCTCTCTACATCTTTTCTCCATTTCTCAAATACATCCTCGTTGCCACAGTTCTGGCTTTATCAACCAGCCATGGCTACAATTCTCTTATAACGGCTATAGACAAAAGAGAAACACTGCCCGCCTGGGTACGAAGGTCCCGCCGTGCCCTTGTCGCCACTCTGTTTACTTCCTTTTTCCTGATGATGATTTTTTTGCCTCTGCTGTATTTCATCACAGTTACCATCGACCAGGTGTCCGCTCTCAATATGTCGGAAATCAGGGAAACCGCGCTCTCTATGTGGAATCGGTTAATAGTCTTCATGGAAGGCGTGCCACTGTTGCATGATCTTTTCCAGCGCCTGCAAAGCGAAGGAACCTCGCTTATCAACGGATCATCCATCGAAGCCATTATCAAGGGTGGAGAAAATATGATTTCAGGAGTGAGTGGTCTGATAGTTCAGATTGGCTGGATACTTACCTTTTATTTTCTATTTAATATATACGGCAACAGAATCCTGCATTTTCTGGCGACATTACTGCCCACTTCAATCGAACATGAAAAATATCTCTACCGGGAATGCTCGGGAACCGTTGCCGTGGTTTTTTATGGCGCCCTGTTCAATATGGCGGCGCAGGGGCTTGCCTTTGGTCTGCTGATGGTCTTTATAGGCGGCTATAACAGCATGTATCTTGGAGTGCTGGCCGGTTTCTGTTCAATTATTCCCATAATAGGCGCTGCACTTGTTTATATTCCCATTATCGCCCTGGAACTCTTCGACCGCAACTACATCAATGCACTGGTGATTTTAGTTTTTGCCGTTTCCGTTATGGGATTTTTTATTGACAATATTCTCCGTCTTATCTTTATCGGCTATCTGAAAAGGCTTTTCGGCTTCGAATATACCATGAACGAGATTCTGATTCTGCTGTCGATACTGGCAGGTATCGCAACGATGGGTTTCTGGGGGTTGATTATCGGACCTTCCGTTGTAGCATTGACCATCGCATCGGCAAACATCAGCCGAGACTACCTGGCTGAAGAGGGACATACACCGCAGCTCCCCTCTGATTAGGCATCTCCGGCACCCCTCACTCACCCCTGGACATAATATGCCAGCAGAAGACGATTTCTTGCCGAAATATGATCAAAAAATATTTCTATCTCATAAGGATGAGCGAAGCCACACGCCTCTCTTCTTTCACAACTCACCACGACACCTCGGCACTCAACCCAGATTTCAGCGGCAAATTCCCTGTCGCCCCTCTGGGGTAACTGGAATTTGATATCGAGTAGTGTCATCTCATCAATACGCTTGGATGTTCGACACATCATCCCAGAAAGACTGATATTTTGTGGCAATCCCCAAGCATCGCTCTGTCGCGCAAAAGATGGATACGTATATTTTCTTCCATTTTTGCACCGCTTATTTTCCACTGCAACCTCGCTCTGGCTGGCCTGTAATCTCCCTTCAACAAAATCCTATCAAATGCAGCCCCGAATTTCAAGGTCGGCTACAATATGTCTCAGGAACAAGATGAATATTAAAATCCTGATTCCCCCTAATCCTTAGCTCAAGGTCGGGACTGCTCTTTTCACGGATCTCTGCAGCCCGGATCGCTGTAGCCCCCTGGAATTGATGGGCTTATGGCGTCCCGATGAGAAGAGCAGTACTGGCTTGGGCCAGAAAATTCTGAGCTGCAGGGGGTAATCAGATTAAAACTTTCATCCGCATCAAAAAGCGGAAACAAAGTTGAATTCCAAGGGGAAGATAAGGGGCAAGGAGGTTCCAACCAGCGCTGAAAGGCGCCGGTTGGAATAGTTTTAGGTCAGGCCATTTCGGTAAAGTCGTCTTTTGAGGCACCGCAAAGTGGACAAACCCAGTCTTCCGGCAGATCCGCAAAAGCCGTTCCGGGATCAACACCATTATCAGGATCACCCGCGGCTGGGTCATATACATAATCACATATATCGCATACATACTTTTTCACAATACTCTCCTCCTTTCATGAAATTTAGTGGTACATTAGAGCAGCTGGAATTTAAAAGATCATTTCGAGAAAAAAAACTGTCGCTTCGCACTGAAGATACACATCTTGTCCGGCATATCAGACAATTTCTCAATCTTCAAGAAAAAAATCTGGAAAAAAGCTCTCCAAATCATTCCCGTCCGAGCATTGCCTGAGGATTAAGCCACTGATCGATCTCCTTTTCCTCTACGTCAAGTAATTTAAGAGCTTCTGCCTTTAGCGTGGTATTATTGTGGAAAGCGGCTTTGGCAATATCAGCTGCTTTATCATAGCCGATATGGGGGGTTAACGAAGTCACCAGCATCAGAGAATTTTCCAGATGTTCCTGAATTTTCTCCCTGTTGACCTGAATACCTACAGCACAGTTATCATGGAAGGACTGAACAGCATCCGCCAGAAGATTTGCCGACTGTAGGAAGTTAGAGATAATAAGCGGTCTATAGACATTGAGTTCGAAATGGCCATTGACCGCACCAAAACCAAGAGCGACATCATTACCTATTACCTGGCCGCACACCATGGTCAGTGCTTCAATCTGACTGGGATTCACCTTTCCCGGCATAATAGAGGAACCGGGTTCATTTGCAGGAAGGGATATCTCGCCAAGGCCACAGCGCGGCCCGGAGGCAAGCAGGCGGATATCCTGAGCGATTTTATGAAGGCTCAGCGCCAGCTGCTTTAATGCTCCATGTGCGGCAACCAGACCATCGTGAGCAGACAGTGCTTCAAATTTATTTGGTGCCGTACGAAATGGAAATCCAGTGAATTTAGCTATATATTCAGCTGCCTTTTCGGCATATCCGGAAGGACAGTTCAATCCCGTGCCGACTGCGGTTCCACCTGATGCGAGTTCCTGCAGGCGTATCAGTGAATGGGACAGAGACTTTCTGCCCTGATCAAGCAGATGAACATACCCGGAAAATTCCTGCCCAACAGTTATTGGAGTAGCATCCATAAGGTGGGTTCTGCCAATTTTCGTAATGTCCTTGTACTGCTCAACCTTATTCTTCAGGGCCTGAAGCAATACATCGAGGGACGGCAATGTTTTGTTTTCCAGTACCATGGCAGCTGCGATATGCATGGCACTGGGAAAGGTGTCATTGGATGATTGAGACATATTCACATCATCATTGGGGTGCGCAAAACGAGTGCCATAGCCGAGCTGCTTTCCCTGCAGAATATGAATCCTGTTTGAGATAACCTCATTGATGTTCATGTTGGTATGGGTCCCGGAGCCAGTTTGCCAGATGACCAGAGGGAAATGCTCATCCAGCTCACCGGCTATAATCTCGTGGCAGACCCTGACGATATAATCGGTTTTTTCAGGAGACAGCCTACCGAGATCCCGGTTTGTCAGGGCCGCTGCCTTTTTGAGATAGCCGAGGGCGCGGATTATTTCGATGGGCATTGAAGCCGGCGGACCGATCCCGAAATTTATCAGGGAACGCTGGGTCTGCGCTCCCCATAACTTGTCATTCGCTACTTCGACCTCACCCATTGTGTCTTTTTCTATTCGATATTTCATGCCGGCTCTCCCGAATAACGCCGTATTTAAAGACGGGACGGATATCTTTTTAACCTGAATATCTGATTAATTACTATAGTAATAATTAGTTGCGGTTACGCACTTGTCAATGATGAATGATCTCGTAAAAAAAGTCATAGAAGCTGTCGAGACGGATTCTGCGATAAGCACCAATAAACTCCGACTTCGAGAAAGCTTGATATACTCAAAGGAAGGTGGATTTTAAACCTGGCAGGAACAACATGACAGATATTTTTCATTATATTCATTTCCTTCTAACCAACAAACTATTAACGCATTGTATTAGTGTAATTCTGTTAGTGCTTAAATTTGACACGGAATCGTCCGGGTGGGACGCTGATTACCCAAATCCTCGGCTCAAAGGCCAGGAAAAGCAGAGTTTCAGGGGTAAGCAGATTCATTTTGTTACATATCCTCACATTCTCTATGAAAAATTTGACGAAAAAAAAACTGCCCTCATCGCTCTGCTCACTTTGACACCTTATCTTTTTACGATTATCGTGGTAGGGAAAATGCAATTGCTGACCAATATACCAAGATACTCAAGTTCTTGTGAGGTATTAAGAACTACGTAAGGATGTTTTTACACCATGAAAACCTTTAAAAATGCTTTAGAAATATTTACGTTGCTGAACAGATCCAACTGCAGAGACTGTCAGTTGCCAACCTGCATGGCATTTGCCGGAGCAGTCTATACCGGTAAGAAAAAGCTTAGAGACTGCCCACATATCCCCCCGGAAATTCTACAGGAATACGGAGAGGTCGCTGCCGAAAGCGCCATTGCGGAAAACATCGACAAAGCGATGAGAAAGCTTAAATCAGAAATTACCAAAATTGATCTTCAAAGTGTCGCCAGCAAAATTGGGGGTACATACAATAACGGTAGAATTACCGTGAAAGTCCTCGGCAAGAACTTTTCTGTTGCCGATAACGGTGACATCTACACCGATATCCACATCACTCCATGGGTTACATTACCCGTTTATAATTATATTCTTCGGGGAGGCGATAAGGAAATTACCGGCCGCTGGGTACCGCTGCGCGAACTGCCCAGCGGCCAGGACTGGTTTCGCCTGTTCGGTCAGCGCTGCGAAATACCCTTAAAGAAGATAGCGGACGAATATCCGGATCTATTCGAGGACATGGTACGGCTGTTCAGTGCCAATCTGGTGGAAAATCATTACCAATCCGATGTTTCCGTCGTCCTTCATCCTCTTCCTAAACTGCCCATGCTTATCTGTTACTGGCACCCGGAAGGCGAACTGGAATCAGACCTTAACCTCTTTTTTGATGAAACGGCTGAGGATTATCTTGATCTCAATTCTATAAATTCAATAGGATCCGGATTTGTCACTATGCTGGAGAAGTTTATCATGAGGCACGGTTTTCGCTGAGAGTTAAAGCTCGAGATACCAAGCGTAGTCTCTGAAAAGGCGATTTAGCAAGTGAATCGTCTTTTCAGATCTACAACGAACGTAAATCGAGATTTTTACGAACTCTCAATCTTCGTTTTCTTCCTTCTGCAGCTGAAATACCCCTTTTTCAATTTCGTCGTCTATATCGGAGAGACTTCTTTTCATCTGCTTGAGAGCCTGCTTTATGCGATTTTCATTCTCCACCAGAGCCAAACGCAGATAGCCATCGCCTTCTTCGCCAAAACCGGCGCCGGGCGCCACTGCAACATTCGCCCTGCTCATCATCTCCACGGAAAAACGGATTGATCCCATCTGGGCATATGGTTCGGGAATTTTTACCCAGAGGAACATGCCGGCCTTCGGTTTGTCCACCTGCCAGCCCATTCGCTCAAGACCTTCACAGAGAACGTCTCTTCTTTTCTGGTAAACCTCTACCTGCTCACCGATGCTGTCTTCACAATCCCGCATTGCCACGATGCCTGCAACCTGGATCGCGGAAAAAATGCCGTAGTCATAATAGCCTTTGATTCGCGAGAGTCCTTCAATGATCTGAGGATTGCCAACACAATAACCAAGCCGCCAACCGGCCATATTATAGGATTTGGAAAAAGATCCGAACTCTACGGCAACCTCCTCAGCTCCCGGTATCTCGAGTAAACTTGGAGCGACATACCCGTCGTAGGTTATCCTGGAGTAAGCGAAATCATTAACGACCATAAAGTTATATTTCCTGGCCAGGCGAACAACCTCGGTGAAGAACTCTTTTGAGGCCAGTACTCCAGTGGGATTGTGCGGATAATTAAGCATTACCAGCTTGGGCCTGGGATACAGGGACTGGCAGATATTCTGGATCTGCTGCAGAAAAGATTCTTCTGAATACAATGAAATGCGGATAACAGAGGCACCGGCAATAACGGCGGCATAGACATGTATAGGAAAGGCCGGAGCCGGCACCAATACGGAATCTCCCGGTCCGAGAAGGGCCAGGCAGAGATGTGATATTCCTTCCTTGGAGCCGATAGTGCAAATAACATCATCGGTGCCGCTAAGTTTGACGTCATAATTCCGTTGATAATACAGCGCAATTTCCCGTTTGAGGTTTTTCATGCCGCCGGCGACTGGATAGCGATGACTTTTGGGATCGTTGGCCACATCGATCAATTTCTCCGTCACCTGGCTCGGGGCCGGGTCGATAGGATTCCCCATTCCCAGATCGATGACATCATCACCGTTCCAGCGTTTCTCCATCTTCATCTTATTAATCATCCCAAAAAGATAGGGAGGTAGCTGCTGCATTCTTTCTGCAAACTTAATGTTCAATTTGCTCATTAGTATCCTCTGCGTATGGAAATTACTCTTTCAGTTCAGGAAGTCGAGTCATCATTTTTTCTTGAACCTTTAAGTCAGCTCATCCAGACTTAATATATAAACATAATGTACAGAGATTAGCATATCTCTACAAGGAAAAGCTTGATTCTATTCCCGTATGCAGAGAACGTTTTTCTCAGTTGTTATAGGCTGATGTTGCGGGCAGTTGTTAATCAGGTTCTTACTCATAAAGATGTGCTACAACATAAGAACTATTGAACATGGCGATAATCATGAAGAATTGTATTTCTTCAATTTTATCTGTTAAGCTGGTAAAAATAACCTTATCTTTTTAGGCAATACAAGGAAACAACATGGCAAAAAATCTTTTTATCACCTCAATAAACGCTGAAAGTGGAAAATCGGCAATCGCTCTGGGAGTAATGGAACTCCTTTTGCGCGATATACGCAAAGTGGGTTTTTTCCGACCCATCATTAATCCTTCAGGTCCCGGTGAGAGGGATCATGACATAGACCTTATTCTTTCCCACTTCTATCTTGGTCTGCAATACAATGAGACCTATGCCGTTACGCTTGACCAGGCAAAACACTACATCAACAGCGGCAGGCAAAACGATCTGATGGAGAATATTCTCATCAAATATCAACTTCTAGCAGACAAATGCGATTTCGTTCTCTGTGAAGGTACGGATTTCAAGGCCGGCCACGAGGCCTTCAATATCGATATTGATGCCGCCATTGCGGCAAACTTCGGCAGTCCGGCAATTATTGTGAGTTCCGCTGACGATTCCACGGTTGACGAGGTAGTCAGTCTTTGCCAGCTTGCCATGGATTCTCTCAAGGAAAAGAGCGTCGATACCATGGGAGTAATTGTCAATAAGGCGAAGATCCACGATAAAGAGGCAATTCTATCCGCCTTGAAAAAAAACATATCCATACCGGACAGCCTGTTTTACGTGCTGCCGGAGGAGCCGACACTTGCCAATCCAACCATGAATGACGTCAAAAAATGGCTCAAGGCGGAGGTGCTTTACGGCAGCAAAGAGCTAGGCAAGAGAATAAACGGCTATGTTATCGCCGCCATGCGCATTGAAAATTTTTTAAATTATCTCAAGGACGATAATCTGGTGGTAACAGCCAGTGATCGTTCCGATATCATTTTAGGCTCACTTGCTTCCCGCCTTTCTTCTGCTTATCCAAATATTTCCGGAATCCTACTGACCGGCGGCCAGACACCGCCGCCAAGCATCAAACGCCTTGTCGAGGGTTGGGCAGGCCTGCCAGTCCCGATCCTTCTCGTGCAGGACTCCACCTTCCCAACCGTCAGCGCCCTGAATGAACTGAAAGGTACGATCGATCCGGATAATCCGCAGAAAATAGCCACCGCCCTGGGTCTTTTCGAGGCAAACGTTAAAACGAGCGAATTGAAAGAGAAGCTTATTTCGCGGAAATCCTCCCGTGTCACTCCGCAGATGTTCGAATATAAACTCATCCGTGAAGCCAAGAGAAACAAAATGCATATAGTCCTGCCCGAAGGGACCAGTGAACGCATTCTCAAAGCTGCCGACATCCTTCTTAGACGTGATGTCTGCAATCTCACCCTCCTCGGCAAAGAAGAGGAAATAGGCAACAAAATTTCGAAACTCGGTCTGGAGCTGGACGGCATCAATATCGTTAACCCTGAACGCAGTCCACATTTTGAGGAATATGTCCTTGATTTCTTCGAAATGCGGAAGGAAAAAGGCGTGACCATGGATATGGCCGTTGATTTCATGGCCGATGAAACATACTGGGGAACCATGATGATCCAAAAAGGGGCTGCTGACGGCATGGTCTCCGGATCCGTCAACACAACAGCCCATACCATACGACCGGCTTTTCAGATCATCAAAACCGTTCCCGGAACAACAATAGTATCTTCGGTTTTTCTGATGTGCCTGAAGGACAGAGTCCTGGTTTTTGGCGACTGTGCCATTATCCCCAATCCTACCGCCGAACAACTCGCCGAAATAGCCGTAGTCTCTGCCGATACTGCTAAACTTTTCGGCATCGACCCTCGAGTAGCCATGCTCTCCTATTCCACAGGCGATTCGGGCAAAGGGGCCGAGGTCGAAAAGGTCATCAAAGCCACGAAAATCGCCCAAAAAATGCGCCCTGATCTCCTTTTGGAGGGCCCCATTCAGTATGATGCCGCTATTGATCCGGAGGTTGCCGAAACCAAACTACCCGACAGCAAGGTGGCAGGGAAAGCCACGGTTTTTATTTTTCCGGATCTGAATACCGGCAACAACACCTACAAAGCGGTGCAGCGGGCCACTCCCGACTCACTGGCGATTGGTCCCGTCCTGCAGGGCTTGAAAAAACCTGTCAATGATCTCAGCCGGGGCTGTACCGTACACGACATAGTCAACACCGTCGCCATTACGGCAATTCAGGGATATGCATCGACCTCCAAGGAAAAGAATTCCTTACAAGCCCAAGATCCGGGTATTGCGGAAAAAGGTAAGACGATATGAAGATATTAGTGATAAACGCCGGTAGTTCCTCCATTAAATACCAGCTTCTCGATATGGACGATGAATCCCTGATGGCATCAGGAATTGTAGAGAGAATCGGAGAAGCCCAGGGAGAACTTTCCCATAAGAAGATTGTAAAGGGTAATGAGCAGAAAACCGTCATTGAAAAAAAGATCGGTAATCATCGAGAAGGCATGCACCTGCTGATTGACATGATTACATCCGCTGAAACAGGCGTCATCGCCAGTACGGATGAAATCGATGCCATCGGTCATCGGGTAGTCCAGGGAGGTGAACTTTTTAACAGCGCCACCTTGATTGACAAATCCGTCAAGCAGGCGATTGAGGAAAATAATCCCCTGGCTCCACTTCATAATCCGGCAAATCTGACCGGCATTGCCGTCGCCGAAGAACTCTTCCCCGGCACCCCTAACGTCGCCGTCTTCGATACCGAATTTCACCAGACCATGCCCGCGAGAGCCTACATGTACGCACTGCCTTATGAATTTTATGAGGATCTCAAAGTAAGGAGGTATGGGTTTCACGGTACTTCGCACAAATACGTCGCCAAAAATGTGGCCAGTGCCATGAACAGGAATCCGGAGGATATAAATGTGATTACCATTCATCTCGGCAACGGCGGTTCAATTACTGCCGTAAAAGGCGGTAAGTGCATCGACACCTCCATGGGAATGACACCTCTCGCCGGAGTTATGATGGGATCCCGCTGCGGTGATATAGACCCGGCGATCTCCGGCTATATTGCCGAAGCAAAGAATATCAGCGCCGCGGAAGTTGACTCTATCCTCAATAAAAAAAGCGGCTTCAAGGGAATTTGCGGAATGAACGACATGCGCGATATTCACGAAAGTGCAGCCGGTGGCAACCAGCGTGCCAGACTTGCCGTGGATATGTTCTGCTATCAGGTCAAGAAGTATATTGGAGCCTATTTTGCGGCTTTGGGCACGGTCGATGCCATTGCCTTTACCGCAGGAATCGGTGAGAATGACGATATAGTCAGAGCCGGTGTCTGCAGTGACATGGAGGGACTTGGCCTTGAACTCGATGCTGCAGCTAATGATGGACGAATCTCACATCAGAAAAAGATCAGCAAGGATGGCGGCAAGGTAGATATCTGGGTGATACCGACAAATGAGGAGTTACAAATCGCTCAGGATACCATCGATGTAGTCAGAGGGAACTGAGAAGTGTAGTTTTCGAATTTTCAGGAGGTCAGTCGGACTCTTTCAATTCCGGTGTCCGCCAGACAAAATCCCCATTTTCGGAGGTAAGATGGAGCCGGGCACCGGATTCCAGAATTTTTTTCACCACCATCTCGTCGGGATAGCCGCGCCTGTTGTCTGAATCCACGGAAACGACAGCATACTCAGGAGAGGTCCATTGCAGCAGCGCTGAACCTGTGGCATCAGCAGCACCGTGATGACCGATCACGAGTACATCGACATCTCCGGGCAGCAGCTTGTCCTGAACAAGCTGGTCTTCCTGCTGTTTGCCGACATCTCCCATTATCAGGATGGTCTTTCCGGCAAAGATTACAGAGAGGACCAACGACTGGCTGTTCAGATCCTCTCCAGAGGGTTGCGCCGGCCAGAGGACTTCTATTAGTGCATTTCTCCAGGAAATGGCACTGCCCTGCCGCAGTTGGCGCACCTCCCAGCTTCCCGAATCCAGCTTTTCGATAACCCATCTATAGCTGTCCAGAAAAGGATGGAAGGCAAGACGCTGCCCTGATTCGTATATGACAGCCTGTGGATAATCCGCCATCTGGCCGAAGATTCCGCTGGCATGATCGGGATGAAGGTGGGTGAGGACGACTGCTTCAATTCTTTTAGCCCCATATCTTTGCAGGGCTTCCTGCAATTCCTGTTTTTTTCCAAAATGACCTGTATCTATCAGGATGCCCGCCTCTCCTCTCTGCAGCAAAACCGCCTGACCTTCTCCTACATCAATTACGACACACTGCAGGTATTCTCCGGCAAAAGCAAGGGAACCCGCGGGATACAGCAACAATGCCAATAAGATTATTTTCAATATTGTTTTCTTATCCATTTCACCCGTAGTATCCATCCGGCAAGCCCTGAGATGGCATTGACAACTATATCATGAACATCCCCTACCCTGCTCGGTAAAAAATGCTGCAGAATTTCATCTCCCACGGCGATAGACAACATGGCAGCGGCACCATGGAGCGGTCCGAAAACAGCGGAGGATATCCAGCCAAGCCAGGAAAAAACCAGAAAATGCACTGCCTCAACAGGAAGCATATATCCCGCCCATACAGCAGCAACGGCGGCTATAAGCAAACAGAGGACACCGCCGACAACCCAGAGATTACTACTGTCTCTTTTTCTCCTTAGTATGTTGACAAGGATGAAGAACAGCAGAGCAAAGATCGCACCTGCTATCCATAGAGGATTCAGGTATTCAACGATATAGAGCTGAATGCTCCTGCCGGTAACCGAAAGGAGAATGATAAAAAACAGTGATAACAGCCAGTACCGCAGTCTGTAGGTGTGATGGAGTACAAGGGATGGTTTCAGGTCGGCCAGTAATTGAAAAAAATCAGTCATAGTATCTGCCTACTGTAGCTGACTCATCCACTCATTTCATCAGAATTTTGCCGATTATCAAAGGACCCGGCCGGATTCATTCAAATACATCGAAGTTTGTGTCCATATGGGTGCTTATCGCAGGGTTCATCCAAAATTACTCATGGAAAGGCCCGGGAGCGCAGAGCGCCCCCTCGGAATTGGCAGTATTTCCACAGTTTCCACAAATAAATTTTGGATCTTTTGCAAGCCTCTTAATTTCCTCCGTTTTTCCGGCGGTTTTCAGCTCACACATATGAAACTTATGATTAGCAGGGTTTCTACATAAATTATCAACAATCGGCAGCCGATCACTCATCATATGCTCCCTTGGAAATTATTCGTTATCAATGGCTTCAGCAAGAAGCTCAATAGTATGGACACAACGGATGGACGGCTCGGCTTTGCCCATCCCCCCTTTAAGCATGATCATACAGCCGGGACAGTCCATCGCCACTGTTTCGGCACCGGTCTTGACGATTGTCTCGATTTTATCCCTGGTGATCTGTTTTGATATCTGCGGATGGCTTAAAAATGAATAGGTTCCGCCAAAACCGCAGCATCTGTCACTGTTTTTCATCTCTTCGATGGTATATCCGCTGCTCTTCAGCAAGGCTCTGGGCTCTCGCCAGACATTATTGCCCCGTTTGAGGTGACAGGAATCATGATATGTAACATTCTTATGCGTATCTGATCCTCTTAATCGCTGAGATGCATCAAGGACGTTTTCAAGAAAAGCTGAGGCATCCATAGTTTTTTCCGAAACAATTCTTGCCTTCTCCGCCCACTGCGGATCGTCGGCAAGACGTTCAACAAAATCCCGCTTCACCCCCATGGTGCAGGTAGGGCAGACACTCAGCACATAATCCACATCCGCTTCTGAAAAGGCCTTGACGCTCTGTCTGGCAAGATACACACCCGTTTCCATATCGCCGGAATATAGCACCGGAATGCCGCAACAATTTTGACCCCGTGGGAAAACCACCTCAACACCAAGATGGTTCAACACCTTTACCAGACTGACCCCCACCTCGGGATAAACGAAATCGGCGCCGCATCCTATAAAAAGTCCTACCGTATATTTTGGATTTTCTACCCTCTGTTCAATCGAAGCAAACCGGTCTCTGAAGGATTCTGCCGCGATTGAAGGAAGATCACGCCACTCGGTAAAGTCTTTGGCCATGAAATGCATAGGCAAATGCCGAATGACCCGCACGGAATCTCCTGCCTTTTTCTGCGTCAGAGGCCGCTGCAGCTTTGCAGCTGCTTTTATCATGGTATGAAAAAGATCGCGATTTTTCATTATGCCCTTGAAGGCTATGTTTTTCACCGCTCCCATCCCATATTCTCTGGTAACCTCCCCGCGCAGGTGTAGGATGATCTCTTCGAGATCTATCTTGGAGGGACAAACAGCGGTACATGACCTGCAGCCGATACAGGCCCGGGTAATTTCCTTCGCCTTGTCCAGCCCCTCATAAAAGGCGGCCAGTATGATACCTATGGCAGAAATATAGATGCTGCCGAATACATGACCGCCAACCGTCTGGTATACAGGACAGACATTGGCGCAGGCTCCGCACTGTATGCAGCGAAGTGCATCGCGACATTCCTCAGATTCATATAACGCTTCTCTGCCGCCATCTATAAGAACGATGTGCTGCTCCTTGCGTTCGCCATGGGACGGCACCGCTCCCCGAATCCAGGTAATATACGAAGTCAGCAGCTGGCCTGTGGCATTGCGCGGCAACAACCGGGTAATCTTGATGGCATCCTCCATATTGCGCACAAGCTTATGGATTCCGGCAAAGACCACATGCACCTTGGGAAGGGTGGCACAAAGGCGGGCGTTGCCTTCATTGGTGACCAGCCCTATCCCTCCGGTATCGGCGACAAGGAAATTGGCTCCGGTAAGTCCGATATCGGCATTAAAATATTCTTTTCGCAGCTCTTCCCGGGCGACTTCGACAAGTGATTTTATCTCAGGAGACTGCTTCTTTCCGGTCTCTTTGCTGAAAAGCTCAGCCACCTCTTCCTTAAACATATGGATGGCGGGCATCACCATATGCGAGGGACGCTGCCCGGCCAGCTGCACTATCCATTCACCCAGATCGGTCTCGGAGGCCTTAATGCCTGCCCGCTCCAGCGCTTTATTCAGGTGCGCTTCTTCAGAAACCATGGATTTGGATTTGGCGATATGCTTGGCCTTTTTCTGCTTGGCCAGATTGATAACGTATTCATTGGCTTCTTTGGTATCCTTAGCTATGAAGACACGCGAACCGGCAGCTTCGGCATTTCTGATGAAGTCGGCCAGCAATTCTTTACGCCTGATTCGCACCTCATCCTTAATTTTGGCAAGGTCGGTGCGCATTTCTTCAAAATCAAGACCTCGGAAGGCATTTTCACGGGCAATGAGATAGGCGTCTCCAAAAAGGTGGAGTGCTTCACTGAGTTTGGGATTGTTCAGCGCATCTTCGATACTTTTTTTATATTGGGCAGCGTCGGCCATTTCCGTCTCCTTTTCTGAATGAGCGCTTGAGAGAGGTCACATTCAGCAAACCGAAATCTCAACCGTTTCCTACAATCCATACTGATATTCTTCCGCTACATTTCCATGATATCACTTGAAACAGAGGGAACTACCAGTATGTGAAGCTCACGGGGACCGTGACAGCCTATGGTCAGGACTCTTTCTATGTCGGCCGTTCTGCTTGGTCCGGTAATATAGGCAATAAAGCGCGGTTCTGAGCCGATATGCATCGCACTCATCGGTTGGGCTGCGGCAAGATTGTCTTTCAGTATCTTTTCCGGATCAACGATGACAAAATGAACATCAGGCAATGTTGTAGCAAGCCGTACATCCTCATCAGTGCTTTCCAGAACCACGGTTCCCGTATCGGCCATGGCAAAATTACAAAAGGTTATTCCCGCAGCCGGCACATGGCCGGCTTCACGAAACTTTCCGGCAAACACATCTATGCCGGACTTCATCATAAGATTTTTGAGATCATGCTTTACACTTAGAGCTGTTTCTGGAATCAAGGTTCTGCCATGTACCTTGGAGGCCACATAATCAACTGCCATCTGCAGGCTTTCCAGTTCAATTACTTCAGCGCCAACCCGGCGTGAAGCCTCCATGAATCGTTGTAAATATACCTGTTGTTCACTCATAATTCCTCTCCGGAGAAGTCGTAACAAAGTAGAATTTTGCCCATCTCATTATATCGCAGTTCGGATAGCAACTAAAAGGTTTTTCCTGGACAGCTTTATTGTGTGTTACACCGAATGTGAGGTTGATAAGATAACTTATTTCTCTGCAAAAGGATATACTGCAGAGTATAGAAACAATATCATTTCTCGACAGCAGTCAAGACATATTTCCGCACCATTATCAAGCTCATCACTAAAAGAAAAAGGCCCCGCCATACTCAGCGGGACCTCTGTTGCAGCATTTCTAACAGTGACATCCTATTGAAACGCAACTGCCACTAAAGCCTAACGGCCAAAGAAAAGATCAGGCAGCCAGGTGATGATTGGCGGGAAGGCTATCATCAGTGCCAGCCCGACAATCTGCAGAAGAACAAAGGGAACAATACCGCGATAAATATCTCCCATGGTGTATTCTTCCGGGGCAACTCCTTTAAAATAAAAGAGAGCATACCCGAACGGCGGGGTCAGAAATGACGTCTGCAACATAACACAGACCAGCATGGCGAACCAGAGCGGATCAAAATAGAGATCCATGGCTATAGGAGTGAAAATAGGTACGACTACCAGCAGAATCGCCGCCCAGTCAATGAACATACCGAGAAAAAAGACAACCGCCATCATAATTGCCAGAACGACATAGGGGCTGACATCCATACCAAGAAGCAAATCGGCGACCACATCACCGCCACCCATACTGAGGAATACCACACTGAACAACTTTCCACCAATGAAGAGCGCCATAATCATGGCTGTGGTACGGGCGGTTGCTCCCGCAGCAAGAGTAATAACTTCCCAATTTAACTTACGATAGATAAGGGCGAGTATCATTGCTCCAACGGCGCCGAGAGCTGCGGCTTCCGTGGGAGTGGCCATGCCGGCCAGGATAGTCCCCATAACCACCAGAATCAGACCAAAGGGTGGAACAAAATTCTTTGCGGTCATGGTGATTTTCTGCAGGACTGTGGCGGTACGGTCTTCTCGTGGAATCGGCGGACCGAGCTTCGGATTGATGGAACAGCGTATAAAAACATAGCTCAGATAAAGGCCGGAGAGAAGCAGACCCGGAAAGATAGCAGCGGCAAAGAGATTACCAACCGAGGTTTCCTTCAATCCTGTAAGACCACCATACACCACCAGCATGATACTTGGCGGAATAAGAATACCCAGTGTACCGGAAGAACAGATAATACCGGCGGCCAGACCTCTTTCATAGCCACGCCGCAGAAGAGCAGGGCCTGCCATCAGCCCCATGGCGACCACAGAGGCGCCGATAATTCCGGTTGTGGCGGCAAAGACGGTTGACACAACGATAACAGCAAGCCCAAGCCCGCCTCGCATGCCGCCCAATACGATATACAGGGCATCGAAAAGTCCTTCCGAAACTTTGGAGCGGTCGAGAATCTGCGCCATAAATATAAAAAGTGGAATGGCAACCAGCGTATAGTTTAAGAAAATTCCCCAGGAGTTGTTGACAAAAAGGTCTAGCAGTCCGGGAACATTGAAGCCATTATCAATCAGACCGAAAACGGTGGCAACCACTGCGAGGGTTACCGCCAAAGGGTGTCCAACAATAATGGCAGCCACCAGGGTGGCAAACATCAGGAAAGTCATGAGTTCGGGGGTCATCGTTAACGTCTCCGAAGTGGGCAGTGAGTGGCTCTAATTGCGTAGTGAGCGGAAATCATTAATCAGTTTAGCTACGCCCTGCAGAAAAAATAATAGAAAACCGACGGCCATAATCATCTTATACGGATAAATTATCGGCCCCCAGGAAGAAGAAGCGCGCTCACCCATTCCCCATGAACTAGCCGCATAGATAAAGGACCAGACAGTCAACAAGCCTATCGTCGGCAAAAACATAACCAGATTAGCGATGATATTGACATATCTTCGAGATTTTTCAGGAAGTCGCGCCTGAAAGACATCAATTGCAACATGTCCATCGTGTTTATGGGCATAACTTAACGCGAGCATGTAATGCACTCCGTAGACGAATACCGTCATTTCAAAAGCCCAGGAAGTCGGCGCACCTATAGCGTAGCGCATGAAAACTTCATAGCTGACTATTCCAATCAGCGGCAGGATCAGATAGGCAGAGTAGAACCCGACAAACTCAGTGACAGCGTCAATAATGCGGGCAATCTGTTGCATAAAAAAACCTCAAAATCTGAAGCTGAATATAAAAAAAGGACAACGAGTCGGCGGAGACACTGTCGTATCTCCGCCGTCCGTTGAATCAAAGATTACTGCATACGCTTTCCATCGATGAAATCATCAATCGGCCAGGGTGTAATGCCGCTGCGGATTTCACGCCATTCAGCAAAGTCACGCTTGAACTGTTCCTGAGAATCAAGAGTTTTCTTTACATCAGGATATTTAGCCTTGACTTCATCAAGATACGCTTTGGTAACTTTGGCAAATTCGGTAATAGCCTCATCATCCATTTTAACGAACTCAACACTCTCTTTAAACAGTTTGATGGCCTCGATGTTCAGGTTTTCCTGCCAGGCGTTTGACCAGAGCTGGGTTTCCTTGGCAGCCATTTTTACGATCCACTGGAGGTCGGCAGGGAGCTTGTTCCAGGAGTCCATATTGATGAAGAGGCCACATTGTACGGAAGGCTGATGCACTCCGGGTTCAATGACGTATTTGGTGATCTCATCAAAACCCATCGGATAGTTGATGGCCGGAGAAGAGAACTCTGCCGCATCAATAACACCGCGCTCAAGAGCAAGGTAGACTTCGCCGCCGGGCAGTGGGGTAACAGAAGCACCGAGGTTGTTCAATATATCCATGAACCAGCCTGGTGTACGAACGCGCATACCTTTAAAATCTGCCATTGTAGTGGCTTTTTTATTGGAAAAGAGTCCCATCTCCTGGCCGCCGTTTCCACCGGGCAGGGCATACAGGTTGTACTGAGCATATAATTCCTGCATCTGCTCAAGGCCACCACGCTCATAAAGCCAGATGTTGTATCCTTCATAATCCAATCCAAAGGGGACGGAGGCGAAGGAGTTGAAGTTCTGGTTTTTTCCCATCCAGTAACCCGGCCAGTCATGACCGATATCGGCTGAACCCTTGCTTACAGCATCGAAAGACTCCATGGCGCCGACCAATTCGCCTGCGGAAAACAGTTTGATGTCAAGACGGCCGCCTGAAGCGAGCTTGACGGAATCGGCAAAATGCTGGGCCATATCATAGAACAGCAAACCTTTGCTCCAGGGCATAACCATTTTCCAGCGGAAGGTTTCGGTTGATGGCTTAATTGTCCGCAACTCTTTTTGAACTTCCTGATGGCGCTTGTCTGCACCGAATTTTTCACGCTTGGCAAATGCACTGGGTGCCGCCACCAAGCTTGCGATAAGTGCTAGGCCGATGAACTTTCCAAGTCTTCGCATTGTTGTCTCCTTGCTTGTTTTTGTTTTTGCGACCAGGCAGTCCGGCCGCCGTTTTTATAGTGCATTGAAATACACTTGGTACAACATGATTCATACATTTATTTAACCGGCAAAACATTGAGAGAACGTTATTGTGCTTTTATCCTCCAACCATCTTTCTATCTAAACTCGATATTGAGATTTATCATTTTTAGATGACAGTTTTTTATCGGAACTAAAAACCTTTTGCAGTAATTGTGCCACACAGCTGCCAATATTTTGTAGTACTATTTCAAAGTTATAGCTTCAATAATCATTTTTGCTTCAGTGCGGATTGCTCATTGAAACCAATTGATTGTCCTAAAAATCGGACAAAACAGGAAACAGCCAAAATAATTACCAACGACATAATCCAGGGTTTTCTAAACAAGGGTCACGATAAAATCGAGATAACCATATTTTCCCGGCATTACGAGATGTTGCCAAGCTAGCTTTTTGCTGTTAATTTATGTTATGAACCTGGAAAGTTCACTCTCGGCCAAAGCATCAAAAAGTATCAGTCCGAATTTCCAGACAGCCATTGGACAATGGATATCGTCATCATCGCCGGAATCTTCCTGTCGGTCACTTTCTCACGGATTTGAGGTCATTTAAATGCTCGATTTACGGCAGTGTCTCAGGGAATAAAAAAAACGATATTCAGAATGTTTTCTTGTATCAAAATAAAGACATGTCTATATATTGATACACATTAGAGCTATTCAGGCGGCTTTTTTCCAAAATATTTATTATTGCCACGAACTACTTCTATTGAAAGTAGATCAGCAGAGCTCGGCAATTGCAAATGTTTCGGCAGAAAAGGAGTTTAAGCACTTTGACTGACACATCCACAAAAACCACCGTACGGACAGATTAGGCGAGCACTGCATCAGTAGCAGTAATGATACAAAACAACAGCTATTTATATAGCCCTCCCCTTTGTTTTTGCAACCGAACAGTGCGGTATCATGTATCTTCGGTGAAAACCTTCTAAGTAACAGTACCACTTTGATAGGACATTTATCAAAGATTCAAGCCATACTTTTTCAAAAGGGCGTAAAAATGAGAACGAGATAAACCGGATTTTTGCAGTATTTCGGGCAACTCTCCCCCGCATTGCCTCATAAGCTCACTAAGATAAATTTTTTCCGCAGTATTTTTAAATTCCTTAAGGTGAGGAAGTTCTCGATCGAAAATGTCTTCGAAAATTTTTTGTCCGATTTTTCGGACACCCTCATTGTTAAACATGTCGTCATCGCCGGCCAGTATCTCCCTGCCGGTCATTTTCTCAATCTGACTTTTGGCCACTTGAATCCGTAATTCACGGGAGAGATGCACTGCAAAAAGGGTTTTCTCGTCACCGGCGTCCACCATGGAACGTTCAAGAATATTGAATAATTCCCTGACATTGCCGGGCCATGAGTAACTTGTCAGAGTGGTGATAAAATCGTCCGCCAGCTCTTTTTTCGCAAGACCATATTGGTCGCAGAGATGCGTCATCCTCGAGTTGAGCAGAGGGACTATATCTTCGAGACGATGACGCAGGGCAGGCAAACGTATGCGCATGGTCTTGATCCGGAAAAAAAGATCGCTGCGAAACCGCCCCTTATCCACCATTGCATCGAGATCTCTGTTGGTAGCGGCAATCAGGCGAAAATCACTGGTATCTTCATGGGAACCACCCACCGGCCTGAAGCAGTGTTCCTGCAGAACCCTTAAAAAAACTTTCTGCAGAGACAACGGCATTTCACCTATCTCATCGAGAAAGAGAGTGCCGCCATCTGCTATTTTGACCAGGCCCAGTGTATCTTTTTGAGCACCAGTGAAGGCGCCCTTGACGTGGCCGAATAGAGTTGACTCGACGAGAGAGGCCGGCAAAGAGGCACAGTCGACAACGACAAATTTCTTTTTCGCCCTGCGACTGTTTTCATGGATCGTTCTGGCAAAAAGCTCTTTCCCTGTTCCTGTTTCTCCGGTTATGAGTACATTCACATCTGATCCGGCTGCTTTTTGAGTCAGCCGCAGACTTGCTTCAATGCCCTGGCTGGTTCCCACCACAGGCCTGTAGACAAGATTTTCCCTTTCGTCTTTTATCTCTTTTTCAGCCCTGTATTTCAGCGCTCTGTTCAAGGTGAGAGTAATCTCACGCACGCTTGAGGGTTTAAGAAGATAATCCCATACCCCTCCCTTGATCGCCAATTCTGCACCGTCGGCATCACCTTTGCCGGTGAGTATTATTACTTCGGGCGCATCCTCGATTTTCATGATTTCAGAGAGCATTTCAAGACCGCTGCCATCCGGAAGTCCAACATCAAGAAAGACTACGTCATATCCGTTTTCGGCCAGCATCTTTCTACCGGCAGCAATCGAATGTGCCTTATCGCACAGGTGGGACAATCTCGAAATAAGACTTTCTATGGTCTCACACGCTTCAATGTCATCATCAATAATGAGCATTTTCCCCATATTTACTCCTGATCGAAAATACTATTCAAGATCCCTTGCAGTTCTGCTTTATCATATGGTTTTATCATTACTTTTTTAATGTTCTTAACATGCACCGAAGCGGCAATAGCGTCATTTCTGCCGGAGACGATAATGCACGGGAGATGGGGGAGTTTTTCTGCAAGCGCGGTGCCTCTCATCGCGGGCATATCGTAATCGGAGATAACCAGGTCGAATTTTTTTTCTCTTCCCATGGCTAAATCCACGGCCTTACGCGGATCACGAACCCCCACTACCTTATGGCCGAGGCTTTGCAGAACTCTCGGTACCGAATTCAGCTGGTCCTCGTCATCCTCTACAAAGAGAATAGATAAGCCTTCGGCCTGACTGGTATTCTTGACCTCATCTACTTCAAATTTAATCATGCCGCTCAGGGGAAGATAAATTTCAAATCGTGTGCCTCTACCTGTTTCACTCTCCACCCGTATACCGCCACGGTGGCCCATGACGATACCATGGACAACGGACAATCCCAGTCCGGTTCCTTCGGTGATATCTTTGGTTGAAAAAAATGGATCGAAGATATTTCCTATGATCGTCGCATCTATTCCCGGTCCATCATCGGCCACGGTGAGCTTGAGATACTCCCCCGCAGAGATATTCATGCTTTCTGCAAGTTCTGAGCCAACCAGTGCCTTCTCGACGTACACATAAAGATTGCCGCCACTCTCCTGCAGGGCATGGAAAGCATTGGTGCAGAGATTAAGGATGGCCTGATGCATCTGGGTGGGATCGGCTTCAACCATTACCCCGCTTGAGAGTATTTTGGACTGCACCCTGATATTTGACGGCAGAGAGGCATCCATAAGGCTTAAAACTTCGTGACAAACCAGGCCGAGATCCGTCTGCCTGAACCCTTCTTTTGAAGGTCTGCTGAAAGATAAGATCTGTTTGACGACGCGGCTTCCTCTTCTGGCCGCTTTCAGAACACGCTTCAGATCCCGAGCTGTCTGCGAGTCATCTTCAACGTCACCCAATGCCAGCTCTGTAGAGTTCAGGATCGAAGTCAGAATATTATTGAAATCATGAGCGATTCCCCCTGCCAGTGTACCAATTGCCTCCATTTTCTGGGACTGCATCAGCTGCTTTTCCAGATTCTGCTCCCTGGTTACATTTTCAGCACTGGTCAATACCCCTATTATCCGGCCGCTTTGATTGCGCAATGGTACTTTATTGACCTCCAGCCATCCGATATTGCCACCATGATCGGTAATTTTTTTTCTCAGCTTGCGAAACTCCCGCTGCTGTTGGACCACGGCATTATCCGTCTTAACCGACCATTCAACATATTCATTATCACTAATCACATCCTCGGTGGATTTGCTGATCATGCCTACCGGCGTCCCGATTCCAAAAAATTCAGTAAAACTCTGATTGGCACCCAGATATCTTCCCGTGGTATCTTTCCAGGACACCAGCTGAGGAATGGTATCCATAAGCGTTTCCTGGAAAGAGAGCTGCTCCTGGACCTTGCGTTGAACCTTGCGCCGCTCTGCCATGATGAATGTCAGGAACAACAAGACGATGACCAGCATCAGAAAGCTAACCATGATGGTCCAGAACAGCTCTTTGGGAAGTTCGTAAAAGGCTTTTGGGCTATTGATGATTATAGATCCCTGAGGCAGGGATTTCTGATTTATATTAAGCTTTTGCATGACGTTATAGTCGAACTTATATATTCCGGAAGGCTCTACCACGACTGGAATATCATCGGTGCGCTCGCCATCGAGTATGCGCAGGGCCATCTCTGCCGCCATTTTTCCATGACTCAACCCGGATAAAAGGCTACCGCCCACAGCACCATGACCAAGCAGAAATTCCCAGGTTGTATAAATTGGAACGGAAGAGTGGGCATAAACATCCTCCATCACTTCCTCTGCCGTGTAAAACTTACCTCTGACCGTCTGGTACCACGGAGTAAAGAAAAGAAAGGTGTCATCCGCCAATCTTTCTACTTTTTGCTTGGTTTCTTCAAGCGACAGCTTAAACCAGAACTCCACCTCCAACCGGGAGTCATATTTTCTCAGCATGGTATAAACCTGCTGTTCTATGGATCTTCCGGTCATTGACTGATCCCCGACCACCACCATTTTCGTTTTATCCGGATGCAGCTTTCTGGCAATTTTAAGAGTACGGACTAAATCAAAATTCTCAACAATACCGGTAAGATTACCTGAAGAAACATCGGTCTGCTCATAATTATTCATGCCGCAGAAGACCAGTGGAATGCCTTTGAATAAGGCTTCCCTGTGCTCTATCACAAAATTGTAGGCATGATTGTCGGAGACGATAATTACATCAAAATCCTCATTCTTGAATTTTTCCTGATACAACTTGAACAGGCTGATATTGACAGGGTCGTAGAGGTATTTTTTGGTATCCATATATTCAACCTGCAGATCAACCTTGTATTTTTCACTCCCGGCCAGACCTGAACGGATGCCATGGAAGATTTCATCGGACCATTCATAGCCATGGTGGTAAGAGTTGATGTGAAGCACATTTTTCTTCTCTTTAGCTTCGGTACAATTTACCGATATCAGCAACACAAAAATTAACAGGTGAAAAAGTTTCCGGTATTTATGCATCATATTTCCATTCCTAAGACTGCGGTGTCCCTTTCTCTTGGTATCGTACTGAAATCACTTCCGTCTTCTTTGAAGATTAAGATTAAATTCAATAGGATTACGCCCAGACATCGGCTCGACATGCAAATAAAACCAACCGATTTAGCCCGATGTCTCCTTCATATTTATCGGGTTTCGACTATATAAAATATAAAGAGCAGCAGCTTTCTTTAGAGGTTATATTTTTTATATGAAACATTCACGAATGCAAAATTCAGGAGGGGGTCATGAAACGAGCGGTTTTTTCATTGCTAACGATACTAGTGGTAATATCTGGAACCTCATATGCCGATTCCGGAGCAAGAGGAGCTTATGAAGCAGTCTCAGGGAGTCGTACGCAAACGACCCTGACAGCTTCGCTGATCGGAGCAGCAGGGAGTCTTACCGTTGCACAAGTCGAACGACGCGGAATTTCAGGTCCGATTCCTCCTTTTTACATCAATCCCCCTGGATTTCACCCTAAATATAACAGACATCGGAAAAATTATCGTCCTTATAATCATCGCTTTTATGACCGCGATTGCCGTATAATCGAACAGCACGCCTACAAATACGGCAAACGCTATATCATTAAGAAACGAGTATGCAGGGATGATAGAAATTATCGTAGATACTATTTTGACAGACGCGATTACAGGGACTACGGCAGGTATGATCGATACCGTGACCGGGACCGGTACGACAGGAAGAGGGACCGAAACAGAGACAGAGACCGAGACAGGAACTGGGACAGGGATCATCGCTTCAGACAATAACATCAGCAGGAAGGAGCAGAATTGTCTGCTTCTTCCTCAGCATTTGGAATCTCTGCTCCAATAAGCTGTTGGATCAAAAAATTCAACTTAACCCGCAATTTCAAGATTGGCCAGTTTATTTCATTTACCTATATTAACAATAAGATCTCATCCAGCGGAGCTGGATAAGTGCCTTCTATAGATCCAAAATATTTTCCCCCTTTCTCGTTTCTTCTAATAAGGAAGATCTTCATCACGCCTCTTCTTGGCGAGGCGATAAAACAGGCTCTTTATCACAGGCATTTTTTCAAAATCCTCATTAGAGACTTTCCTGAGAACTACATCCGTCCGGGCAATGACAGTGGCACTCCGTTTCTTTTCCTTATTGTAGTAAGCCATCTCACCAAAGATACTGCCTTCTGTGAAAACCGCGAGGATTTCGCCGTCTGCATCCTGCGCATGGGCGACACCGCTGTCGATATAATAAATACCGTCGGCACTATCGCCTATTGTCACTATGGCCTCATCCTTTCTGCGCCATTCCAACTGGAAAGCATGCTCCCAGTCGGTATTGGCTACCAGAGCCGTGTATAGGTCCGTGTCGATGGCGCGCAGCAACTGTTTGGAGAGATGAAAAAGGCGAAATCCTAGCTCGTTCCCACGTTTTTCCCCGATTTTGATGCCGGTATACTTGAAGTCATCTTCAGGAAAGGGAAATTCCCGGATATATTCAAGTATACGATCGGTAGCCAGATCCCTATACCCCATAAAAGAGTAATAATGATGCTGTGCTCTGGTCAGTTGCTCCCGCACTTTAGGAAAATCCGGCTCCAGCCTGGTAATAAGATTGCCGCAGAACAGATCCATCGCCTCATTTTTCATAGCGATAAATTGCAGCAGCTTGTCCTTGTCAACATCTGCAGGGCATCTGCCTACGCCGGGTTTCAATATGGAAAACAGGTTGAAGGGAGTGGAAAAGTTTTTGGGAGTCACCTTGCCGATCGCGACAATAAACTCTTTTTCATTCTGCTGCTTACGGGCTACCTCCCGGTCCATCAAGATCCTGGTATCGTAATAACCGCACAGCTCTTCCAGCCTGCTGGCCACAGCAAAACTGGAACCGAATTTATGTACCCTCTCCCCTAATCGTGCTTCGATGATATCGCCGAGGAAAAGACCCATACGTGTTGCCGGAATGCATCCATCATCTATTGCCTTGTTGCAGCGAATGGCAGCCTGCAGCGCACGAGTGCATAATTCCTCGGTGGAACCTCCTCTTCTTTTTTCAAAGATGATAATGGCCCCATCGCCGGCAGAAGGATCGATACTCAGCGGCTGAAATTCATCCACCCCGAGAACGTTTTGTAACTCTTCATAATACACAATGATGAAATCCCGGATTTGACCCGGCTCCATATCCTGGGTCAAGCTGGAATACTGCACCATATCGGTCAGCAGAATCACCACTTCTTTTGCACCATTATCCATTTGTTCTTTTTGCCTTTTCCTTATCTATTTTCAGTTGCAATCATCAGAAACAAAAAAAAGAAATCTGTAAGGCACTACCCCAGCAGAACAGGACAAGTCCCTTGGCTATAGAGGCCAATACACGGAGTAAAATCAATTTTTCGATTTCTTGTTTTTTGTAGTAATCTTAGGAGCAAGATCCCAGAATTCTTTACTCCTGCCCTACTCTCAGCATCGCGGCAAGGCCGCTGGAGCGCCGGGTCTTGCGGGATACGGCTGTCATGAACATTTCTTTTCGTGAATGCAGCCATATTTTTTTCCTGGCCCTGGTGATCGCTGTATAGAGCAGTTCTCGGGAGAGAATCAGGTTCTCTTCATCCGGCAGAACAATGACCACATCATCGAACTCCGATCCCTGACTTTTGTGAATGGTCATGGCATAAGCTGTTTGGAATTCGGGCAGCCGGGAGGGTAGATAGGATTTCACTGCGCCATCTCCCTCCTCAAACCAGATTTTCATACTTCCATCCTCGGGGTCCCTTAAACAGATGCCGATATCACCATTGTAGAGATCGAGGGTGTAATCGTTCCGCCGTATTAAAACCGGTTTGCCCGGATACCACTTTTCGGTATAGCCATACCTGGTTACACCATGATTCTCGATGAGTGCGTTTACGGCCTCAACACCCATTCTTCCGGAGCGGGTGGCACAGAGTATCCGAAATTTATTGAATTCCTGAAAAACGGCAGGATATTGCTCCCGGTTCACTTTACCTGCATATTCCAGGTACTGCTCATACCCCTGGTGCAATTTTTCATGCCGCCCTGTTTCAAGGAGGCGGATATTGTCAAATGCTCCCTGCAGCAGCGACCAGGCTTTTTCCGCCTGGTTTAAGTTGACCGTCTCCGCCAGCACTCTGATTGCCTCATTGAAGCGATAGCTCTTCTTCAACACCACGGTATTCTGCGGCAGGCTTTCTATCAAATCGGCAAGCACGGCGCCTGATTCCACCGAGGCCAGCTGGTCTTTATCTCCAAGCAGAATCAGCCGCGTCTCATCATGCAAAGCATCCACCAGTTTGCTCATCAGGGCCAGATCGACCATGGAAGCTTCATCCACAATCACCACATCCCAGGGCAGTGGATTATCCCGGTTGTGCCGAAACTTCGGCGAATATTTTCTGACGCCCAGGAGCCTGTGCAGTGTCATTGCCCTGCCCGGAATCGCCTGCCGGATCTCTTTGCTAAAGGGCAGCAAGTCCACCGCTCCCACAACCGACTGCTGCAGCCTCATGGCCGCCTTACCCGTCGGCGCCGTCAGGGCGACCCTGGTTTGCAGGCCCAGGAGCTGAAAGAGAATGCCGAGAATACGCACCACCGTACTGGTTTTCCCGGTTCCGGGGCCGCCCGAGAGAATGGCCAGGGCTTTGCCGGCAGCAAGCTGTGCTGCCGTTCTCTGCAGATCCTCCCTTTCTTCGGGACCAAAGGCCTCATCGAGGAACCCTCCACATTCCATCATCGCCACTTCACGCCGGGCCAGGTTTTTCATCTGCAGGGCCAGCCGTTTTTCATAGTGATAATATCTGTGCAGATAAAGACTGTTATTATAGAGCACCAGAGGAGTCTCTCCCCCTGAGGAGACCAGATTCGAGGTGCGCAGCAGCAATACCTCCGGCTCGGTGAGAGGCAGGCAACTGTGACCTTCACCGATGAACTCGACCAGGGATTGGACAATATCGGCAAAGCGCTCTTTTTCCGGTAGTGCCAGTCCCGATTTTTTAGCCAGCAGCCGGGCAAGATAAATGCCCAGCAGGTTATCCTGATCCTTAAACATCAGCGGTCTCCGAAACAGCGGTCTAATTGCTCGAGTATGTCTCTATCGGGTTTATGGTGATAGACCCCGTGAGAAGGACGTTCCATGCCCCGCACGAAAAGGTAGAAAACGCCGCCAAAATGGTGGTCATAGTCATAGTCCGGCAGAAAATTGCGAAGATGGTTGTGCAGCACCAGGGAATAAAGCCAGAACTGCAGGCCATAGTTATGGGAGGCCATGGCCTCGATAAGCGACTCGCCCCTATAATTCCCGGGATTATCGCCGAGATGGTTGGTCTTATAGTCGGCAATGTAAAAAACCCCCTCGTGCTCGAAAATCAGATCAACAAAGCCGGTCAGATATCCTTTAAAACTCCTGCCGGTCAAAGGTATTACCGTTTTTTCATGGGCCAGTATAGCATTGACAGTCGCGGTATCACCGTTTCTCAGATGGAAATAGAATCCCATTTCCTTGATACATTTACTCTCATCCAGATCCGCCAGAGAGAAAAAAGTCGCATCTGCCGTCGTGGTTCCCAATGAAAAATCGACTACCGCACAAAGCATCTTTTCGAGCAGTTCCATATCCGGATTCAGGCCATATCGAAGGCATTTCTGCTTAATGAGCTGACGATGCTGTTGGGGATCAAGTAAGCTATGAAAAGGCACGGCTTCCAGAATATCATGAACGGCGTTGCCGAAATTCGCACCAGAGGGGAGAGCGGCAAACTCAAGAGGTGTATATGATTGTTCCGTAAGCCCTGCAGTTACAGGGGGCGGAGAAGAATGATCTCCACCGGAGGCCAGTGCCGAATAGGATGTCATCCGCCAATCGGTGTAGAAGGATTCTCTTTTCAGCGCTCTCAAGGTGAGGTTTTCCAGGGAATCATCCGCAGTGAGATATGGCATGCCGTTATCCTTCTCTTCGATCAGGACATGCTCTACACCTGCCGCGGCGGCAAATTTCTCCAGTCTCTGGCTCTGCCCCTCAAAGTCTGTCCTGCCAGCGGGAAATAGCAGATAGCCCAGACCGGAGTCAAAGGAATCGACCGGACCGTTTTTTCGCCCTCCGACATCGCACCAGGCAGCATAGCATCTGTATTTTGCCCGGGTCAAGGCGACATAGAGCAGACGCATCTCCTCGGCCATTTCTTCATGTCTGGCCTTGCGGCGCCGCTCCTCAAATCGTTCGGAGCCGAGATCGAGTATTCGCCCCTGCCCCTCATGGCAGGAGATGCGCATCTCCTCGCTCTCCAGTCTGTCCTGGCGATACCACAAGCATGGGCAGAAGACCACGGGGAATTCGAGCCCCTTGGAACCATGCATGGTGACTATCCGCACCGCCTCCTCATCGCTTTCCAGGCGCAGCTCGTGCTCGGATTCCGGGGAAGCCATATTACGGTGCAGCCATTGCAGCAGTTGCAGAGGGCCATATCCGTTGTCAGCCTCGGCCTGCCGGGCAAGCTCGAGCAGATGGTATATATTGGCGATTGTCCGCTGCGGCCGTGGCTCCATGCTGATAGTGAGGATTACCTTCTCCTCTCTGATGAAGTATTTCATCATTACCTGCACACCCTTGCTCAACCATGTCTCGGCATATGTCTGAAAGCGGTCGAAATAGCCGTCAAAGAGTTTTTCATCATGCTGAATTCTATAGAGATCATCGCCGCTCAGCCCCAGCCAGGGAATAGTCATGGCCGTTTTCAGCAGTTCGGAATCTCCAGGTTGAGCTATCGCCTTAAGGAGATGATAAAAATTCCTGCACTCCACGGTTTCAAAGACGGAAATTCTGCCGGCTATCACTGCCGGCACTCCCAATCCGGCCAGGCATTGCTGATATTCCTCGGCCTGGCTGTTCTTTCTCACCAGTATAGCGATATCGCCCGGGCGAAGTTTCCTTTCTGCCTTGTCTCCGAGGATGGCAACTTCCGATTCAAGGAGATTTACTATCTCTCCCGCGACATAGCGCATGACTGCCGCAGCTGCCCCGGTGGAACTCCACTGGCCGTTATCTTTTTCAGGGTTTTCAGTCAGCCGGCAATACACCATGTTCCCAAGTTCCGCGCCCCCTCGTTCCAGGCGTCCGTTCTCAGCTGTTTTGGCGGCTTCAACCGGGTAAAAGTCGAGAGCTCCATCATCAAAGAGAAAAGGCTTGTCCCTGCCTAGAAAAAGAGCGTTTATTGCCCCTACGACACCCGGATGGGATCTGAAATTCTTGGTCAGAGTCAGTGTCTTGGCAGCCGCCTCCTTGGCCATAAAATAGCTGTAAATGTCAGCCCCACGAAACCTGTAGATGGCCTGTTTGGGATCGCCTATGAGATAAAGAAAGTGGTCTCCCTCCCCAAAGACACCGCTGAAGATACGCCACTGCAGGGAATCGGTATCCTGGAACTCATCGATCAATGCCGCGCTGAAGCGTTGCCGCAGAATTTGGCGCAGGCCGCTGCCGCCGGTCACCGCCCGATGCAAACGAACAATCAGGTCGTCATAGGACATGATATTTTGTCGAAGCATGCATCTCTCGGTTTCAGTGACCATATAGGCGGCAAAAGCTACCCTCACCGCCAGAATAACCCTATGGACACTGTCGATAAACATATCAGCCAGCCGCTCCGGGAGTCCGAGATACTCCAGGAGTTCTTCTTTTTTGGCCCCCCGCACCCTGGAGCCATTGATGAGTGCGGCACATTCATGACGCTGCAGCCATTTGATATTTTGGGGAAAGGAAATATTCCTCCCCAAAAAATAGGCCGACAGGGATTCCCACCAGGTTAAAAAATCATCGTTAAAACATTTTTTCATTTTCCCGGCGCCATTGACCTCCCCGAGCGATACGGCCAGCTCCTCACCATTGGCCTGCCACCAGAGGGCCATCGCCTCAAAAGCCTGATCGAAGCGCGCAAAGGCCTCGGCCATGGTTTCCGTCTGCGGTTCAATCACACAGGAATTGTCGGTAAGCGGCGCAACCGAGGCGTAGAGTTTAGCCGGTGTATCAAAATGGGCAAGCACAACGCCGCACTGCCGCGGCGCCAGGGAGTAGAGGTTTTTCCGCCAGAAGTCCCGTGCGGCCTGCTGTCTTATGATCTCACTATCGGGCTGCAACTCGACGTCAAACAGCTGGCCGCTTTCCAGGGCCTGCTCCAGCAGCATTCTTTGACAAAAACCATGGATGGTAAATACTGCGGCGCGATCGATATCGGCCAAAGCTTCCCTGATTTTTTTCAGGGCATCGTCGGGATTTTCAAGAGAATCCACCCAGCGCTGCAGGGTCTTGTCATCCGTTGTCCTGCTGCCGCCAAGGAGATCCCGGGCTTCGACCAGCCGCTTGCGGATGCGTTCGGCCAGTTCCTCCGTTGCCGCCCGGGTAAATGTAACCAGAAGAATATCTTCGATTTTTAAAGAAAACTCGGTGACAAAGCGCAAAACCAGCATGGCGATGGCGTAGGTTTTTCCGGTTCCGGCGCTGGCCTCGATCAAATTGACGGCACGCTCCAGCCGGCCTGTTGCCGCATCGAAGATCACAGGTTCAGCAGCCATTGCATTTGCTCCAGAGAGGCATCAGTATCTGTTCGCTGAGTTCGACAAATTCATCATCAAGTATCTGTTCATCCGTAAGATTGCGATAAAGCAGAGCCCAGGCGGGTTCATAGCCTTTATCAAGGCAATTCCTCAGGAAATTCCTCGCCTTCTGGATCGGGGATATCCGTGCTTTCGAGCTCATCTTCTGCCGGCAATAGCACAATCCCGGCTCCAGCAGCAGCTTTGCGGGTCTGCATCCGCCTTCGATGAAAACCTCGACAAGCTCCTCCAACCCCGGTGCACCGCGACCAGCTTCATCGAAGCATATCCGACTGTCCTTCATGACAATTTTCGTAGTAGAGGATACTTTTCCGCAGGCAGCACCAAGCAGGTGATGCAGCCAGGCTCTGAGTATATCCTTGCCGCGAAGGTTGGCATAGCGCGCAAAGAGAAAACCATCTTCAAAGCGGTTAGTCAGACTGCCTGTAATCCGATGATTTCCTATTGTCAGATCGATTTCAAGATCGGGAAGCTGTCGTCCCAAATTTTCTTCTTTGATGCAAGCTGCAAAATGCGCAAGATCTTTCTTTCTTTCCTCAAACAAGATATCGCCGGGTACCCCCAGCGGCCAAAGCCCATCGAGGCTGAGCCGTTTTTTCAGTTGAGCCTCCTCCTTTTCCTCGAGTATTATTTGCAGAATCAACTGATTGACGTGATATGACGGCAGACCATCGAGTTCAAAGGCTTCGCTCTCCTCGGGAACAGCGCGTTCCTCTCCCGGACGGAATCCCAGACATTGCTGGATAAAAAAGAGCTGCGGGTGAGCATAGAACCGCAGTAGATCGTCAAGTGCGATGGATTTCTGTTCCGTGGCAATGCAGCCGCTCCACCACGGAGACAACTGCCGCTGTTCTCCCTTTTTGCAGGCCACCAGATAATCTTCCTCGCTGTAACTGAAAAATCGGCTCTTTTGGCTAAAATATTTGGGACTGAAGCCATGCAGCGGATGTTTTTCCACAAGATCATCCACCGGGTAGTGTGTATCAAGGACTTCCAGCAGTTCACTAATCACCACCGACGGCGGCAGAGTATCGTTGGTGAGCAGGGACTGGCCGATATAGCTGATATAGAGGGACTCCCGGGCAGCCAGCAATACTTCCAGGAACTGGTATCTATCATCGGCGCGCAGGGATCGGTCTCCCATATGCGGCTCGGCCTTCATCAGATCAAATGTAGAATGGCCGTCGCTCCCCGGGAATATACCATAATTCATGCCGATGAGGCAGACGGCAGTGAAAGGAATAGAGCGCATCGGCAGCATGGAGCAGAAAGTGAGATGCCCCTTGAGAAAACCGCTGGCCGACCTCGATTCTGTGGAAGACTGCTCAAACCATTTGGTGATCACCTCAACACCAACCGTGCCCTGGTGAAAGAGACCGCATTCCCCTAACTGCCGCAGAGTCTCCTGCAGCTCGAGAATGTCCCGGTCATCCCCTGCACCGAAGAGCTTTTCCGAGTAACCCAGCAGCAGCAGCGACCATTCCCGCAGCTCCCTGGCCCTGTTGAGATCCGTTGAAGCCCGCTCGAGCAGATGGATGAAGCGGCAGAGGCCGCCCAGCGGCTTGGCCTCGCTCCCCTCTATATCTGTATAGGGCAGAATGCCGGCTACCTCCGAGTCACTGTCGACAGCATAGCCCATCAGCAGTCTCGCCAAGCCTTCCTGCCAGCTGTTCTCCGAAAAATCAAGCCCTTCCTCAGCTCTTGACTGCGTGGAAATGCCCCAGCGGATCCCGGCGCTGACAATCCAGTGCTGGAGTTGTTCAAAATCGTTACGGCTCAGGCCGAAATTGGGATGAATCTGCTCCTTCTCCAGAAGATCGACAACCTCCGACCAGCCGAATCGACCCTTGAGCATCTCGAAAAATTCCAGAAATGCGGCAATATAGCCGTTGCGGCGACGCAGGCTCCTGTCCGCGATTGAATGCTGGATATCTTCAAAAACCGCCGGGATAAAGGGTGCATATTCCTGGATGTCCGGCGCCATCACCACAATGTCCCGGAGCTGCAGCTCCTCATCGTCATCGAGCATCCGCAGGATGTGATCCCTGAGAACATCGAGCTCACGCTGCCTGGAATGACAGGAGACAATCCGGATTGAACCGTCGACCGCTGCTCCGATCCCGGAATCTTTCAGGTTGCCGGCCAGCAGGTCGCTCTGCAGCCGGTGCAGCAGTGTGGCCTTCCCGGCTTGAGCCGGCTCTTCATAGCTGGCAAATTCGCTTTCTATCTCCATCTTTTCCAACAGTAGATTCTGAAAATCCCTGCCCTGCTTTCCCAGGGTGGCCAGAAGCGGATGATCTGCCTGCTCCTCCATGGGGAGAACCTGATTGTTCCTGCGGTTCATATCTCCCCAGTAATTCCGGCATGGACTCAGCAGAAAAAGATGAACATCACAATGTTTTGCCAGCCCCTTTAGATAATCGAGGAAAAAAGGCGGAAGAATATGGACCCCGAAAACAGATACCCGCCGGGGCAGTGAATCGAAAGAGTCCCCTTCATAGAGAGCCCGGGTGACATCGTGGAGGAGCTCTCCTCTGTGGCGGCCGGCCCACTTCTCGGCAACCAGACGGTTCCATAAGTCCATCTGCCACATCTCCGCTTTATGGTTGAGACAGGGCTTCTGCTGTTCCCATGATATGAGCATCCGGGGGCGCAACAGCTGGTACTGGTCGAAAATATTGGCGAGCTGTCCGGCCAGCTGGAATCGCTTCAACTCTGCCTGCTCTCCTTGCAGATAATGCTGCAGCGGAGCGTAGACATCGCTCTCGATGCTGCGCAGCTTTTCTTCAATGCGCCAGCGCAGAAAATTCCGTTCATAGGAGTCTGGAGTTATAGCCATGTCGAGCTTTTCGGCTATATCCTGAAGAAAGGTGACGGGCAGAAGAAAACGATAATTACACCAACTGGTAAAATACTCCGCCATATATTGCGAGATCATCCGCTCCATTCCCTGACTCTGGATGAGGATGTATTCCTTGTCGAAAAGGGACTCAAGCGGTGCCGCTTCGAGAAGACCTGCGAGATGGCGCAGGAGATTTTCGGTCTTGTTGGAGGCGTGCAGATAAAACATGGTTATCCTGTTTTCGACAGCAATGGCGCATTATTGAATATTGTCGACAACGACGTACTCATTTTTCCTCCGGAATCATCAGCAAGCGACTGGGGATCCAACACCATTTCCTCCGGCGGAGATGTTTCTTACTCAACAGGTGCAACTCCGGCATATTCATAGATTCCGAAGAAAAGACCTGCCATGATTCCCAGAGCAAAAAAGATTCTAATCCTTCTATCCCATGGCATTTTTTCTCCGTTTGCCATATATTGGAGAAACATCACAATGATCCAGGTAACACCGATAATAAAGGGCGCTGTCTGCAGGATCTGCCATAAGGTAGCCTTGATGCTTTCCGCAAATGTTGAGCCCAGTCGCAGATTAAACAGAAAATACAACACACCGCTGAGGTAAAAAGAAAAACTTTCTTTGATATTTGACATATGACAACACCCGAAACTCTTTATTTTCCTGATACCGCTCTTCTCTCCGACAGGCAGGCACCGCTTTTTCTGCTCTTTTCCAAAGTAAACATTATTCAAGTGGTGGAAGGAGATGAGCAATCCGACATGCATCCCATCGATACTTATATGGATAGCAGGTTCTGTCAAGCGCTTCCTCTTCACCCTCTGGGGAGTGACAGAGACCGCTTTCTCTATTTAATAAATGATATACAAAATAGAAAGGATGATTATGCCGCTCAGCTCAGTCACATCACCCTGGCCTCCATGTCCGAGGAAAAATCAAAAGACGACGAAACCGAACAGCAGATAGTCTCCTCGCTTCTGGGTCGGAAAAGCGATTTTCCCGATCCGGTTGAAACAGGCAGAAAGCAGATGGTGTGGCAGGCCCGGCTGGTTCTCAAAATTGCCGAAATTCTCGACCGGGAAGAAGAGGAAGTGGCCCAGGCCCTTCTTTTTCTTGAAGACAGCGAGGCGGATGTCTTCAGCAGCCTCAAAGGTGAGAGTGAGGAGGAAGAGGGTGAAAACCTCTATGACGATCTCAGCAAGCTCACTGAAAAAATGGGCGCACCGCGCCTGAAGTCGATAGAGAAGCGGCTGCGGGCCTGGTTCAGGTTTACAGACGGTGAGGATCTGCCGAAATGTAAGATATGGTCGACCAGCAGACCCGAGGTTGCCGATCTCCTTTTCGAGAATCATGAAAAAACACATAACCGCCCGCCCGAGAAGATAGCAAGTATTGAGCTCCCCGCAAAAGCAGCTGTTGAGGGCGTTGATATTATTGAAGCGACAGAGCGGTTTCATTCCATTTGCGATACCCATATCACCTCTTTTTATAATATGGTGATCGAGGCTTCTTCCGATATCACAGGGGATAGCAAATTTTCCGATATGATGGAACAATGGCGGTCTTTGCTCGAGCTTAATTTTCCTGCGGCAACAGTGGGAAGATCGACTGTGAATTTCTATCGCTTCTCCGATCCGATTTCCTGCTTTTCCGGTACACAAACATCGGCATCGAATCAAGGTCCGACTTTGCTGGCGCTTATTGTGTCCCACTAAACTATTTTTTCCGAAATCGGATGTATTACAAATCTCACCGTTAATATTCTACTACCGTCTCTTTTGCTAATCTAATGGGAATTGCCGCCGATATAATCGTCCTTGTTCTTACCGCTTTTTTCTGCGGGCTGATCATGCAGCGACTGCATCAGCCGCTGATCCTCGGCTATATTATGGCCGGCATCATCCTCGGCCCCCATACCGGCGGCTTTACCATTGCCGAGGTCCATAATATTGAACTGCTCGCCGAGATAGGCGTCGCTCTGCTGCTTTTCGCCCTCGGCCTGGAATTTTCCCTTAAAGACTTAAAACCGGTCAAGCATATTGCCCTGATCGGCACTCCGCTGCAGATGCTGCTGACCATCGGCTTCGGGGTGATGATCGGTAAGTTTCTGGGTTTCGACGGCAAAACATCACTGTGGCTCGGGGCACTGATATCGATCTCGTCGACCATGGTGATCCTGAAGACCCTGATGAACCAAGGCTGGCTGGGTACGCTGTCGAGCAAGGTGATGATCGGCATGCTGATTATCCAGGATCTGGCGGTGGTCCCCTTGATGATTATCCTGCCGCAGATGAACGATCCGGCCACCGGTGCAGGCATCCTCGTTCTGGCGGCAGTAAAGGCGGCGATATTTCTTTTGGCCATGTTTTTTCTCGGCACCAGACTCCTGCCCTATCTACTGAAAAGAATTGCCCGTCTGGGCTCCCGGGAACTATTTCTGCTGGCCATCACCACCATCGGACTCGGTGTCGGCTTTGTCACCTATAAAGTGGGTCTTTCCTTTGCCTTCGGGGCCTTCATCGCCGGCATGGTGCTGAGTGAATCCGATTATGGCCACCAGGCACTCAGCGACATAATTCCCCTGCGCGACCTGTTCGGTCTGTTGTTTTTTGCCTCTGTGGGCATGCTCCTCGACCCGCGTTTCCTCTTCGATCATTTCGGCATGATCCTGTTGCTGGTGTCCCTCGTCAGCATCGGCAAAGGAGTGATCTTTTCGTCAATCTCCTGGATTTTCGGCTATCGCAATGTGATTCCTCTGGCCGTGGGACTTGGTCTCTTCCAAGTAGGAGAATTCTCCTTCGTTCTGGCCAGAATCGGGATTTCCACGGACTCCATCAGCAGCGATTTTTACAACATGTTCCTTACCACGGCAGTAATGACCATGGTGCTTACTCCGTTTATCTCGGCCCAGACCTCCCGACTCTACGGCCTGAAAAAGAAATTATTCCGTCACGAACCTCTGGAATCTATGAACCTGCCGGAGGATGAACTCCGCAATCATATCGTCATTGCCGGTTACGGTTCCATCGGCAGCCAGATAAGCAAGGTTCTGAGACGTCTGGCTCTGCCCTTTGTGGTTGTTGAGTTGGACCAGCACCGGGTGGAACTGGCCAAGGCCGCGGGAATTCCAATTATATTTGGCGACGGCAGCCAGGAAATCGTCCAGGAAGCGCTGGCTGTCGAGAGAGCATCACTGCTGGTGATCACCGCTCCGGGCATTATCACGGCCCGGGCGATCATCAGTAATGCAAGGAAGCTCAATCCCGACATCAAAGCTGTGGCCCGTATTTCTAATCCGGATTTTTTTGCGGTGTTCAAAGAACTGCAGGTGAAGAATCTGGTCTATCCGGAATTTGAGGCAGGCCTGGAGATGATTCGCCAGGTTCTCTTGTTTGAACGCATTCCTGTTCCGGAAATCCAGCAGTATACCGAAGAGCTGAGGCAGGAACTGCTGGCTAATGTAATTACCACGGACAATGATTATCAGACCCTTGGCCAACTTCGCGCTGCCGAGCAGCAATTCGATCTGCAGTGGGTAGATCTTGAGGACGGCAGCCCGCTTTCCGGCTGCTCCATCGCGGAGGCGGAAATTCGCAAGGCCACCGGTGTTTCCGTGGTCGGCATAATACGACAGGGAGAACTGACAACCAATCCACCACCGGACTTCAGATTTCAGCATGGCGACCTGGTGGCTATCATCGGCTCGGCTTCAGCCCGGCATAAATTTCACTGCTTCCTTAATCCACTCTCGGAAAAATGTTTGCTCCCCTGACCGGGTTTAGTACCTTACAGATTGTTTTCTTGTTTTTTTGCAAGAAAATAATCTGTAAGGTACTTATCCAGCTCAGCTGGATTAAGGAGATTTAGCCCCTTCCTTAACACCTTTGATTATCTTGCGACATTCATTTTCAGCGTCCATTGCACTCTTGGCTGTGATTGTCTGAATAACCTTGTGATTGTCCTTCTGGATCAGCTCATATTCATCATCGCCAACATGATCCAGAAGCCAATCCCGCCATTGATGAATAGTAGTTCTTCTCTTCATATCTTATTATCCTCCCGGCAGAACCGGGCATATAATTTATTTCCGATTCGCCTGCCCCTTTTAGCGACCTGTAATGTACAAGAAAGGTTTAAACAGGCGGCAGGCATTCATTGGATCACAGCCGGCCTTCGGATCTGATGATACCGGTACGGTAAATTCTCTACGTCTTACTTTCAAATGGGAGAGGGAAATAAAGATCCTAACCGGTCCAGCGTTAGTTTGTAAGTTGTATATTTATATATGCTCTGTTTTTGAGGAAATGGCCAGAGTTATTATTCTCTTGGCCACAGAAGGCAATAATCACTCTCGCTCGGGAGCATCCTGTTAACACAAATAATCAGAAAAAAAACATCAAGAAGAATATTTCCCAACCGGCGCAAGGTAAATTGTGAACTGCTCTTGCCCATCCACACCGATAAATTCGTCCATAGCTTCCTGATCATAGGCGGCAATGGCGCAAGTTCCGGCCCGGATCGCCTCACATGCGAGATAGAGGTTTTGGCATACATGGCCTGCATCGAGGAGAATCACGCGGTGGGCCGCCTGCAGGTAACGCCATTCCATGCGATAGGGAACGGTTGTCCAGACGAAGACAACAGCAGCGCCGGCCACAAACTGCTGCCCAAAAACAGCCCGGGAAAGATTGGTTGAACTCCGGCTGTCGGCTGCAGCCATGAATACCAACTCATGAGAGAGCGGAAGATAACGGTAAAGCCCCGCCGCCAAATTTTCCACCCGCTGAATGAACAGGTAGGTTTCGAAACTGTGCCTGGCCCCGGCCGATGGAACCGTACGGAAGTGAGGAGTTTGTTTCTGCGGATTTCTCTGCCCCTGGGTAGCCCAGAGCAGAAACGCCAGCTCTTCAAGGCTGAGATATTCATCATTAAAATTCCGCCGGCTCCGACGATTGCCCATGGCAACCGCCAGATCGATTTCATGTATGACCGAACTCCATGATTCCCTCTCGGGCAACCGGACCCGGGACATCCCTTCATCAACATCTTCCTGCAATGGCGGCACGGCCACTCCCCTGTGCTGGTCGCTGGCACGAAAATCGATAGTCTTCCGGAGACTGTCCTTTAAAAACTCACGATATCGTTTCATCTCATCCATTGTGAAAAACTCATGTGTTATTTAACCTCAAACCCCGTCCATGGGGGGCTTCGCTGCAGCCGTCCGGGGCAGAGGCCCGTGAAAAGAGAGCAGTCCCAACCTTGAGCTGAGGATTAAGGTTAATCAGTTAACATAATAATGTTTTATTCTGAATCAGGCAAACCAGACCTGTTTGAACATGGGGAAGACTGCTCCGTTTTCCATTTTTTCCGTCGAGTCTCCGGCATGGCACCAGTCGAGTAGTTACGGTTGCTCGGTGGAGCTGATTCGCCAAACGTTCCCCTCATCGTGATCGGTCAGAACGTAAATCGATCCATCCGGAGCAACATCAACATCGCGTATGCGCTTCGGCAGAGAAAACCGTTCTTCATCGACCACTGTGGAACCGTCCAAGACAAGTCGGACAACTTCCTTTGTTGTCAGGCCGCCGATCAGCATATTATTTCTCCACCCGGGAAACATATCACCCTGATAAAAGGCCATTCCTGAAGGGGAGATCACCGGTGTCCAGCGTCTGAGTGCATCTTTAAATTCAGGTCGTGTCGGCGGCTCGGGTATTTTCCTGCCGTCGTAATGCTTACCCCAGCTGACCACCGGCCAACCATAATTGGCGCCCTTCTCTATGATATTAAGCTCATCTCCGCCTGAGGGACCCATCTCTCCTACCCAGAGGATTTCCGTCCCAGGCTGAAAGGCCACCGCCTCGATATTGCGGTGACCATATGTCCAGATCTCATCTTCTGCATCTTGCCGGCCAACAAAGGGATTGTCTTCCGGAATGGAGCCATCTGCATGGATACGAATCACTGTCCCGAGATGATTGGACAAATCCTGGGCGGGATCAAACTTGAAGCGCTCACCCAGAGCCAAAAAGAGATACCTGCCGTCCGGCGAAAATTCAATACGGTTGCCGAAATGATTGGAGCCGTCGACATACGGTTTTTGCACAAAGATATCTTCGAAGCTGTCGATGCCTGCACCGGCCAGCACACCCCGGCCGAGAGCTGTGGCAGCTTTGCCTCCTTCCCCGGGCTTGGCGTAGGAGAGATAGATCATATTGTTCTCCGCAAAATCGGGGTCAAGCGCCACATCCATCAAACCGCCCTGTCCGCCTGTCCTGACTTCCGGAACACCCGTCAAGGGTTCGGAAAGGGTATTGTCAGTTTGCAGAATATAGAGGTTACCCGTATTGCGCTCGGTGACCAGCAGGCGTCCATCGGGGAGAAAAGCCATCCCCCAGGGATGGTTCAGCCCCGCCGTCAGGTTTTCTACCTTTAAATCAACACCATCTTTGGTCGTAAGTGTTTCTACCTGTTCAAGCGCCATTGCCGAAAAGGATGTTACAGCAAGGACGAGCAATCCGGACAGAACAATTAGGTGTATGTTTTTCATATCAGTCTCCTCGTAAGATTTAACCTCACAATTTTAACAATCGACAACTTTTCAGTTTTCCTTCAGATGTCACCCTCCCCGCTTTTATCTCCAAGCACATCCTCGACATATACCATTTTCAAGAATTGGAGGATGACGGCCATCAACGGAATGGCCAGGATAAATCCTATTATGCCGAACAGACTGCCGAAGAGAATCTGGCTGATCACCCCCAGGGCAGGTGGTATCCTGGCGGTTCTGTGAAATATAATCGGCATGATAACGTTGGCCTCCACATTCTGGATAATCATATAGAGAATAAATACATAAAGGGCCAACGTCGGGGACTCAAGAAAGGCGAGGAGAATGATGGGCACCATGGCGATGAGGGGCCCAAGATAAGGGATAAAGGTCATCAATCCTGTGATCAGGGCGAGGATAAGGGCCAGGGGAACATCCAGCAGACTGAGCATAATCCAGGTACTGAGCGCCAGCACAGTCATGGAGATCATCTGCCCCAGAAGCCACCAGCGGAGCGTGCTGCCTATGGCAATCAGGACCTCAGCCGTTCTTTTGCGGCTGTCGAGGGGAATCAGCTGCAGGAAGCCGGATTTGTACATTCCGGGACTGTAGGCGAGAAAGACCCCGACAACGATAATAATTATCAGGCCGGTGACGGCATCCAGTGTAATGGAAAAAATGCCTGCGATCCTGCTCCAGATTCCAGTACCATCTGAATCATCATCTTCGAAATCAGCAAGCTGCTCCACCAGGTACTGCCCGGCTTCATACCTCTGCAGCCAGTCCAGAAGTTCCTCTATTGATTTCTGGATCTGTGTAGACAGCGCCTCCATTTCATCTGCCAGCATGGGGACCACCATAATGACCATGAGAACGAGCAATCCTGTTAAGACTGCCAGAGTGATCGTCACGGCAACCCAATGCGAAATCAAGGGCAAACGCTTTACCTGACTGCTCAGGAAGTCCAGCAGAACGGCAAAAAGGATTCCGGCGAAAAAGAGCAGAAGAATATCGGTTGTCTGTCGGGCAAGTACTGCCAGAATGACGATAACCAGAACCGTGATCGCCTGCACCAGGGTTTTCCTGAATATCTGCCCGCTGGAACCTCTGGAACCGAAGAGTCCTCCCTCGTCCTTTGCATGGATAACTAAAGCTTCCGCCTTCTTTTCCCTTTCTTCCTGATTCATCCCAAACCTCTGGTTTGCCGATGCATCTTGCTCGCTCCTTGCCGAACTGCAGCGCTTGAGCTCCAAACTTCAGGAATTGAAGTCCATTCTATCCCGGATATTTCACGAGTCAGTAAAAATCATTATTAATATGATGGAGTGCATTTAAGGAATGATTATTTCATGCAATGTTTTCAAGTTAGAGGATGCAATATTCATACCGTAGCACGAACGACCTTTCAGCACGGCAGGTTTTTTACCACGGGAGAGCAGGCGGAACCAGAGTTGTCGAGATACTTTCTGATAAAGTTTCAGAATGCCAGTGAGAAATAGGACCTCAGCTGAACGGGCATGTATAATACGAGGCAGCTCAAGGACAATTAAATTTCGGCTGGAGCGGGAGAGAGGAAAGACAAATCACGCCATTCGCTCTACTTTGTCCTCTCCGGCGGGACTCATCCGTTTATAAAAGAACAGATGCTTAAATTTGGTTCATCAAACAGAAGCCCCTTTGGTGCACAATCATCAAGATGGCGGTGAGCAAAAACGTTGGGCTTCGACCGGCCGGATTACCGTAATCGAATTTTGAAAGGGTTGATTGGCGGTGAGCCTGGCGAACTCCAGTAATTAGCAAAGCGTTAACCTAGCGAATACCCTCAGACAAGAATCAGCACACACCAGAGCATAAAATTTATCTGGTAGATATGGAACCACGCCAAAGGCATTTTTTTGTCTCTGCAGATCTCATAATATCTTGCCGCGGATTCGAACAAATAGAAGGGATTGAACCAGAATTTATTTTCGTTGAATTCATTATGTTCCTGCAAAAGAGGAATAATCCTGTAGACATAAATTGCTACATAGAGGACAAAGGCGCTGGTGAAAAAGATAAATTTTGTTTGAAAATCCATGCTGTTGCGGAATTATAAGATGATTTTTGGCGATACAACCAGTACCCTGCTGATTTTCCTGGTTTTTATTGTGAGTTAAACAACCTGTCTAAAGTTTCTTATCCAGCCTGGCCGGGTTAGCAGAAAAGAACTTACAATAATAATTATTAGAAAACAAGATTGATGGTGGAGCAAAAAGTCCTCTAACGCCTCGTGGCAGCACCGTACCAGGCTCCTGGACAAACTGACAGCGGATTACGGACGAACACTGTAAAAAGGTAATCGATCGATAGCAGAAACGGATTGAGTAAGGAGGGCAAAGTCCGCGGCAGGTGGGAATGTCAGCAATCCTGGTTATCAGGTAAAGTTGCCCTGTGGTAGACGTTTCGAACCATGGATCCTGTCGGTGGGTGTGGACATGGAATCTGATTGATGCCGTCATTCCGAATCTGATCCGAAATGACGGCAATTACAATTTTTCGCTAATTTCAAAACCCAACATCAATTAAAAATAGTCAGACTAGATTTTTCGTGCCCCCGTGTATCCGATAAGTCTACAGACTGACAGAGAAGCTCGGCGACATCCTGAACCTTAATCTTATCTTCCACACCTAGCTTACCTATAGCATCACTCAACATCCGGATACAATACGGACAGGCAGTGGCAATCACCTCGGCACCGGTATCCATGGCCTCTTTGATGCGGATCTCCCCCATACTTTCCTTGCCAGGAGTACCAGCCCAAATACCGCCCCCACCGCCACCGCAACAAAAACTTCGGTCCCTGTTATTCCGCATCTCCACCAGTTTGAGACCGGGTATGGAATGAAGAATCCGGCGCGGTGCCTCGTAAACGTTATTGTATCTCCCCAGATAACATGGGTCGTGATAGGTCACCTTCAGATCGAGGCTGTTGACAGGGTTTACCTTGCCGGATTGAATGAGTTGGTCGAAGAGCTCGGTATAATGGATTTTCTCAACATCTTTCAGCCCTTCATAGTCTTTGCTGAAGGTATTGAGACAATGGGGAGAAACTGCCAGGATCTTTGAGACACCTGCTTCCTGGAACATCTCGGTATTTTTACTCTTCAGATCATCTGTAACTTCGACGGCGCCTATCTTATCTGTTATATCACCGCAGCAGCTTTCCTTTGTCCCCAGAGTTCCGTATGAAACCCGGGCATGCTCGAGAAGACGCAAAAGAGCCACTCCACCTCTCTCGCTTCTCTTGTGGGAACTGGTGTCGTAGGTAGTCGTACAGCAGTTGAACAGGCAATATTCATGATCCTGTTGATAGGCTGGAATTTTGATTTCTCCTGTCCATTCCAGCCGCTCCTCCCGTTTTCCGCCCCAGATATTGCCTTCTTTTTGCAGATTGCCGATCGCTTTTTTGAAAATCCTGGGCATAAGATCGGCATCGACCACTCGCCTGCGGATGGATTTAATCACATATAGGATGCCGATCCCCCGCGGACACTGCTCGGTACAAATATCACAAGTAACACAATCCCAGGAAGATTCGTCGACACCGACGGTTGTCGCTCTGTCCAGAGCGAGATGCCGGAGGATCAGGCGCGGACTGTAATCCACTATCTCTGCACTGGGACAGACGGTGGTACAGGTGCCGCAGTGCATGCAGGCGGTAAAGGCATCACCGACTTCGTTCTTTATCGCTCTGGTATCAACGACGGAAGGAATCAATGCCTTTTCCTTTACAGTCGCAAGAAAGACGGCCAACGGCCTGTAGAACAGATGTGACCATTTCCCGAACGGAACCTCGATGACAAGCATGGGAACCGCGATCGCCAGGTGAATTACATAGATAACATAAGTTCCCATCGGCCATCCGCCGATGCGAAAGAGATGCATCATGATACCCGTCAACGTTGTAAGGAAAAGGAGAACCAAAAAAAGCCAATCGGAGGTGTGGGAATAGCGATGCATCATTTCCTGCTTTTTGCGGCGGCTGACAAACATTTCCACAGTTATAAAAAGCAGGACACCGGTTGCATAATAACCAAAGAGACTGGAAAAATGCCAACTGCTGTCGTCGACCTGAAACCAGCGGAGAAAAACAATGATCAGGGTCAGCATTGTCAGATAGCCGCTGACCAAAAGAAAGTGTTTCAACCATCTGCTATTGTCCTCGCCGCACTTTCTCCATTTTTTCTGCGTGGCAAAATGGAGGATAAAGGCTTTGGCCTCGGTAAGGTAAAGCCTGAATGGCACTTTGGTCCCATTCATTATATAACGGTACATCCGCAAGGCATTGGAGAGCAAAAAGAGCGACAAAACTCCGGCCAGCGCCAGATCCCCCACTTCCACCCAAAAAACGGGAGCAAAAGTATTGACCGAAACATATTCGGTGATCATCGGTCCATGAAAAAATACAAAGAGAAGAATGACGAAAAGGGCAACGGCGCCCAGGGCTCCGAATTCCCAGGCCTTGGAAAGGTAAAACTTCCGGGCCAGTCCTGTCCAGTCATACTGAATAGTAAGCCAGCGCCGCACCGCCATCATCGTCTCGGCCGGTTCGGCTCCCCTGGGACAGTTAGTGTTGCATTCTCCGCAGTAGTAGCACAACCAGGGTTCGGTCGAGGCAAGGAGCCTGTCCTTCAGACCGAGCTGCAGATATCGATATATCTTTCGCGGAAATGGATTATTACCCTGCGACAACGGACAGCTTGCACTGCAGGTACCACACTGCATACAAACTTCCATGTCTTTGGCTCCCAGCTCCTTGACCTCACTGTACAAGTCCAGGTATGTACTGATGTTCTTCACAATATTCTCCTTGGAAAATCAGAAAACGTGACTCCCGGAACGAAGAATTCGTCCCGGTGCCCTATCATCTCTGTTCTGTGCCGATCAATATTTGAACAACTACAATCACAGCATTTTATCGAACATATGCACATTACGAAGTCGGTATATTCTTCATAGCTTCCAGCCGTATATCTTTTCTGAAATTTTTGGCTTTGAATGAAAGACTCTGGATCTTAAAATGTTTTTTCCAGCCTGTTACCGGATACTTAGTTTAGGTAATCGACCTGTCCATTAGATCGATTTCAGATCACAATTACCATGAGGCAGAATATCAGGATAACAAGCATCTCTATGGCCGTACTTAAAATATCTTTTATTTTTTCTATCATTTACGTACCCTCCAGTGAAATGCTCGCCTAATTGTGCTTTTCTTGTTCTGGTACAATTCGTCGTTAGGCGATGATTGCTGTTTGTGCAATGTCGTCTCCACGTTTATTGCCAGCGCCGATCCCGCTTTTTACCTGGTTTTTGAATTGACTGATTATTTGATATCTTGCGTTCTCCCTCGCATTTTGAATTCAGTAGCAGAATGAGTTTTCCGCGCCTCCTGCGCTCTATTTTGAACTTATGATTGAAAAAGCATGAACCATGCCACAATATATACAAAAGAATTGACTATGGTATGTGACTGAATATATTGTATCTATTGAATTTTATATACGAGTTCATCGCCCTTAATGGAGACCATGGAGTAGCACAACAAAAACCCTTTGCAACTTAAAGGTTGCATTTTCGCTACTCTTTGGCAATTTAATCCTGAAATCATCCACAGCAGTGTTTGTATTGGAGTGTCGGGAACTGGGAGCAAACGATAAGAAGGAGTTGGTCATTCGAGGCAGCCTCAGAGGGGGAAACAGCGGGCAGGAGTCGGTCGCATCAGTCGGAACCGGATTTTTGCTTTGAGGAAGACGCGGTACGGCCATCACCATCAGGAAGATGAATGCCGAATTTTTTAATTTTTCTGAACAGGGTGGTCTTGTGCATACCCAACTCTCTGGCGGCGGCCAGACGGTTGTAGTCATTACGCTGCAGTGCCTTCATTATCGCCTCTTCCTCGGTGGAACGGCGAATGGCAAGCATGGAAGAAGGGCCGGCGGCTGACGTGGCTGCAGAAACCGCCAGGTCTGACGGCAGATGCCGGGTACCTATCTCCCCATGGGAACAAAGAATAAAGGCATGCTCGATGATATTTTCCAACTGCCTGATATTTCCCGGGTAGTCATAGTTCATCAACCAATTGAGGGCTTCTTCTTCTATTCCGGTCACCGCCTTGTCCTGCAGTCGATTCAGTTTATCTATAAACCGTTCGATTAGCAGCGGAATATCTTCTTTTCGTTCCCGCAGGGCCGGCAACAGCAAACGAACGATATTGATTCGATAAAACAAATCCTGCCGAAAACGCCCCTGCTCAATCAGGTTTTCCAGATTTCGGTTGGTAGCGGCAAGGATGCGGACATTGACATGTTGCTTCTGTACACCGCCCAAGGGTTGGAATTCACGTTCCACTAAAACTCTTAGAAGTTTCGCCTGAAAAGCGGGACTGGTTTCGCCCAATTCATCGAGCATGATGGTGCCGCCGTCAGCCATATTGAAATATCCGGGCTTGTCACTTACCGCGTCTGTAAAGGCGCCTGCCTTATAGCCAAAGAGCTCCGACTCGAGCAATGTATCAGGCAAGGCGCCGCAGTTGATCGCGATAAACGGCTTTTCCCGGCGCAAAGACAGATCGTGCAACGCTTTGGCCAACATCTCCTTTCCGGTGCCGGTGTCGCCCTCGATGAGTACCGTACTCTCGCTTTTGGCAATCTTTGGCAAAACGGTGAACAGATTCTTCATCAGTGGACTGCGGCTCACCATGCCTCCAAGCCTGAAGCTGTCTCTCAGTTCCTTCCTGAGCTCTTCCACCACAGAATTATCACGGAAGGTTTCAACCCCACCCAGGATCTCACCATGTTCATCATGCAACAGAGCCGTAGACAAGCTGATCGGAATGCGTTTTTTATGTTTATTAGTAATAGAGGCGGATATCCCGATAAAGGATTGGCCATTTTTCATGGTTTCCCGCAGAGGACAGGCATCCTTGCACATGTTGGAGCCAAAGACATCCCAGCACAAACGGCCTATCGCCTCATTACGGGAAAATCCGGTAATTTTTTCTGCTGCCCGATTGAAAGAGGTGACGCGCCATTCATGATTGACCGTAAACACCCCATCGGAGATACTCTCAAGAATATGCGGTTTAACCACTATTTTCTCCATCATATCACCACTTACTGTACCTAACAGCCAAAACGGCCGAGGAAATTACGGATCGTATGGTCCGCAGAGATTTGGATGCGGCTGCAGCTGCCGGTCTATCCTGACTGTTGTCGGGTAACCGGCGGTCAGGCTTGCCAGTAGTTTAGCAGGAACTATGCCACCCGATATGGGCTGCAGGAGGAGATGGATAATTAATTGACAATACGTTCTTTTTTCAAAAAAGGAACTTCTCTGGGAACACCTTCGAGCTGATCACGGTAGCAATCACGCTACTCTTTGCAACAACGCAACATTGCATATACGCTACCCTATTACAAAGATTGGCGAGACAGCAGCTCTGGGATGACAGTCTGGGAAGTTGAATTTGAAAACACTGGAAGCAAATAAAGGAGTTTGCCGATAAGGCGCTTTAGAGGCATGGGCGAATTCAGGATCTTAACATCTCAGAGGCTGAGTATTCGTCCAGGAGGCGAAAAAGGTTTTTACGAATAAGATAAGTAAAAGGTTCATTCAGATGATGCAGAGCTCTTTATGCTTTTGAGGATAGTGCACTGCGGCCGTCGGCATCGGGAAGGCGGATGTTAAACTTTTTGATCTTCCTGAACAGGGTTGTCTTATGCATGCCCAACTCTCTTGCTGTTGCCAGACGATTGTAGCCATTTCGCTGCAAAGCCTTTAAAATTGCCTCCTCTTCGCTAAACTGGCGGATGTCCTGAATCGACGACAATTGCGCTACACCGGGTTGAGCAGTAGCAACCGCCAGGTATCCCGGCAGATGCCGTGTTCCTATTTCTCCATCAGAACAAAGAATGAAGGCATGTTCGATAATATTTTCCAATTGCCGGATGTTGCCCGGATAATCGTAACTCATCAGCCAGCTCATGGCCTCGGCGTCAATTCCGGTCACCGCCTTATCCTGCAACCGGTTCAGTTTATCGATGAACCGCTCGATCAACAGCGGAATATCCTCTTTGCGTTTGCGCAGGGCGGGTAACTGCAAACGAACAATATTGATGCGGTAAAACAGGTCCTGTCGAAAATATCCCTGTTCAATTAAAGCTTCAAGGTCACGATTGGTGGCGGCGATAATGCGGACATTTATGCGCTGCTTGTGGACGCCCCCCAAGGGTTGAAATTCACGCTCCTCCAAAACCCGCAGGAGTTTCACCTGGAAAGCGGGACTGGTTTCACCCAGTTCATCAAGCATAATAGTGCCGCCCTCGGCCATGGTAAAATAACCGGGCTTGTCGCGTACCGCATCAGTAAAAGCACCGGCTTTATAGCCAAAAAGTTCGGATTCGAGCAGAGTGTCAGGCAAGGCCCCGCAGTTTATAGCGATAAAAGGCTTTTCCCGGCGTAGCGACTGATCATGCAAGGCCCTGGCCAGCACCTCTTTTCCGGTACCGGTATCACCCTCGATCAATACCGTACTGTCGCTTTTAGCTATCTTCGGCAGGATTGTGAAGATTTTTTTCATCAAGCGGCTCCGGCTGATCATGTCGCCCTGCCTGAAACTACCGTTAAGCTCCCGGCGAAGTTCTTCCACTACGGAATTGTCGCGAAAAGTTTCGACCCCACCCAGAATATCACCTTGTTCATTATACAGCAGGGCGGTGGACAGACTGATGGGTATGCGCTTTTTGTTTTTATTGATAATAAAGGCTGAAACGCTGACAAAAGATCGCCCGCCTTTCATGGTCTCGCGCAGGGGACAACCTTCTTTGCACAGATTGGAGCGGAAAACATCCCAGCAAAAATTGCCGATTGCATCACTGCGCGGAATGCCGGTGATCTCCTCAGCCGCCCGATTGAAAGAGGTGATACGCCATTCGTGATTGACGGTAAAGACACCATCAGAAATACTTTCAAGAATGATTTCGGTGGCATCGACAACCGCTGCTTTCTTTTGCTTCACAATATTTTCTTCCTCAGAACCAAATGAGGTCATAGCAATGAAAAACAGCCATTTTACAGCCAGCCCCGTTTTTTTTTCAGAGACTGCCCGAACCCCACTATTTCTCCACAACTTATATTCTTTTTGCTGCTTTTTCCAGTCTTTTCCGACGCCTTTTTTTTGATAATCTATCAATTTCCTTCAGGGTATCGAGAAGGGTCGATATTTCACTCAAGATCAAGGCCGGCGTTTCTGACTATAATTCTCCTGAATATACTTCTTCCGTTTGCAATGCAGTTGATTCCCGCAGCTGAGTGTTATCAAATCGGGATAATCCCCAGAGTACCTGTTGATCCATGCCAAAAAATTAATATATATTTATAAAGCTCTGCAATATGTGCATTGATGATGAATTTTGCCTTGAAGAAGTCGTGTCTTGAATATTACAGGAGAGATCATGGAAACTCATACCCTGAAAGTAGACGACATCAACATGCACTGGGAGGAAGCCGGTGAAGGAAATCCAGTGATATTCTTGCATGGCATTCCCACCAGTCCCCGCCTGTGGCGGCATGTAATTCCGAAAATCTCCCCAGCCCGCTGCCTGGCTTGGGAAATGGTAGGGTATGGGGCCTCCATTTCCGAAGGGAGGGGACGTGACATTTCAGTTGGCCGGCAGGCGGATTATCTCATTTCGTGGATGCAGGTCCTGGGTCTGGAAAAAGCCGTGCTGGTAGGTCACGATTTAGGGGGCGGTGTGGCGCAAATCGCCGCCGTGCGGCATCCCCGGAGAGTGGCTGGCCTGGTGCTGATGAATGCAATATGCTACGATTCCTGGCCCATTCCCGAAGTCAGGATAGCAAAAGTCGCAGGGTCGCTGATGAAACAGCTGCCAAACAGCATCTTTAAAAGTATTTTCAGAGAGTTCATCAGCATGGGACACGACAGGCCCAGCCGGGTTCGGGAATCGATGCACGAACACTGGCCTCACTATGCCGCGGCAGGGGGCGCAGCTGACTTTTTGCACCAGGTCCAGTCCCTGGATGTGCACGATACCCTGTCCATCAGCGACAGCCTGCCACGGCTAAATATCCCGGCCCGGATAGTCTGGGGAGCAGCCGACCGCTTCCAGAAAATCGGCTATGGTTATCGCCTCTCCCATGATTTGAAGTGCTCCCTCACCCGCATCGAAGACGGCAAGCATTTCGTACCGGAGGATCACCCGGAAGAGGTGGCTCGAACTATCAACGAACTGCTTAATACCGAGGGTATCTAATAGACAATCGACTTACTTTCGATCTCATCTTTGCGGCGCTCATATTCCTCCTGGGTTATCCGTCCGGCCGCCAGATCTTCTTCGAGGTTGTCCATAGCCCGCTTGTTCTGGTATTCATAGGCGGCTCCGGCAGCTCCGGCTCCTATCGCCGCGCCTCCAACCCCTTCTCTACTGCAGCCCGATAAGAATAACAGAGGAAGTATAGTTATCAAAACTAGAAATCCTTTCATGGTCTCACCTCACGCTGATTTTATTTTAAAGATCAGACAAGCAGATTCTCGCCGCCAAATAAGTCTGTCACTCACCTGATTAATGTATAAAAAATGTAAATCCTCTGCTCAGCCAGTCAAGTAGGAGGGAGATTATCCGGCACTCAAGTCGTAGCAGATCCCGAAAAAATCATTGAAGTTGCCGATTGTGATGTCGAAATGAGGGCTGCGGCGATCAACCTTTCTTTCGGTCTTATCGTGGTGCTTGTACTACTCTTCTGCGTTGGGCCGGTCTTGTACCAAGGCCATTCTGTTTTATCGCTCGATATTCAGCATCATCCAGCATTTTCCATTTCCCTGCGCCGAGCTCTTTCAATTCAATAAAACCGATCCGGCTGCGTTGAAGATCAGTAATCTCCAATCCGACAGCAGCGCATATCTTGCGTATATGCTTGGTCTTGCCTGTGCGGAATATACATTTGAGATTATTTTCCCGGAACAGTTCGACACCATCGGGAACGATCCGGTCATTCCCGAGCAGAATGCCTTGTTTTAGGCGGGCGATCGCCTCTAAATCAGCTGTTTCTTTTATGGTCAGCAGGTATTCTTCTTCATGCCCACTGGAACGAGCCAGGATATTGCCTAATTCTCCGTCATTGGTAAGCAGGAGCAGGCCATGAGACTCATAATCCAGTCGACCAATAGGAAATACGCGATCAGGACCGAAATCGAAATCAACCAGTGTTCTCCTCCAGAGGCTTTTGGTCATGGTGCATTCCACCTTCCCGGGTTTATTAAAAACGATGATCTTCTTTTTGGAAGGTTCTTTTACCTGCAGCTTGCGGCCATCGACGATAATTGTCTCTTTTCCGGAAACCTTATCGCCAAGTATTGCCTTTTTTCCATTTACCAGAATTTTTCCTGCCTTTATAAAGTCTTCGGCATCACGCCTTGAACAAAACCCCACATCAGACAAATATCTTTGCAATCTCATTTTTCCATTTCCGTGTCAAACCTGCTAAATTTATACTATCCGCGCAATACTTTTGAAATAGTTGTCCATGTCTCTCTAACTGTAACTCAAGGAAAGAGAAGGATATACTATAGATAGTGTTCTGGTTGAAAGATAGCTCTTTCTTTGGGACAGTCACTGCTCAAGCCATTTTCATCGAACTAAACGGCCCGCTGTCTTCCCTGATGTGGTAAAGACCAATGGTAAAAAGAACAGGATTTGAACTTTTCTTTCTCCTCCTCCTTCTGCTGTTGCCGCTATCTTTCGGAGGCTGCAGCACTCTCATTTATATGCCGCGTGGTTATTCCGAACCCAAACATCTGCAGTTATTAGATGATCCATCTGTTATAAAAATCAGCTACTTTCTCAGAAACAATGAGCAGACCGCCTTTTATATCGGCCCCGATAAGCATCCGCAAAGGCTCTGGCTGCTCTTCGGGGGCATCAACAGCCTGGCCCTTGACTGGCATCAGTGGTTTGTGGAAACAGCTGGCGAAGACGCGGCTTTTCTTTTTGTTGATTATCCCGGATATGGGTTGAATCACGGGGTACCCAGTGCGAATTTGATTTCTGAAGCCAGTGTTGCAGCCTTCGGTGCTTTGAAGGAATTTTTACAGCTCCCGAATGAGGACCAACACCCCGAGGTAAATATACTTGGACACTCTTTAGGTTCTGGCGTAGCCGTGCACTTTGCAAGCCGCATTAAGGTAAAAAAACTGTTGCTTGTCGCCCCCTTTACCAACCTGAACGAGCTGGTAATTTTTAGATACGGCGGCTTTCTGGGAACACTGATAAATGCCATCTATCCCGAACAATATCATAACATGAAAAACCTCACTTCCATTGCCAAACAGCACCCCCCTCCGCAGATAATCATTATCCATGGAGCTGAAGATCAGGTGATACCCGCTGCAATGAGTCGCAGGATGGTACAAATGTTCCCCGACATCATCACCTATCATGAAATCCCCCTGACAGGTCACCGAAACATGTTTGCCGACAATCTCGATCTTATCTTGCAACATATGTGCGATTGAGCCCAGTAACACCTCCCTGTGTGCAGAAAAACAGACCATATTAAAATGGTATTAAAAGAATAAAAAGAGTAGTATTCGCGGACTTTCATCATCGAGTGTCAGCTCACCCATTATTGCTTCTGCCGGCGGTATTCCTGGACTGGTGGGACATATTTGTCTTTGGAATTGATGTCCGTAACGGAGCTGCGACTCACTATCACTTTTTTTATCCTGACAAAAAAAATTATGATGGCGTCATAAAAAGCCCGATCTCCTGCGCCTTGTATATCGAGCTTTGTATCTATCAATCTGAAATCGTAGCGACTTTCTAAATTTCATATTTGCGAAATTACGACAGGTTAACAACTAGCTGATACAATATCGGCTGTCGGCCATCCTGTTGAAGGCGGATGCAACCTTTTAACCACAAACAAATGTGCGGTATACTTGTCTTGGACATTTACTGTCACATCTTCGGAGATAACCGTATGTCACTGAAACAATTTTTTCGGGGGCGTCTCCTTGCAATAGGAGGCAATGAAGATAAAGCCAATGACCTGATTGTATTGAAGCGGGTAATTCAGGAAGTTGGAAAATCCGATTTCAAAGTCGGCGTGATCACCACTGCAAGCGAGGACCCTCAACAGCGAGGAGAAGACTATCACAAAGTGTTTTCCGATCTGGGTGCTTCGGGAATCGAACTATTGCATATAAGCACCAGACCCCAGGCCAACGATGCACTATTCACAGACATGCTCGAGAATGTGGATTTGATTTTTATCACCGGCGGAGACCAGTTGCGACTGACAACCATTCTGGGGGGATCAAAAATACTTGGAACTATCAAAAACCGGCTTGAGAATGGGGCCGTCGTTGTCGGTACCAGTGCCGGGGCAGCGGTGTTTTCCGATATCATGATATATGAGGGGAAAAGTGAAGAGGGTCTCTTTAAAGGAAGAGTCCTGACTACATCCGGATTCAGTTTCGTTGAAAATATCGTCTTTGATACTCATTTTATGTCAAGAGGACGTATTGGCCGTCTGGTCCAGATTGTTACCACGAACCCATCCTGTATCGGAGTCGGCATCGGCGAGGATTCGGGCGTGATCGTCAGTGGAGATGGAATAGCAGAGGTTATCGGTACCGGGCAGGTAATTATTGTCGACGGCAGTGATATTACCCATTCCAATATAATGGATATTGAACCGGGGAGACCTATCGCCGTGGAAAACGTGCGCATCCATTCACTGGTGGATGGCTACAGATACAGCTTCACGGAAAGACGTTTTTTAGCGCCGCCACGCAAATTGGAGAAAACTATAGATGATTGAAATACAAGAGCTCAGAGCTTTAAACGGACCAAATAAACATTCCAGACATCCGGTGATTTTCATGGTTCTGGATATCGGAGATTTTGAAGATCGGCCTTCGCATACAATCGCAGGTTTTCCGGAGAGATTGGTGAAGCTTCTTCCAACTCTGCGGGAGCATCAATGTTCGATCGGCAAACCCGGCGGTTTTGTACAGAGGCTGCACACGGGAACCTGGGCCGGCCATATCATCGAACACGTCGCCATTGAACTTCAATGCCTTGCCGGCATGGAGGTTAAATATGGAAAAACCCTTGATACAACGCAGAGAGGAATATACATCGTGGTCTTTCGATACCTCGTTGAATCCGCGGGATTAACAGCGGCGAAAGAGGCGGTATCGCTCTTTGAGGCAATAGTGGAAGGAAAGAGTCCCGATGTCGGCAAGGTAATTGCCGAACTCAAGGTTCTGCGCGAGAACGATATGCTGGGGCCCACTACCTGGAGCATTGTCAAGGAAGCGAAGTCGAGGAACATTCCTTTTATCCGGCTCAATCAAGAGAGTTACATCCAGTTGGGATACGGTGCCCATCAAAAACGCATTCAGGCCTCCATAACCAGCCAGACCTCGGCCATTGCCGTGGAGACCGCCGATGAAAAGACCAATGTAAAGAAGTTTCTGAAAAGAGCGGGAATTCCTGTTCCGAGCGGTCGGTTGGTTACCACGGAAGAAGAGGCTATGGCTGTTTTCGATGAAATTGGAGGAGCTGTCGTTGTCAAGCCGGATGTAGGCAATCACGGTAAGGGCTCCACCATCAATGTTACCGAACCTGGGCATCTGCAGAAGGCTTTTCTGGCAGCCCAGCCCTATTGTTCGGATGTAATTGTCGAAGAATATGTTCAAGGGGGAGATTTTCGCCTTCTGGTGATAGATGGAAAGTTTGTGGCGGCAGCAAGGCGGGAACCTGCTCATGTCATCGGTGATGGAAAATCTTCCATCAGGGATCTCATTGAAAAGATCAATACCGACCCTCGCCGCGGCTTTGGCCATGAAAAAGTGCTGACCCAGATAGATATCAACGATATGACGAAAAGGCTATTGTCCCTGCGCGGACAATCTCCGGAATACTCCCCGGCGGAAGGAGAAAAGGTGTATCTGAAGACCACCGCCAATCTGAGCCAGGGCGGTACGGCAACGGATGTAACCGATGAGGTAAACCCGGAAATTCGCCTGATGGCGGAACGAACCGCCCGGATTATCGGTCTGGACTGTGTGGGGGTGGACGCTCTGGCGCTCGATATATCGCTGCCCCTGCGCCAATCCGGTCTTAAGGTGATCGAGGTAAATGCCGCACCGGGATTTCGCATGCACCTGGAGCCAACCAGCGGACAACCGCGCAATGTGGCCAAGCCGATAGTCGACATGCTTTTTCCGGGAGGTTACGTTCAGGTCCCCGTTGTGGCTGTCACCGGAACAAACGGAAAAACCACGACCTGCAAGTTGATCGCCCATACCTTGAAGTATTCCGGTAAAATCGTGGGATTGACCTGCACAACCGGCATTGGGATCGATGGCAACTTTATCCTGAACGGGGATTACAGCGGTCCGGAAGGCGCCGGCATTGTTTTGCGGGAACCCACCGTGGATCATATCGTTTTGGAAGTGGCACGAGGAGGGCTGGTGCGGCGGGGTCTTGGTGTGGATGAAGTCGACGTGGGAGTTTTGTTGAATATCGGCAGTGATCATCTGGGCACCGACTGGATAGAAACCAGGGAGGATCTGAGCCTGGTAAAATCGACGGTCATAGAGGTAGTCAAAGATTCGGGTACCTCGGTTCTCAACGCCGACGACGGCATGACCATGAATGTCGTGGATCGGGCCCGCGGCAATATTATTTTGTTCTCGCTGGATCCGAACAACCAGAAGATCAGAGAGCATATGCAGCAGGGAGGCACCGTAGTCACGGTAGAGAACCGCATTGCCGTTATCCGCAACAGCGAGCTGGACATTCCCGTCTGCACGCTTGAGGAAATTCCCATTACCTTTGACGGTCTCGTCGATTTTAATATCGCCAATACCCTCGCCGCCATCGCGGCGCTGCACGGCATGAATCAGCCCCTGGAACAGATCCGCAACGGGATTATGACCTTCTATCCATCGGCCAATCAGAATCCGGGACGAATGAACCTGTTCGATTTTCAAAACTACAAGGTGCTGGTCGATTATTGCCACAACCCCGATTCAGCCCGTGCTCTGGCTGCATTATTGCCGCGGCTCTCACCGGGGAGGAAAATTGCACTATGCCACGGTACCGGCAATCGTACCGATGAGCAAATCATAGAATATGGCATAGCTCTGGCTTCAATATACGATTATGTCGTATTGGCTGATTTCGATCCTCGCAGCAGGCCCGCCGGAGAAACTTCCCGTCTGGTTCGTGAGGGGCTGATAAAAGGAGGGGTTCGGGAAGATTTTATCGACATCGTTGCCGAGCCGGAAAAAGCCGTGGAGTATCTTTTTTCCAAGGCGGAAAAAGGAGATCTGCTGGTCATCAATCCCGACGAACTGGAACCGGTTATGAGCCAGGTCAGAGAACGCTATAGGAAGCTGGTTACACATATTTGATGAACGCTATCCGGGAACCGGCAGTTGCACTAAATTACATTCTGACTGCCCCTGAAATTCAGTATTTTCTGGCCCAGGCCGGGACTGCTCTTTTCATCGGGACATCATAAACCATCAAAAAAGCCAGCGAAATGATCGGAGCAATCGCCGGGGACATTATCGGTTCGATATACGAGCACTCCCCGATAAAAACAAAAAATTTCATTCTCTTTCATCCACACTGCACCTTCACAGATGATAGCGTGCTCACCATCGGTGTTGCCGAAGCTATACTTACCGGCCGCCCCTACCTGGAAGCGGTGCGAGAAATCGGGCGGCGCTATCCTGGCGCAGGCTACGGCGGATCCTTTGTCAACTGGCTTCATTCCGACAAACCTCACCCCTATAACAGCTGGGGCAACGGCGCTGCCATGCGTGCCAGTCCCGTCGGCTTTGGTTTTTCCACAGAGGATGAAGTGCTGCAGCAGGCAAAAGAAACCGCGGAGATCTCCCATAACCACCCGGAGGGAATAAAGGGAGCGCAGGCCACGGCTCTTGCCGTTTTCATCGCAAGAACGGGGAAGGGAAAGGAGCAGATCAGATCGCAGATCATGCGGCGCTTCGGCTATGACTTAAAGCGCAGTGTCGAGGATATCCGCCCCTCTTATACCTTTGATATCTCCTGCCAGGGAACCGTACCCGAGGCCATCATAGCATTTCTCGATTCTGACTCATATGAGGATTCCATACGGAACGCCGTCTCACTGGGCGGCGACAGCGACACTCTCGCCTGCATTACCGGTGGTATTGCTGAAGCGTTCTATGGTGGCGTACCGGAGGAGATTGCCTTAAAGGTAGAGGAGTATCTGACGCCGCATCTATGGAAAATTTGCGAGAGATTCCGTCAGAAGTATCCGAATTCCCCTACCCACTAATGAAAAAAAGCGTTCATCTTTCCGAATGAGCTGCCATCTTCCTGTGCCTGATCCCCCAAACACCCCTTCGAAAAACGCCATGCTCAGGTTTTTTTAGGCGGCTTGTAGCCCCCCAGGTTTGCTGAGAAACACCTACAGCCATAAAGGTCTTGGGATCAAAGCGATTTATAATTTTTTCCGCCGATTTTGCCACTATTTCAAAGGAGTCCTGTTTCAAAGATAATTGTAAGAATGATAATCTGCTGGTCCAGACGAACCTCCAACAGGAGAACCGTCCTTGGTGGAATTCGGCTTTTCCAGGAAAAACCACTATCCATAATTTGCCCGGCTGGATTTTTCCGGGCTCTTGAAAAATCATAGATAAAGAGAAATAATTAGTTTAGGTTTACAGTCCATATGAAAAGATTTATCCAGCCTTTATTGTCGGCTTTGCTGCCAATGGCTTTGGGATATCAAGACATCCGGGAAGATCCCGCCTCCCTTAACGGACTGACGATGAAGACAGAAGGAAAAAAGACAATGGACCAGGAACCGCAGGTTCCCAAACAAAACTATGAGCTGAGAATCCTGCAGTCTTTACGTCGCATCATCAGATCAATAGACATTCACTCCCGCAAACTGGCAACCGAACACAAGATAACCGGGCCGCAACTCGGCTGTCTGCTGGCGTTGAAAGAGACCGGACCACTGACCAGTTCAAAACTGGCACGGAAGGTCTATCTCAGTCCCAGTACGATTGTCGGCATCATCGACAGGCTTGAAGAAAAGGGACTGGTGCAGCGCAGTCGCGACAGCAGAGACCGCCGTCTCATCCATATCTGTATCACCACCGCCGGCCAAGAATTAGTTGCCGCCGCGCCCTCACTCCTGCAGGATACGCTGTCCAATGCCCTTGTAGAGCTTCCTGAATCCGAGCAGATCTCTATTACCATGGCTCTGGAAAAACTTGTCGATCTGCTGGAGGCACGCCATATAGGTGCCGCACCGGTTCTGGAAACAGGTCCCCTCGATTCCTCAAAATAATTCCCTACAACCAGTCTCTTTCCCCTCAAATTACCCATACCAGGCAGCCGGCGCGAACCCCATGACTTGACAACACCGATATTTTCTACTATAATCCTTCGTACACAAATTATTAGTGCGCCAACCTACTGCTCATCTCTGCATGAGCATCCTGAAAACCAAGAAAGAAAACAAGACGATGAGCCCCTGGCGCTCACGCAGTACCGATTGTGGCTCAAACGTCGACCATCTTGCCGCTTTTTGCGGTTCAACAAGAATATAGCGCAACGGCCGCCTTGCCCGAGATGCAGCTTTATCGGTCTGCACTCCAGGGAATGGCTTATTGCAAGCAAGGATCTTTTGATTATGACAAAGAATATTTTTTGCACAAGTCAACGAAAAATCGCCGATCATCTCAGTGACGAAAAAGTAGCCCTCTCCAAATGGAGTAGCTGGCACTGGCAGTTGAAAAATGCAATCACAGAGGTGGAGACTTTCGAGGAACTTCTGGATATCAATCTCGAACCATTAGAGAGGCGCAAGGTCGAGATGACCATGAAAAAATTTCCGATGTCGATCACGCCTTATTATCTTTCCTTAATCGATCGAAAGGACTTCCGGAACGACCCCGTCTTCCGCCAGGCTTTTCCCAATTCCAAGGAATTGCATATCGAAAAATGCGATATGGCCGATCCGCTGGCAGAGGACAAGGACAGCCCGGCACCCGGTATCACCCATCGTTATCCTGACCGGGTGCTCTTTCATATCAGCAATGTCTGTTCCATGTACTGCCGCCACTGTACGCGCAAGCGTAAAGTCGGTGATGCCGACTCAATCCCCAACAGAGCCCAGCTCCGTGAAGGAATAGAATATATCCGCAACACCCCGGAGGTGCGTGATGTTCTGCTCTCCGGCGGCGATCCCCTGATGCTCAGCGACATCCAGCTCGACTGGATTCTCAGCGAACTCCGCGCCATCGACCATGTGCAGGTAATTCGCATCGGTTCACGAATGCCCGTGGTGCTGCCGTATCGCATCACCGACGAGCTGGTTGAGATGTTGAAGAAGCATCATCCGTTATGGATCAACACCCACTTCAACCATCCACGTGAAATTACCAGCTCATCCCGCCAGGCCCTGAAAAAAATGGCAGATGCGGGCATTCCCCTGGGAAATCAGTCGGTACTGCTGGCCGGCGTAAATGATTGTCAGAGGATTATTAAATCATTGGTCAGCAAGCTTGTCGAAAATCGGGTGCGACCCTACTATCTTTACCAGTGCGATCTTTCCGAAGGACTATCACATTTCCGGACCCCCATCGGCAAGGGCATCGAGATTATGGAAGGCTTGATCGGTCACACCAGCGGTTTTTCCGTACCAACCTATGTGGTCGACGCTCCCGGCGGCGGCGGCAAAATTCCTCTTACTCCTAATTATCTGATTTCACTGTCAACCAATAAGGTGGTGCTGCGAAATTACGAAGGAGTGATTACAACCTATAAAGAACCGGACAGCTACAAGGAAAACTTCTGCGACCGCAAATGTGATGAGTGCAATCTGCAGCTCAAGCTCGAGGATGGGGAAGAAACCGCCATCACCGGTATTGAAAAATTGCTGTCAGACTACGACAAAACAATCAGTCTGACCCCGCAGAACAATTCACGAATGGACAGGCGTAATGGCTCTTGATCAAATCGAATCCTTCGGGCACTCGCTGATTCAGCACGGTCCCTCCAATGACCGGGTCTACCTGATGAAATTGGACAGCAGCGACCTCCCCGATATTCTGGCGCATATCGATGAACTTGCCACACAGCGCGGCTATTCAAAGATATTTGCCAAAATCCCAGCCTCTGCCGGAGATTTTTTCCGGCAGAGCGGGTACCAGATCGAGGCAGCTATCCCGAACTTTTACAATGGTGAGGATGACGGCCTCTTTATGGCCCGCTATTACCAGGCCGGGCGCATGGTGGATCCTGCTTCCGAACAGGTCGAAAAAGTTATCGAAAAAGCTCGGCAAAAAGCCGCTCCCAGGAAAAATGGGAATAGCAGTTTTTTGGAATGCCGGCTGGCGGCCCCGAAGGACTGCCCGCAGATGAGCGAGCTTTACCGGCAAATTTTTGCAAGCTACCCCTTCCCCATTGACGATCCGCAATACCTGCGCTGCACTATGGCCGAAAATGTTGTCTATGCGGGCATATGGCAAGATGAAAAATTAACTGCACTGGCCTCGGCGGAAGTCGACAGGAAGGCGGCCAATGCCGAAATGACCGACTTTGCCACCCATCCCGACTATCGCGGTCAGGGCCTGGCCACGATCCTGCTGCAGAAGCTGGAAGGATTGATGAAAAAAGACGGCATCAAGACCTGCTACACCATTGCCAGAGCAACCAGCTACGGCATGAATATCACCTTCGCGGCAAATGGCTATGTTTTCGCCGGCACCCTGATCAACAACACGCAGATTTCAGGTTCTCTTGAGAGTATGAATATCTGGTACAAGCAGATATAGCTGCCGGTGTTTCCTGAGTGCTTCATCTCTCTACCTGCCTTCTGCACCCGTATATGCCGAGAGATTTTTTCCTGTTGTTTCGGCAAGAAAATAATCTTATGATTAAATTTGGAACTAACCCCTTTCGGGTACATTCCTGAGTCCGATTACCCAAAAATGGCGGTGAGCCCGGCGAACATCAACAATTTACAGTTTCCTTCTAACATCGTCGATAAGCTGCATATCTATAAATACATCCATTTGTCCATACCGAAATGCGGGATTCTCTTAAAAGCACCGCAACAAGGCCATCGACCATCAGGAGCAGCCCGTGAACATTCCACAGAAAAAAATTTTGATACTTTACCATTCACAGGGCGGGACAATGAAGCTTATGGCCCGCAGGTTTGCAGAGGGAGCGGCGATGGAGGAAAATATTGCTGTAACCTTGAAAAAAGCAGCGGACGCGACCCTGGAAGACCTGCTTGGCTGTGACGGAATAGCCATTGGTTCTCCTGAATATTTCGGAACGATGGCAGGTATGATCAAAGATTTCTTTGATCGTACATACGAGCTTGCCAGAAACGAAACCATCGGGCTTCCATACGTCATTTTTGTATGCGCCGGCAATGATGGACGCCAAGCAATCACCCAGATAGAACGAATTGCCGCCGGCTACAAATGGAATAAGGTCCAGGAGCACCTGCGGATCGTCGGCCATCCGACTGAGAAGGATCTGGGGGATGTGGAGGAACTGGGCCAGACCTTGGCGGCAGGACTGGATTTTGGCATTTTTTAACCCGGTTGAATTGAATGGCAGTAAGGCATTTATCCGGAAAATGGCCGGATGTCGGCGGTTTTGATGAAATCAGGGGATAAGATAATCACATCCTCTGATCTGCCCGACATATAGACAAGTACCGCATCCTTGCTCATATCCACCTCATAAATTTCCCCACCTCCCTGAGAGGTATCTTTCCACCTCTCTGCAAACCTTCTTGCTCTTTTTATATCAGGAGTCCATGCCAGGCTTCTCCTGAATCCGGTCACCGAGCCTCTGTAGGCTGTGGTAGAATCGGGAAACAGGGGTTTACCGCATTTTCTCAGCCCGGTCTTGTCACAGAGGTTGAAAAGTTTTTCCCATAATGCAGCATCTCCGCCCGAGGAAAAGGGTGCGTTTTCTTTGCCATATAAAAATAACACGGCTTCTTCAAATTTACCGCAATGACGAAATTCATCGATATTATTGGTCAAAAACTGAATATGATCTCTATGATTGAGAATATACATAGCCTTTAGAGGGTCGGCTTCCTCAGCCAGAGCACCCTTGATTTTAACGAGTTTCTCTTCAAGCTCCTGTTCGTGCCTTAACTGCATCTGAGGACTGTCGAAGGAACCCAAGAAAACATCCGGCTGGTAAAGAAAGATAATTTTATCTAAATTCCACTTCATTGTATTCCCTCTATATTATCAAACAGAAAGATCCCGGAAAAGGCATAGAGTCGCCGAGACCGGAGTACCGTATGCCAGGGACAATACCTGATACGATCATCAAAAGCGACAGGAAAGAGTAAGATTCGTGCGCGCAAAAAGAGGCTTGTTAGCCGAGTTTAGCGGCAAGCTCATCAAGTTTTTCCTACTCCACATAGATCATTTTTTTCGTCATTCCGCCATCAACGACAAATGATTGACCCGTAATAAAAGCTGCCTCGCTGCTCAGCAAATACGCAGCAAGAGCGGCGATATCCTCTCCGACTCCGACTCGTCCCGCCGGATGCTGCCGATGATCCTCCCAGCTGAGCCGCGAATCATATCGCTGTGATTTCTTTTTAAGGGAGCTTACATCGATCCATCCCGGAAGAATGGCATTGACCCGGATACTACCGGAAAAGCTGATAGCCAGGGCATGAGTGAGAGAAACAAGACCACCCTTTGAAGCGGCATACGCTTCCGTATTGGGTTCGGACTGCAGAGCCCGGGTTGAGGCGATATTGACGATGGCTCCATTCTGTCGTGTCAGATGCGGCGCAGCATGTTTAACCATCAGGAATGAGCCAGTCAGATTGGTCCGCAGCATGGTTTCCCAATCATTTAGATCCAGCAGAGTAACCGGGCCCTGCCGCGGGTTGGATATTCCGGCGTTGTTGATCAACCCGCCCAGTGAACCGTAAGTTTTGACCGCCAGATCGACACAGGCGATGACATCCTTTTCGTCTCCTACGTCCGTTTCAATAAAGCTGAGACGCTCAGGCGCATTGAGATGCTCTGCCAGCTCTTCTCCCGCCTCCCGATCGCTATCCGCTATTATCACGAAGGCATCACGCTTCAAAAGGTGTTCCACTATGGCCCGGCCGATCCCCTGGGCTCCGCCGGTTACAATGATGGCCATGCCGGTAAAATCCATCATGAAGCTACTCCTGTGAAAATTTTTTGGAAACTATTATCAACCTGAGGAATGCTGGCCATTAGGCAAGTGCAGCCATAAAAAAGCTCACCGCCACCTCTTTCACGGGGCGAGAAAATTCTGAGTTCAGGAATAATCAGAACAGAGCAAACAGCAACGGCCGGAGAGCAGCAGCTTTCTCCGGCCGGAGCATTGCGGGTTAGGAAGAGACAGTTTAGGCAACGGTCAGGAAAACTTTTCCAAGGGCATTACAGACAGGGCATTTTTCGGGAGGTGAACCCAGTTCAATATACCCGCAGATTGGACAAAGATAAAATTCACTTACATCCATGTCTTCACCCTTTTTTACAGCCTCAAGTGCTTTTTTGTAGATATTGGCATGTACCTCTTCGGCTCCAAGAGCAAACTTGAACATGGTCTTGGCCTTATGGCCTTCTTCCTTGGCCTGCTCTTCCATCGGCGGATACATGTTGGTGAATTCATCGGTTTCTCCGGTGATTGCCGCCTCGAGATTTTCGGCGGTGGAAGCTATCATATCAAGAGCCTTGAGATGACCTTCTGCGTGAATCCGTTCCGCTTCGGCTGTTGTCTTAAAGAGCTTGGCGATATTGCCAAACCCTTCTTTTTCGGCTTTCTGGGCAAATGCTCTATACTTTTGATTGGCCTGGCTTTCTCCGGCAAAAGCTTCCTTTAAATTGTCGGTGGTCGATGCCATCTTTGTCCTCCTAATTTTGTTTGAATGAAAAATTATGTTTCGACATATCTATATATACACACTGAGCAGACTTTTCAATAACAATATTCATTATCAATAAGAATTTTTTTGCCGAATGAACCGACAAGAAATATGCTCAATCCCTAAGAATCGTTTTTAATGTTTGCGGCGACTGTTTTTACTCACAACAGGTATATGGATTGATTGTCATCACCGGACATTTAGCCGTTTTTACGACTTTATCGGCAACACTGCCGAACATGATTCGCTCGACACCTTTGTAGCCATGGGTTCCCATTATGATCAAGTCGCTCTTTTTCTCGGAAGCATATTCTACAATTTTCTCAGAGACATCGCCTACCAGAACCTTGCTCTCAATAATAGAAACACCTGCCTTCTCGAAATAGCCGTTATGCTCGCGGCAAAAGGCTGTCATCTGCTCTTCAGCTCCGGTAAAAAGCTCATGTTCAATATTGGGAACATTCATCTGCGGAACAAAAAAACCCGAATAATCTTCAAAATTCTGGACAACAAAGATGACATGGAGAGCAGCACCAAAAGTTCCCGCGACATAGGCCGCAGATTCCACCACCGTTCCCGCGTTATCAGAAAAATCAATTGGTGTTACTACGGTTTTTATCGGATTCATTTTCTTCATACCAGCCCTCCTGTATCGTGATTTGATTAAAGACCCGCTATATATTAACCCAGCTGAGCTGGATAAATATTAGACAGATAATTGCCTGCCAAAAACAGGAAACAACCTGTAAGGTACTAAATTGTCTCATACAACAGCCGGCATTGCAAGCACATCAAGAAATACTCCTCTCTTTTGGATTATCAGGTTAAAGTCAGGCGCACAATCATCAGGATGGCGGTGAGGAAAAGCGTTGGGCTTCCTTGCGTCAGCACCAACCTGCCGGATTGCCGCAATCGAATTTAAAAAGGGTAGGTTGGCGGTAGGCGCAGCGAACCCCAACAATTTAAAGGTTTCTTTGCAACATGAATAATTTGTTTTTCAGGGTATTCTTTTTAAATAGCAGAGCAAAGGCACGCTGATCCGGAAGAGCCCTCTTTATGGCTTCGTCCGTGCTATTCCTTCTTCCTCACGTAGAGCGTCTTCACCACTTTGGCCACCTTCTTTCCAGCCTCATCGGTAATATCCACCTCGAACTGCGGCATTACCTTTCTCCTTCTTTTCAGTTCGGCGTGGATATTTTCCAGATCATGATCCGTAACTACCAGTTGCGCCTTAACTATGCCTCTTCCCGGTCGTATAAAATCAATTTCTGCTGATTTATCCCAGACAATATACTGCTTGCCGAGCAGCTGCATGAGCATCAGCATGAGATGTGGATCAACCATGGCATAAAGGCTTCCGCCGAAATGGGTTTTCACGGCATTGCGGTTGTACCAGCGCAATTTCATGGAAACATCTATTCGTCTCCAGTCCCACGCTATGCGGTCAATATGAATGCCTGTTCCAAAATATGGAGGATAAGCATTGAGGACGAAGCGTAAAAGTCGTGGTGTAAAATTCATTTTCCAACCATATTATCAAGAATCTATTTGAACTCGATTTTCCGGTAACAGGGACGAGGTTCAACACCTGAATTTACAGTCGCTGAATTATATAGAGAAATGTCGGCAAGCGGCTCTGCAGTTTGAAGCGATTGAAAGCCAAAACAAGTTCCCTGGACGGTGCCCCGAATTTCAGAGGCGAGAGGTAAATGGTGCCTTTGGGTTTCCTGCGGGGTATCGAATCCCGGATTAATCTTAGAGTAGCGGGATAATGGCTATCGGGCAGGGAAGCATCCATCAGAAAGTTGGCACTCACCTCGATATTCATATAGGCGGCATTGATGCTCTGCATCCTTTTAAAGGCTTCTTCCACAGCCGCAGCTGAAATGGGTTTTCCCAGCTTGTCCAGGGTTTCCTGATCTGCCGACTCCAGGCCGATATTCATATAAAATTCGCACGGCAGCCTGCGCAACTCATCAAAAAGCTGCTCTTCCGCATTGAGAAAGGAGTCTACGCTGCCGAACAGAAAAACATTGCTGCCCCGCATATATGACGTACCGAAACCGAGGCGCTCATACGCCCTGGTTACGCTGTACAGCAGCAGTTCCCGGCTGCTGCACAGGGCATCGTGCTCACCCAGAAAAAGAGAATTATAGTTATTCAGATCCTCTCCGTAAAGCTCCACCAGTTCATCGAGCCGACGCTCTATCTCGGCTTTCGATACCTCCTGAAACGGTCTGGCTGTTTTGACTTTGCAGAATCTGCACTTATAAAGGCAGCCCTCGGCAGCTGTCAGTGGAATGACATTGTAGTCGGCATGCCTCGAATCAGGAGGAAGCACGGTCACCCTGCCGCCGCTGATCTGAAAGAGACGTCTCGCCTTTTCGGCAAGTATCGCCGGATTATTGGCCACTGCCTTACCCAGGAAATCCTTTACCTGCGGAGGGGCACCGGCAAGCCCTCCTCTCACCTTGACAATATTATCATGCCACTCGTTTATAATGCGGCGTACGGGATCGGAGGCGAAGGGGTTGCCGCCCATCAGGGCATTGGTCGGGTATTGCAGGTTGGGCAGATAAAATTCTCCTATTGCCTCAAAAACCCCGGTATATCCGCCGGTGGAGTAATAGATCCAGTCGTTGCCGACACTTCTTTTGAGCCATTCCTGAGGGTTCGGCCATGTCTCTCCCTTTCCTCTGGCAAAGATGATCTCAGCGTTCCCATTGAACTGGTAGATGGCCTCTTTAGTTTCCACCTCGGAATACCGGCCATAGCGTTGCGGATAACTGATTTTGGTATATCTGTCCGCACCCTGCTTCCCCAGGGAGACCTTGTATCCGTTTTGATGATATACAGTGTTCATTGACACTCTCTGGTGCATTGTTTTCCTTCATTTACATATTAATCAATAGTAATAGTGATGATCTCCTCCAAGGTCATGTTATTTTACCGGCATTCTGCGGCCGGCATAAACAAAATAGGCCAGGCAGAGTATCTGCAACACCAGCATAAGGCCGAATCCTGCGCTGAATCCGGCAGGAGATAATTCACCGGCTTCGCCCACAGGCCACAAGCTGATAATTGCACCAATTGCCCATTGCCCGGCAAAAGCTGTGACAAAGACAAGCAGGTTGACCGCCGTGGTCACCCGGCCGGATAAGGTCACGGGGAAAGACCGGGTCAGGGCGGAGTAAGCGATAATACCCGAAGTCCCCAGAAAGCCGAAGGCCATCCACAAGGGAAGCACGAAGCCTTCCGGAGCTATGATCACCAGCAGTTGTACCATCATAAAAAGAGACATACAGGTAACGGCAGTCGTCAAAACACTTACCCCTGCCCTGCTCAACCGCTCAACCAGGGAACCGAGCGATATGAAACCGGCTATCATGGCCACCGCGATCCAGAACAGGTTATCGGCAACAGCATCCCGACTCAGTCCGGCTACATCTTTAAGCCATGGTCCGGCCCATAACCCCTGAATGGAGAGAAAGGCGGCCTGTGACATGGTGGTAAGCGGCGCTGTTCGCCAAAAATCTTGGCTGGTAAAGACTTTGCGGACGCCGCGCATCTGGCTGTGGAAGCTCTCTCCTAAAGCGGTTGCCTTCTTCTCCGGCACTACCACAAAGACAAGCACCGCAATAACCAGCGTCAACACGCCAAGGAGAGTAAAAATCCCGCGCCAGTCGGTGAACTGTAGAGCGCTTTCCACCGGAGAGGTCGCCGCCAGAGCGCCAAGTCCTCCGGCAGCCATCTGAAAGCCGTTGACCATCGGCCATTTTTCTTTAGGAAACCATAGAGTATAGGCCTTAAACGCCGCCATCAAACAGGAGGAAACGCCAAAACCAATAAAGGCTCTGCCGACAACAAGCCCCGTCAAACTCTCCGCCCGTGCAAATAAAACAGCACCGAGACCTGCAAAGAGAAGAAGAGCCGCTTCGATCCTTCTCGGACCATAGCGGTCCAGTAAAATTCCGAGAGGAAGCTGAAATGAGGCAAAGGAAATGAAATAGACGGCCGTTAACAACCCAAGAGCTGAAGGCCCTACACCGATATCCGCTATCAGGTCCGGGGCAATCACCGCATTGACGACCCGATAAAGATAGGAGAGAAAATACCCTGCCGCAAAGGGCAGAAAAACTCTTAAAACAGTAAAAGGAAGTGAACGCATAGCCGCAGAAAGCCTCCAGTTAGAATATATTTATACCATCAGAGGCAGAATACGGCATCAGCGGCCTCTTAGCAATCATTCAGTTCCATGTTCCCGGAGTTAAAAGATATAATTTAGCTCATGACAAGATCTTGCCAGATGGTGATGCTTCATGTTAAGCATGGATTTAAAAAATGGGAAAATCAGTCCACATTGTTTACTAATCTTAGAAACTCAGGTTCTGGCCTTGAGAGGATTGGGGATAATCAGGTTTACTCGTTCCGGAAGTAGATTTCATATCACATAAGGGAGAACAAAATGATGCAAACTATCGAGACATTCTGGACAAACCATTCCGTAACGATAATCAGCATTGGCTATAATCTTTTACTGTCTATAGCCGTTCTGCTGGCCAGTTTTCTCATAGCCAAGGGACTCAAACGGACGATACAGAAAAAAGATGGGAAAATCAGCAGAATGGATGCCACCCTGATTCCCATACTATGCACGACGGCCACCTACCTGATATATACGATTGGTATCGTCTTCATCCTCGATATTTTTGGGGTAAACACAGCCAGTCTTATCGCCCTTCTCGGTGCTGCCGGTTTAGCAATCGGATTTGCGCTGAAGGATACTCTCAGTAATGTTGCTGCAGGTATAATGCTTGTTTTCCTGAGGCCTTATAAAGCCGGTGATTTTATTGAATTCAACTCCTCCATGGGAACTGTGCAGGAAATCAACTTATTTACCACCATCCTGGAAACCTTTGACGGCCTCTATATTTCATCCCCAAACAGCACCATCTGGGGCAACAGCATCAAGAATTATACCCGCAACGGCAAAAGACGCATGGACATAGTCGTGGGCATCTCCTACAACGATTCGATAGATACCGCTTTCAAGGTCCTTCAATCGATTATTCAATCTGAACCGCGATTCCTCAAGGAACCTGCCCCGCAGGTTTTGGTGGGATCCATGGGCGACAGTTCCATTAACATGCATCTCAGAGGATGGGCAACAGTGGACGATTACTGGCAAACATTATGGGATCTGAATAAACGGGTTAAAGAAGAAATCGAGCAAGCCGGGTTGACCATACCGTTTCCTCAGCGTGAGGTTCATATTGTCAATTCGAGTCAAGCTGAATTCACGGATACGCTTGCATGATTCTTTCAGTTCCGGCACTACCCGCAGCTGTGTTGGTGATTTAATACTAATCGGATTGTTACTGATCCTGCAGCTGACAGCAGGGTATTCATAGTACCCGGCAAGGAAAAAAGGAAAAACACATATGGCTCGTTTTTTACGGAGTAAAGTGGAAAGCTCAGGCGACGTACCCGGTTCTCTCGTCTTTATCGGCAATCAGAAAATCGAACAGACCATTATCCAGGTCACAACTTTCAATTCCACTCAATTTGAAGAACTGGATATCGAGGAAATAAGAGAAACCCAGCGATTTATAGCTTCGGATACCATAACATGGATCAGAATTTACGGCCTGCATGATACCGCTCAGCTAAAAACACTTGGCGAGATATTTCAAATTCATCCTCTGGCACTGGAGGATATACTCAATACGGGCCAAAGACCGAAATTTGAAGAGTACGATGAAAACCTCTTCATTGTCCTGAAAATGCTCCGTTTCGATCCAGAAAGTGAAATCATTCAGGGGGATCAGCTCTCGATCATACTCGGTAATAACTATCTCATCTCCTTTCACGAAAAGCCTGCCGACATTTTTCATCCGGTACGGGAAAGGCTCCGCAAGCATCGTGGCAGAATCCGCGAATGTGGCGCTGATTATCTCGCTTATGCCATGCTCGACACCGTCGTCGACAACTACATAATTGCAATAGAGGCCATAGGAAGTAATACTGAAGATCTTGAGGAGGCGGTTCTCACTGATCCCAGCCAGGAAACTCTTAATCAGATAACAAATTATAAAAGAGAGATAAACTACCTGCGCAAAGTGATCCGCCCCACCCGGGAACTGGTTATCAATTTAGCCAAGAGTGATACAAATATTTTCCGGGAACAGACACTGCCTTTTCTCAAGGATCTGCAGGATCTTGTCTCCCAGGCAAGCGAAGCCCTCGACAGCTACAGGGAAATGCTTTCCGACCAACTTAATATCTACAATACTACTGTCGGCAACAAGCTCAATGAGATAATGAAAGTGCTGACAATCTTCGCGGCAATTTTTATACCTCTTACCTTTATTGCCGGGATATATGGAACAAATTTTGATTATATACCTGAGCTGCGGTACAAATACAGCTACTTTATTTTATGGGGCATCATGATCGCTGTGGCAGGAGTTATGCTGCGCTTTTTCAGGAGAAAAGGCTGGATGTAGAAATTTTCCCGCAACATCGGCCAGATGCCATACTGGGGCGAAATAGGCGATAGACCGCGACTTCTCCAGATTGGGGCTTTCTTTCTATGGTTGCCCGAGAGCACCCTGAAGTGCCCGCCAATCGATCATCTCGAAAATAGCAGCAGCTCTTTCCGGATCAGCCTCCAGCCAAACAACAATTGTCTGGAGCTTGGTTTGCGGTGCGCCCTCTTCATTGGCAAACTGATATGCGGATTCTCCAGGAGGAGGAAACCACCTGCCGCCCAGAAAAACCATGGTTGATCCTTCATTCCAGGTACCCGATGAGGAATAATATCCCTCGGTCCTGAAGGCCGGCTGGCCTGCAACGGTGATGCGTTCCGCTTTCGGATCAATATCCTGATAAAGTCTGTTGGCAAAGAGACGCAGATGGACATAAGTATCGGTTGGAGACTCCGCCCGATTGATCGAGGCAACCTGCTCGTCCATAGCCTCAAATTTCTGGTTCATGAGCGCAGCCTTATGCTCCATCTCCTCCTGCAGAGCCTGTATCGCTGCGATATTACCGGAGGCTGCGGCCTCGGCAATTTTTGCGGCCAGCTGTTCATACTCCTCCATCTGTCCATCACTTATCGCAGATCCGGCAGCAACCTCCGAGATTTTTGTCATTGCGGCTTCCTGTGCCTGCCGCTGTCGTACAACATCGGTCCATTCAAGATGATACTCAAGCTTCATCGGCCAGACCTCACTGCCCTCTCCAACGGTTTCGAGATCCTTCATTTTTGTTTGCCGTGTGGTTTCCCAACCCTCTACAGGGTTACCATTAAGCGAGGCGGCAAAAAGATCCTGGACGCGGCGATGATAAGCCTGCTCCTCCGGCGTGGCTTTGCGGCTGTCCCCGTCTGCCTGAACGCAGATGGCAGAAGAAAGGAAGACGATGAGGAAGCAGAGACATTTTGACAGATAAAGAGCTGAACGATTATCTTTTTTCATAACATGAATGCCCATAGATGAGTTTTAGGGAATATGCTGCAACTTATCGAATTAAACATAGCCGGATATTTTGGAGATACCTAAGGTCTGCCGGATGGACCAAGCCGCTGGAGCGATTCATCGCGCAGATCTGTGAGCAGGAGATCTCCTTCGTTGTTGAGGCGAAATTCACCGTACCTGGCGTTTTCATAGTCCGGTGCTGTTCCCTCCTGAAAGAAAAAGGCATTAGTTGCAAACTTGACTCTGCCGTTGCGCAAACGGAAGTTGAGAACCCTCTCGTTTTGCGCCCTGCTGCTCTCGCCCAGTCGCTGAAAATTTGCCACTCTGTTGGCGTCCAGACTGACGATGACGCGCCCGTTTCGTGGTGCCAGGTTGTCCGGCTGTTTTTTGTCATGCTGCCCGGCCAACGCACTTCGTATCTCGTTGCCCATGACGAACCGCAACGCCATATAATCACCCTGCATAAGTGACCGTGGATCCACCGGCGCCAACTGGAGAAAAATAACGTCGCCTTCCTTGAGCAGCGTTTCCTTTTGGTAAATTGAGTAATTTATGATGCCAAGGGTGAGCATTCCTGCGAGGATTGCCACCAGTGCCGGTTTACTCATGGCCTACCTCCTTTACTCCGGTGAAAAGCCATTTCGAAACCGCCAGTCGAACAAGCAGAAGGATACCGCCCGTTGCCGCCAATGTCGCCGATTTATGGAGAAGAGTAGTTTCGAGTGAATAATAATAGGCCGAGATGTAAAGGAGCAGCGAGGCAATACCGAGCCCCAGAACAATCCGATTGAAGGAACCAAAACCCAGTAAAATCAAGGTAAGTCCAACCGATATCCCCGGTGCCTCGAAAGAGACAGCGGCAACGGCTGCCGCCAGCAGGATCACCAGCTGCATTCTGCCATCGGTCCACCCTGTGCCATAGCGGTGCATAATCCTGGCGGAAACGGCAACCAGCAGGAACCCCAGGACAACCTCGTCCAGCCTTCCCGGCAGAACGAATGTGTTTTCTCCATGACTTCTCAGAAAAAGGTCGGCCACCTCATCCAGCACGGTTTGGCCCTTTATCTGGAGAAGAGAGATGGTCACCCCGTAGGCTGCGGGTCGGAGAAGTATTCCCAGACTCCCCCAGCGAAATTCGTTGAGCCAGAACAGAACGGCCAGTAGAGCGGCGAAAGCAAGGGCAAGTGAAACCCCGCCATAATAGGAGAGTGCCGCCGAGAGTGCGACGATGAAAAAGTAGCCGGCCAGCAAGCGCTGGAGAAAATTGGCCATCAAAAAGATCACTATAACCTGAAGACCGGCGCCGATAAACCATGGAGCAGGCCCATGCCAGCCGATTGCGTCGATGATCCCGAAGAGGAACAGGGCTTGGCCGGTCAGGCTGAGGACCAGGCCGAACTGTTCGATGAATTCGTTACTCCCCTTGCGGAAAAGGGCAAAGGCTACCACCATGACCAGAGCGCCGAAAATAGTGGCTAGGGCCTTGTTTTCGATGATAAACTGCAGGCCGACGGCGACGAACCCAAGCAGGAACAGGGCAGCCAGCCAACCTGTAATACCGAGCATGACCCGGATATACCAGGGCGACGAATCCTGCTGCTTTTCCGGGCAGTCGCCCGCAACGATATCGGCATCCCGCAAGCGCCGCCAGAGAAGAGAGGTATCGTTGTTCATCCGACTGTCTCCCCATGGACCTTTTTGAGCCACACCGCCGAAATGGCCGACATTGCCACCATGGCAAGAGCGATAAACAGAAATCCTCCGGCATTGCCGGAGTCGAGCAGAACTTTGGCGAGCAGGACCATTGTACCGATAATGATCGAAAGACATAGACCCGCCAGCATGAAAAGGTCATGCCTGAAATGCCGATAACCCAGATATATGCCTGTACACCAGCCGAGATAGAGCAGGATATTCCAGCCGCCGGCCTGGTGCCGGTCAACGATAGTGAAGATGACGATCATGGTGGCCACCGTCCCGCCGGCAACGGCAAGCAGGCGGATGGCCCAGCGACCTTCAAGCCAGGAGAAATATTTCGTTCCCATCTCCCAGAGAATAAGCAGAAGCGTATTGAAGAAAAAGCTGGTCCAGAGCGTTGTCTCAGTGGAGGAGAAAGCCCACCACAGAGGAGGAAAGGTAGTATTATAGAGATAGACCCAGAAATTGACCAGTACGGCCCACAACAGCCACAACGGGGCGAAACGGCCGATGAGCACCCAGGGGAATGCCAATAGAGCCCAGCCGGCAAAAAGCTGCCAGGTATCTGCCCCGGTCTGATATATCTGGCCGAAAAGCGCCATCAATACTCCAAGGAGGATCATTGCAACGGTAAGAATGATTTTCCCAGTCAGTCGGCTGCCGCCGAAATAGCAGTAGCCGATAAGCGAGAGGATAATCAACGATTCAATGAGGCCCAACTTGGTGAGCCGTCCGAGAGAATGCCAGTTGAAGGCGAAAAAGAAGAGTACCGAGACGGCAAGCGACAGCATGCCGGCAACAAGCAGCAACCGGCCAAGGAAACGGCTCCAATCCCGTGTTCCGGGAAGAAGGCCTGCTGTTTTCAGTGCCGCATCCATTTTGTCGGCTGGTATGCTGCCCTGTTCAGCCCAGCGAAGCAGCTGTTGTCGATGGTTGCTCATATCGTAAAAGTCTATGTCGGAAGACACCACTTACTAACTTTCAGAGATAGTACAAAAAAAATCATGATGCGCCCAGATACCCTATTGTATTTTTGTATCTGGAGCAAGATGAAAAAGCAAGGAGACGGGCATGCTTGTCTTTGACAAAAGAAGTCGGCACCCGTGGTCATATCAGCGTATCATGAAACGAGATAATCTTAGGTGTGTTTTGTGTGGCTCATCGCCTGCAAATAAGCCGGGCTGTGAACTTCCTCCAAACACTACCTCACGATAATGCTCTTGCCATAGGTTAGTATTTCATGTTAAGCAAAGGACTTAACACAGGATCACACACAGGGGACTTTAACCCCGTTAGTTCGCCCATGCCGGGCGCACACAAAAAAATACAGCCGACGAAAAAAATCGCGGCTGATTTAAGCGTTATGAGATTCAAAGATAAATCACTATCAAATTAGAGGTTAACATGAAGAAAATTGTGATTTTTATGCTCTTGCTCTCCTTATCTGTTCCTGCCCTTGCAAAAAATAAAGATAAGTCGGAAAAACAAAAGGCATTACCACCAGGCTTGCAGAAAAAATATGAAAAAACTGGAGAGCTACCTCCAGGTTGGCAAAAGAAATTAATCAAAGGTGAAGTCCTCGATCTGGACCTTTATAATGTGGCTAGGAAAAATACGATAAAACCTAGTGATTACTCTCTAAAGCCAAAAGATGGGACAAAATTGCTAAGAATTGAAGACAGAATTATACGAATAATGAATGATACAAAAGAAATTTTAGAAGTCTTTGGGATCAAAACAAACTAGACCGCATAACCACTTAATATTTAACAACATTAAAATCTTAATCGGGTAGCCGGGGGTTTTGCTCCCCCCAGCCCCCACAACACCTAGCATGCGGGTCCGCACTAGGCGTTTCACGAAGATTACCGAGCCGTAGCCGGGTAGTGAATCCTACTCCACAGTTTCTTGACTGATATAAGTCCTGGATAGGTGGATAGGGGGTCGGATAGGGGTCAAATCTTTGCTTGACTCTTGTTACCTGCCGACTCCTGTTTACATGTCTGGAGGAGAAATAAAATGAAGGAAAGCCGCCAGGAAACCGGAATACACGAAAAGACTAATCTACGAGGAGCGGAGAATATGCTCCACTCCTCGCAGTCATCATCCTTTCAATTTACAACTGCTTGAAGTTTTGTCTCATCGACTGTCCGAATTCTCCAGAAAGTCGGGAAATTCAGTGATCGTCAGGAGTTATATCGCTGTAGCCTTGTCCAGTCAGGCCGGGACCATCATGGCTTCTCGATACTCCACGATATCCTCTACCGTCAGCACAACCATATCATGCTTCTCCGCAAAGGCAACAATTTCGGGAAGGCGCGACATGCTGCCATCGAGGTTGGTCAATTCACAGAGCACCCCGGCCGGTGCAAGGCCGGCAAGCTTCATAAGATCAACCGTGGCTTCGGTATGACCGCGCCGTTCCAGCACTCCACCGGGCCGAGCTCTTAAAGGAAAGACATGACCGGGATGACAGAGATCCTCCGCCTTGGCATCTTCTGCGACAGCTGTTTTTATGGTGGTGACTCTGTCGGCTGCGGATACACCAGTGGTCACGCCTTCTCTGGCCTCTATTGATATGGTAAAGGCAGTCTGGTTGGCACTGTTGTTATTGGCGACCATCGGGGAGAGCCCAAGCTTTGTTACTCTTTCATCGGTGAGGCATAGACATACGATTCCGCTGCACTCACGTATCATCAACGCCATTTGACCCGGCGTCAGATGTTCAGCGGAATAGATCAAATCCCCTTCATTTTCACGGTCTTCATCATCAACGACAAGAACACCTTCACCCGCCTGCAGAGCTGCAAGTGCTTTTTCCACCCGTTCGGTTGCATTACCGAATTGGCAGATCGGTCCCGCTAAACAGGAGATGCTGCCTGGTTTATCGGCCTTTAAACTACTTCCCGTTTCCTTGTTTTTTATGATGCTGCTTGATGAGTAAGGTACTGAAGACTGATTCATGGTAATCCTCCTTTCGTGTTACCAGAATCAGGGCACAGGAGTATTCACGGACATGCGGATGCATGGCCTGACAGCTCCTGGATCGGCAATACTTCCAGGTCGCTGCGCTATCCTCTCCCTTCCGGACTCTAACCGTCGGCTCTGGAATCTCACCAGATCTGCTGGTCCCCGCTGCCGGGCAGCGGGCGCTCGCGGGCTTACCACTTGTGGAATCACCGCCGGTGGGGAATTCCACCCCGCCCTGAGAATAGTTTGCGCATTATAAGCGCTCCAAAATGTCAATACGTGCAGTCGGATTCTTCCGACCGTACGCATCCAAGCATTGCCGATGTTCCTTATGAAGTCAAGTAAATTACACAAATTCCTGCCTCGGCCTTCATCATGAAAATGCTCAGCCTGCCCTATATACTTATTTAGAAGGTGAGCCTCGAGATTAGGGTCGAATTTTTGCTTGACTCTTGTCATGACTGGTCTGTCGGTTTGTCGATCCCTCTGTGTCAATATAAGCACCTCAATATCAGGATGCCTGCGGGAAAGGTTGAGCCCACAGTTTAGTCATCCGGGTTACCGTTCCTTTCAGTCACTTTCGCTTTCAGCTCATGATTTCCGCTCCAATTCCTCCAAACACTACCTCGCGATAATGCTCTTGCCATAGGTTAGTATTTCATGTTAAGCAAAGGACTTAACACAGGATCACACACAGGGGACTTTAACCCCATTAGTTCACGCCCATGCCGGGCGCACACAAAGCGTTGCTGCGGAAACGCAAACAGCTGCGATCCGCAGAGTTTCACGTTATCTGAAGAAGAGAAACTTTGAATTGCTCAAATGGATTTTGCCAAGAAAACATCGAAAGTATTTAAAATACTAATGTTTATGGCAAGTCTACTTGTAGTGTGCTGGTTTATTGGCTCTTTGTATCTCAAAAACTGCAAGAAAATCATAGATGGCACTTATGTATATGACAGATTTGAGACACCATTGATGATATCGCCCTTGTTGATACTCTTTCTTTTATTCTTGTACTTAGGAGTAAAATCAGCAGCAATGAGGAAAAAACAAAAATAAACCATAAAATATAATAGATAACCACCTGCTGCACCGGACCGGCAAATAGCGCGGCGGTTCGGTGAGCAAACCGTTCTCTATACACTTTTCAAGGAGAACAAATTGGAGAAAGAAATCGTAATTAAGAGTCTCAAGATTTCTAAAAATACCAGAGAATTTATCGACGGAAGCACTCGATCAGCGGAAAATCTAAGAACCTCATATGTTGGGTTGGGTACTTACAAGCCAGGTTGGTTCTGGTCAAAGCATGCAGGCAAGCAAACAGGCAAGCCTAGTCAAAATCACATTGGTTACGTCATATCGGGAAGTTTCGTCGTAAAAAGTGCAAGTGGCGAAGTGCAAATCGTTGGTCCTGGTGATGCCTTTGAACTGACTCCTGGTCACGATGCTTGGGTCAACGGTACTGAACCATGCACTGCATTAGATTTTGGATGCAATCAAAAACATAAAAATGACTAAAGGTGTCAAGACCTTCACAGCCATATCTCCCTTCAACCATGACCAGGCGATGAATCTTGACATCTTCCAACTCCTGTCTCATAAAAGAAAACACTCAAGCGAGTACACATGAACATGAAACCAGAACGAGATGTAGAGAAAGAATATCCGAAAGCCGAATTCGTGGCCAAGCTGCGGCGTCTGGCCGACGCCATAGAACAGGGCAAGCGATTCGAGATACAGATTGCAGGTGAGCGCATCTATGTGCCTGTCCGGGCTGAATTCTTCATTGAGCATGAGCGTTCGGATGATCAAGAGGAAATCGAGTTTCAGATCAAGTGGGAGCGCGAGGAAGTTAATCACGGCTCTTGCTTACTCTGGTGATCGCCTCGCGGGTTTGAACGGGGAGCGACGCATAACACAGCGTTCCAGTCGCCACGGGGCCGCTGGCGTTCTGCTGAAAACAGCAGCTTAGCAGCGACGAAAGAGCTAATCTGCAGTAGCAGAGCTCCGTATCCCCTGTGCCGTTGAACTTAAAAGCTAAACCTGTCGCTACGCATCTCGATTAACATACAAAAGTCTGGAGGCTCCGCATTTTAGCCCGTACAAGGAGAAGTACTAATGAAGAATCAACTGAATTTTTTTGTATTAGTTATCACAATTGGAATAATGCTCGCTGGTTGCATGAATATGCCTACTCACCCCTCCCAAATTACAGGCTCATACACGTCAGGTCTTAACTATAAGAATTTCACTTGCGATGAAATTGCTGCAGAGATGGCCTCATTGGCTCGTCGGGAAAATCAGTTGATCATAGCTCAAGAACAAAGGATTAAGACAAGCGAAATCCAAGCGTTTTGGTGGGGTTATGGTCAAGGTGATGGTGTAGAAGCATCTGAACTGGCGAATGTAAGAGGTGAGAAGGAAGCGGTTAGAAAAGCAATGGAATCGAAAGGCTGTAAGCAATAATATGATTTGGACTAACCACCGGATCAACTCGGACTGGCAATCCCGCCGCACTCCATTGCCGGTCTGTTATGCTCTTGCCAGAGGTTAGTATTTCATGTCAAGCAAAGGACTTAACACAGGATCACACATGGGGACGGTCCCCCCTAGTTCACACCCATGCCGGGGGCACACAAAACACTCCAGTGGCCACGCCAGACCTTTGCTATTACAGAAGGTGAGGTCGAATCTGATCGAGCTAATCATCATATGTATGCCTGAGAGAGAGGTGATATGTTGTCAGAAAGGGAAAAGATGTTGAGGGGGGAGCTATATGACCCTTTCGATGCAGAACTCGTCCGAGGGCGAAACCGCGCAAGGGATCTCTGCCAGGATCTTAATGCCACTCGCGAGGAGCAACAGGAGGAGCGCCGGCATATCCTGTGCCGGCTCTTCGGCCAGGGCGGCGACACGGTCTGGATGCAACCACCCTTCTTCTGCGACTACGGGACGAACATAGAGCTTGGCGAGCGGGTATTCTTCAACTTCAACTGCGTCGTGCTCGACGTTGCCCGCGTCACAGTTGGGGACTACACACTCTTCGGTCCGGCCGTGCAGATCTATACGGCAACCCACCCGCTCGATGCGGAACTCCGACGCCGGCAGGAGTTCGCCAAGTCAATCGAGATCAGCTCCGATGTATGGATAGGCGGCGGAGCTATTCTCTGCCCGGGAGTGCGAATCGGCCCGCGCTCCGTGATCGGAGCCGGAAGCGTCGTGACGAAGGATATCCCCGACGCGGTTTTTGCGGCCGGCAATCCCTGCCGCGTGATCCGCGGGCTATCCGAGTGCGACCGCTCTTCTATGAGTGGGTGAGATTTGGAGAGGGTCGGTCTTCCTGACGAGTCGCGCCTTGAAGTCCGGCTCCTTGAGGCCCCGGAAAAGACGCGGGTTCGATGAGCCCGCACAATAACCATCACTGGACAACAGAAATAATGGAATCAGAAATCGGAAAAATCACTACGTGGAACGATGAAAAAGGTTACGGTTTCATAACATCAAGATCCGGTGGAAAAAATATTTTTATTCATGTCAATGATTTCAGTAAAGAGCATAAGCGACCGATTCAAGGTCTATCAGTCACATTTGACCGAAAAACTGACCCAAGAGGGCGAACTTATGCTACTAATATTTATCCACTGAAAGGGCATAAAAAAATTAACAAGGCTGATAGTCAGCTTTTATTCTCAATAATGTTCTCAAGCACATTTTTCACAGTCATCGGCATATTGGTGATAATCAATAAGCTGTCTATCATAATTATGGGTGCTTACACAATTTTTAGTCTGGCGGCTTTCGTAATGTACAAAAAGGACAAATCTGCAGCCCAATGGGATGAATGGAGAACGCCGGAAAGCACTTTGCATTTGATTTCCCTTATCGGCGGTTGGCCTGGCGCGCTTATTGCTCAAAACAAACTGAGACATAAATCTAAAAAAATCTCTTTCAAAGCAGTATATTGGGCAACGGTTTTGATCAACTGCGGCGCTTTAGCCTGGCTCTTGACCACCGAAGGCTCATTGACGTTTAATGCCTTGATTCAAAAAGTGAATTTTGGCTAACGAGCTATTTGAAGAGGTCTGTCTAGAAAATCTTATAAAAAACACGGAAACCATGAAAATATCAGTCATCCTTGCTCATCCTGATAAGGCGAGCTTCAATCATGCAATTGCATCGATCCTCGTCGAGCAGCTCGAAATTAACAGGCACGATGTATCTTTCCACGACCTCTATGCGGAAAACTTTTGCCCTCTGCTCGCAAGTGAGGAGATTGCGAAGGAAGCAGTATTGCCGGAGACAGTTAAAAGCCATTGCGAGGAAGTCCGAGAGGCAGACGGTATTATTGTCATTCATCCCAACTGGTGGGGGCAGCCTCCGGCGATAATGAAGGGTTGGATTGATCGGGTGATCCGTCCGGGGATAGCTTACGAATTTCTGGAAGGCGATTCCGGCGAAGGTATCCCAAATGGCCTGTTACAGGCGGAAGCCGCTGTCGTCTTCAACACCTCAAACACCATGCCGGAAAGGGAACATCAAATCTTTGCAGACCCGCTCGAGACAATATGGCGGAACTGCATCTTCGGCTTATGCGGAGTTGATAACTTTTATCGCCGTACATTCAGCACAGTGGTGGACAGCACGGAAAGCGAGCGGCAGGAATGGTTAAACGAGGCAAGAACATTGATTGACAAGATATTCCCTGAAGTAGAAAGAACCACATGACTATTCACTGGCGTCGGATGCACTAAAAACGTCACGCCGCAAAAAATACCGCGCCCTTGAGGTTGTGAATCGAAAAAACTGTTTGGAGGTGAGGTGATGAGTAATCCGGTTTACGCATTAAATTTGTTCAATGTCTCCGATAAAGAAGAATATTTGGCGTATTCGAGACGTTCGGCCGGAGAAGTGCAGGCCCATGGGGGATGTGTTGTCGCTCTTGGGAAATTTCGAGAGACTGTAGCAGGAGACATAGCGCCCAGATCGGTACTCATAGTCGTTGAGTGGGAATCCCGGGAGGCATTCCAGAGATATTGCTATGACCCCGCCCTTGAAGACCTACATCCACACCGAGTCAACGGAACAAGCAATTATGTCTGGCACCTCTTTGACAAACTGGCTGATTTAAGGCCCTTATTGCAGGAATATTGAGATTAAGCCGCGCGATGTGACGGTATATCTTGCAAGAAAAAGATGCTGTTTTGGAGGAGATCAATCATGAATTCGGACTGGATTATCCCCTATGCAATATAGTTACCAGGACAGCAAACCAGCTCTCTCAAGATAAACATCTACGAAAGCGGATTACAAAAATCAGGCTGAGTTCATATTGCCTGCCTGCATTTGACCCTCACGTGAGCCCACATAAACTTTTTCCTTTTGAACCAAGAACTTCCTTTGATAGAATAGAAGAAAGGCAAATGCTTGATGGAGAACAGCAATGAGGTTTTTCACTGCATTTTGCTTATCAAGCAAGAGATAAAATAATAAGTACTATTAAACGATACTTTTGAAGCTTCCTTAACAAAGAGGTCAGATATGTCAGAGAGAATACTTATGCCATTGGATGGCTCAAAATTAGGTGAAGCGGCTCTTTCCTACGTAGATGAACTCATCTCTCGATTAGCTCCTGGTGAAACTGTCGAAATTACGTTGTTTCATGTGATAACTACCGTTCGGCATAACATTAGTTATCAAGGCGGAGGAAGTGTTTCAATCCCTTACACGGAGGAAGAGCTGGCGAAATTCAAAGATGAAGCAAAAGCCTATCTTGAGAGAGTGAGCAGGCGCCTGCAAAGCACGAAGATAGCTCTAGCATGTAAAGTTGCGGTTAATGAGAATCCTGCGGAAGCGATAATAGAGGCTGAAAAAGAGGTGAACGCAGATCTGATTGCCATGGCAACTCATGGAAGAAGCGGCCTCTCTCGATTCGCCATCGGGAGTGTTGCTGATAAAGTAATGCGGGGAGGTGGAGTACCGGTATTAATGGTTAGATCGAGTGAAGATTAACCATGGTACAGATCATGGTGAGATATTGATCAAGAAGATGCCACTGGCGATGCAGGGCCGCTGATATTTGAAATAGCAGAGCGAGGCAGTGTTTTTCAGCAGGTTAATACCAGTGCAGCGGGTGAGCCATGTCAATTGAAAACCTGGCCGTAATTCAAGGTATATATTATTTCGTTTCGGGGATCTGGCCGCTGCTGCATATGGGCAGCTTTATGAAGATAACCGGTCCCAAGACGGATCAGTGGCTGGTGAAAACAATTGGTATACTGATAGCTGTTATTGCTGTTTCTTTACTCTTCGATGCCCTCGGCAACGAAATCCGTTACAGCACCTTTCTGCTGGCCTTCGGCAGTGCGCTCGGCCTGACACTGATTGAAATTTTCTATGTCGCCAAAAAAGTTATTTCTCCTGTTTATCTTCTCGATACCGTCGCTGAAGTGATCCTTATGCTGCTGTGGATCTACTATATATTTTTAGCGACGTAAAGATGTCTTCGCGTTAGCTCAACATTGGAATAAACATTCATTCTTCCTGAAGCAGGTCCTTCCCCTCTTCAGGAGTTCTGGAAGCCCGGGCCTGCAACCGCAGCTGCATATCTTCGCTGGACAAATCGCCCTCAGAGGTAGTGCTGAGTTCTTCCGATTTCAGGGGATCGATACTTTCTTTTTGCTGTACCCGCTCAACCGGTTGTGGCTGTTCCATTTGCACCGGCACCCCTTGGGGAAACACCACTTCCCTGGCCTCATCAGGCATGGAAATATTTTCTTTTTCAAAGGCACGTTTGACCAAGCGCGTCAGGGAGGATTTAAGTTTCAATTTGTCATGGACTGTACCGTCATACCAAAAATAGACTTTCAGCTTCACTGTAGCCGAGCCAAGGCTGTCGACCAGAACCAGAGCCTCGGGATTGTCGAGCACCGCTGGATGTTCAACAAGTATTGCAAACACAATTTTCTGGGCAGAGGAGATTTCGTTGTCGAATCCTATCCCCACCTCGAACATTCCCCGGCAATTGGGATTGGCGGTATAGTTGCGGATAATCGATTTATAAACAATGGAATTTGGAATCTGCACATGATTGCCGTCCAGGTTCATCAGAACCGTTCCCCGGGTGGTTACCTTCTCGACGACTCCGGTATGCTCGTTTATCTCGACCATATCGCCGATACGGAAAGGATTACGAATGCTGATCAGGATACTTGCCAGATAATTTTCCAGGATATCGCGAAAGGCAATTCCCGCAACAAGTCCGGCAATACCTGTCCCCCCAAGGACAGTGGTGGCAAGGCGTGAAAGTCCGGCGATCTGCAGAGCAAAGTAAAAGCCGATGAGGATGGCCAGAATCGTCAGGATCCGCGATGCCACATCGCGCAGCAGCGGCTTCATGTGACTGCTTAAAATTTTACTGAAGTAATTGACGACAACTCTGACAACCAGCAGGAAAAGGAGCAGAACCGCGACAGCCACCCCCAGGCGCGGCAGCCTCTTGAGAGAAGCTTTCCACATTCCGTGCAGTTCATTGAACATCGGAGTCATGTCCCAGACGGAAGGCTCGATGATCTGGATACGATTGACCACAGCGGCAACATCTGAAATCTTCCGGGAAAGCTCGCCGGCCCATTTGCGATAATCTTCCGTATTCGTGCTTCCGTCCAGAAAGACCACACCCTCTTCGACCTCGACGGCGATATCGACAAACCACCCGGTGGCCTCGAGGATTTTGATTAACCGTTCTTCAATGGCCTCATCGTCGGCAGCCGGTAGAATATTGATTCTATCGCCACTGCCTTCAGCGGGAACGGTTATTTCTTCGGTAGAATTGGCCTGCTGTGCGGAAGAGGGACTGACCGATATTCCCAGGACGATGAGGCTGGAGAGGCAAAAGATCAATGCAGCAAGAAGAAGCGGCACATGGAATTGACGCAGATACAGGGGCATATGAACGACAGGATGTTTTTTTATTCCGCAATCATACCTTTTATCCAGCCATCTTAGAGTTTCGTGCAGCCTGTCGGGATATGGGTTCAAGAGCTCTGATTTTCCAAGGCTTTTTTATAAAGAACCCCAGCCTCATAACTGCTGCGCACGGACGGCCCTGAGGCAACTCCCGCGAAACCCTTACGCAAGGCGATGTCCTGCAGGTCGGCAAACATTTGCGGAGTTACAAACTCATGCACCGGCAGATGGTGTCGCGATGGTTGCAGGTATTGTCCGAGGGTAAGAATATCGCAGTCAACCTGCAGAAGATCATCCATCGCCGTTTCCAATTCTTCCAAAGTTTCTCCCAGTCCCACCATAATGCCGCTTTTGGTCACCATCCTGGGATAACTCTTCTTCACCTCGGCGAGAAGTTCCAGGGATCGTGCATATATCGCCTGAGGGCGAACCTCAGAATAAAGCCGGGCAACCGTTTCAATGTTGTGATTGAGGACATCCGGCCGTGCCGCAGCGATACGGCGGAGGGCAGCCCAGTTTCCCTGGAGGTCGGGAATAAGGATTTCAATCAGCGTCCCGGGCGACTGGCTGCGTATTTCATTGAGGGTCGAGATGAAAAAAGAGGCACCGCCATCCTCCAGATCATCTCGCGTCACCGAGGTGATGACGGCGTATTTGAGCTTCATTTTTTTTATCGCCTGGGCAACACGCAGGGGCTCGGTATCATCGGGCGGGCCGTCCGGCCCATTACCGACGGCACAGAAGCGGCAGTTCCGGGTACACTTTTCCCCCAGTATCATAAAGGTTGCCGTACCCTTGGAAAAACATTCGAATTGATTGGGGCACTGCGCCTCCTGGCAGACCGTGGTCAAGCAGCCGTTTTTCAGAAGCTTCCTGATTTCTTCATATTCCGGCCCTGTCGGCAGTTTGCGTTTGAGCCATTTGGGTTTACCCAATTTGATCGGCTGCTCTTGCTGCAATGGCTTCATCCCTTTTTTCCTCCTGATTACAAAGCAATATGGTGATATGCCTGCGCATGCTTTCCCTTACCTCTTCCAGCGACACAGTACCCCGCTCTTTTTCCAGCGAAGTAATGCCGACCCCGACCAGCCCGCAGGGACGAATCCAGGAAAAAGGCTCCAGGGCCAGATTAACATTTAAGGCCAGGCCATGAAAGCTTATACCGTGACGCACCCTGATGCCGACGCTGCCGATCTTATTATCGCCGACCCAGATGCCTCTGTTACGCTCATCGCGGGTGGCATCGACACCGAAGTCGGCCGCCGTATTAATCATTATCTGCTCGAGAATATCGATGAAGCCGGTCACCGAAAGCTTGCGCCGGCGCAGATTGAGGATTGGATAAACCACCAGCTGGCCGGGACCATGGTAGGTGATGTCCCCGCCCCTTTCGGTATGCACGATGTCGATGCCCTTGCCCGCAATCTCCGCCCGGCTCTTCATCAGGCTGGTGAGTTTGCCGTTTTTACCGAGGGTATAGACAGGCGGATGCTCTGTAATAAGTATCTGCTCCTCGGTATCATCATCGCCATTCCTCTGCCGCTCGACACTTTGCAACTGCATCTGATGGGCCATGGTATAAGCCATGACCCCGATATCTTTGACAGTGGTGTGCATATTAGCCGCGCAGACAGGGATTTCTGGCAGCCAGGGTTTCATCGAGACGCCTGACTTTGAACCGTGTCGGTGAAGATTTCAGAAGTTCCGGACTCTCTTTCGCCTCTTTGACGATCTCCTTGAAAACCTCGATGAATCTGTCGAGATCTTCGAGACACTCGCTCTCGGTAGGTTCGATCATGATGGCGCCGGGGACAACCAGGGGGAAATAGATGGTTGGCGGATGGTAGCCGCAATCCATCAGCCGCTTAGCCATATCGAGAGTGGTTACCTTGGACCCCTGCTGCAGCTTATCGGAGAATACCGCCTCGTGCATACAGGGTCTGTTGTAAGCAAGATGGAGATGTCCTTTCAAGCGCTCCTTGATATAGCAGGCATTGAGAACGGCATATTGGCTCGCCTTCTTCAGATTCTCCGCGCCCATGGTGAGGATGTAGCTATAAGCTCGGACAAGTACGCCGAAGTTCCCGAAGAATCCATGAATCCGGCCCACACTCTCGGGAATATCATCCTTGAGTGAATAGGCATTTCCATCGAACACAACGCGGGGCACCGGCAGGAATTTCTTTAATTCCTCGACAACACAGATCGGTCCTGCACCAGGACCGCCGCCGCCATGCGGGGTGGAAAAGGTTTTATGAAGATTGAGGTGAAGAACATCGACGCCGCATTTTTTCAAGTCCACGATTCCCATGATGGCGTTCATATTGGCACCATCGCCATAGACAAGTCCGCCCTTTTCATGGACCAGCTCGGAAATTTCTCTGATATTTTCCTCGAAAAGGCCAAGGGTGTTGGGATTGGTGATCATTATACCCGCGGTTTCCTCATCCATCAGGTGGCGGATATCATTCGCCTCAAGAATGCCGCGCTTTCCGGATGTAACCTTTATCGGCTTATAGCCGCACAGGGAAGCGCTAGCCGGGTTGGTGCCGTGAGCCGTGTCTGGTATGAGGATCTTGGTCCTTTTACTGCCTCTGCTTTTGTGATAAGCCGCAAAAATAAGCATGCCGGTCAACTCGCCGTGTGCTCCGGCGGCAGGCTGCAGAGAGACGCCATCCATGCCGGTAATGGCTGCCAGATGGTTTTGCAGCTCATGCATCAGTTTCAGGGTACCCTGGCAATGTTCGTCGCCAAGCAGTGGATGAGCCGAGACTATTGCCGGGGCTCCGGCATGTTTCTCATTTATCTTGGGATTATATTTCATGGTGCAGGACCCCAGAGGGTATGTCCCGGTATCCACGCCAAAGTTCCACTGCGACAGCCTGGTATAGTGCCGCACCACATCTATCTCACTGAGGTCGGGAAAATCAGGGGCATCGCCGACGAGTTCATCAGGCAACTCAGCGCCTGGAACATCGCTTGTAGGTATACTCATGCCGTTTCTTCCTTTTTTCCCCTTCTCCCACAGCAGCCCTTCCTCTAAAATCAATCCACTCATTCCGGGTGCGTTTTTCATGACTTCACCTCCCCGACAACGGTATCCAGCACTTTTCTGGATGCTGTCTCGGTTACACAAAACAGATACCTGCCTTCAAGCTCCGGGTAAAAACGACCAAGCTCTAAACCGGCAACAATTTTATCTTTGAACAACCTCTGATGAGATTCGCTGAAACCACCGGGAAATTCAACCACGAATTCATTAAAAGTCGCTGAATCGAAAACCAGTTTCGCACCGGCTTCCACCAGCCTGTTCTTCAGATAAGAGCATTTATCATAGTTGAGCCGCGCCAACTCCCGGATGCCCTTCTGACCAAGAGCAGCCATGTACATGGCCGCGGTTATGGTGTTGATACCCTGGTTCGAACAGATATTCGAAGTAGCCTTTTCCCTTCGGATATGCTGTTCACGGGTTGACAGAGTCAGGACGAAACCGCGCCTGCCCTCGAGATCTGTCGTTTCACCGACCAGCCGCCCCGGTATACTGCGCACGAACTCCTGCTTACAGCCAAACATGCCCAGCCCCGGACCTCCGAATGATCGGCCGATGCCAAAGCTCTGCCCTTCTCCACAGACAATGTCAGCTCCCTGACTTCCGGGATTTTTCAGCAATCCGAAAGCCAGCGGTTCGGTAAAGCAGGCGACACAAAGGGCATCATTATCATGAATGGTTGCGGCGGCTTTTTCCATATCTTCTATTACTCCGAAGAAATTGGGAGACTGTATGGCAACCCCGGCCAGATCGGTAATGTCCGCGAGTGAGGAAAGATCCGTGGTGCCATCTGCCAGACAGGGCAATTCAACCAGCTCGAACTCAGTGGGATGCAGATAGGTTTCGACCACCTGCCTGTAGTGGGGATGAACGGCCCTGGACACCGCTACCTTCTTCGTTTTCTTCTTCAGACGCAAGGTCATCAGCAGGGCCTCGGCCAGCGCTGAGGCGCCGTCATACATGGAGGCGTTGGCAACATCGACTCCCAGCAGCCTGGCGGTGAGGGTCTGATACTCAAAAACTCCCTGCAGCGTACCCTGGGCCATTTCCGCCTGGTACGGGGTATAGGCGGTCAGAAATTCCGACCGGCTGGTCAGATAGGGGATGATCACCGGGATATTATGGTGATAGCTGCCTGCTCCGATAAGAGTGGTAAACTCCGGACCAACCTGCATCATCGCCCCAATTTCCGCCATATGAGCATCGAGTTCCCACTCACTGTGGGGTTCAGGCAGGTCCATCGGGCCTTCGTGTCTGCATTCCTGTGGAACAGTGGGAAACAATTCTTCGAAATTCTTTACGCCGATCCGCGACATCATCGTCTGTATTTCTTCATCGGTATGTGGTAGGTAGCGCATGTAGAGCCTCACGGTTGATATTTTGACTTCATTCCCCCTCGAGGATTTTCAGGTAGGCATCATGGTCGAGCAGATCATCCATCTCTTCCATGTTATCCGGCTTGACCTTGATTATCCAGCCGCCGTAAGGGTCCTGGTTGAGCAGTTCAGGGGTATCTTCAAGCTCTTCATTAACCGCTACGATCTCTCCGCTCACCGGAATGTAGAGCTCAGACACGGCCTTGACGGACTCCAGCGTACCAAACTCTTCACCGGAACTGAAGCTGTCACCCTCCTCCGGCATCTCCACAAAAACGATATCGCCCAACTGATCCTGGGCATAATCGGTAATGCCGATAAGAACCACATCACCCTCAATCTTGGCCCACTCATGTTCCTTGGTGTAAGATACATCTTCCGGTAGTTTTAACTCTTCCAGTTCTTTCATTTTATCACCTCCATAAAATTGTATAATCGTAGTCTTTTGATGAATCGCCCAGGTAGTCAATTGATCTGACTGAATAACTATATCATTTCTTTTATCGGGCGCCTGGCAGTACGGTCAGGCCTGACATCCTCCCGAATTTCTATTTCCAGCTTACGCTTGCCATCTGTTAAATAGAGTCTGTCACCGACACTGTATTTCCCGGAGACTCTGACAAAACCGCAGCACAATCCTTTGGGCTGGAAACCTTCCGGTTTACCGTCTGATTCCGGAGTAGCTATGGAAATGATCCTGCCGTCGACACGGCCGATTGCCATATCCGTAGCACAGGTGAGGATTTCACCAACGGGATTGCCGTCGGAGTCGATAACACCGCTGCGCTCATTAGGAACGATTTTTCTCGGGTCGAATCCTGCAAATGGATAGGTCGCTTTCTCATTGTTGAGTTTTTGCAGGGATTCCGAACCGACAAAGGACTTGGTGAAGTGTCCCTGGCTGTCAAGGGGAAGCACGAATTCCCAGGGATTATTGCTGAAAGGCCAGTCGCCTATGTCCTGATGTGAAAGCGGAAGAGCGGCACCGGCACGCAGGGAATCACGGGCCGCAAGTCCGCAAGGCGTTATCCCGGAACCACCAGTTTCCAGAAGTGCATTCCAGGTCTTTTCCAGGTGCTCGGGCTCGACAAATATCTCAAAGCCGAATTCTCCGGTATATCCGGTGCGGGAGAGCAGAATCGGGGTGCCGTCTTTCAGGAGAACGGAAGAGTCGGGTCCAAACCAGCCTTTGAAAGAAAAATACATCATCTTTGCAAAAACATTTTGCGGATCCTGGAGGAGTTTACCGAGAATCTGCGCGGAGGCAGGGCCCTGAATATCGATTTTTCCGAGCTTCTCGGTCAGATCGGTTATCTGTATCTGGGCAGAGTCGCCGAGCCGACCAAGATGTTGTGCAACAACCCGTCCCATTCCGGCATTAACTACCACCATGTAGGAGGTATCGCCCCGCTTATAAACGATGGCATCATCTATGACATGGCCTTGCTCATTGAGGAAGACCCCGTAGACACATCTGCCCTCTGCAAGTGGTTTGTCTCCGGAGCCGAGACACCTGTCGAGATCTTTGGAAATTGCCTTCTGCAGAAGCTGATAGGAACCAGGGCCTTCTACCAGAACAACTGCCATATGACTGGTATCAAATAAACCGGCACTTTCTATTACGCCTAAATGCTCCTTACGGGCGCCTGCGGGATACCACAGCGGCATCAGGTAAGATCCGAATTCGGCCATATTAGCGCCATTTGCGACATGCCATTGATAGAGTGGTGTTTTTTTCATGATATCTTTTCCCTTGCTGATCTGCAAAAAGCACCACTTTCGTTGCTGCTGTTCTAACCAACCGGAAAGAACGACGACTCTAGATACTAGACAACCAGCGGTACTTTAAGATTAAAACTCTTATATACGACAAAGGTTTCGACGGAACGTACATTTTCAACCTTGGAAACTTCATTGGTATAGAACTCAAGCATACCGAACTGTTTTTTCAACATCACAGTCAGCAAAAGATCAAACCTTCCGGTAACCACACAGACGGAAATAACGCCGTCTAACCTACTGAACTCCTCACCCTTCTTGACAAGATCCATGTCCTTGAGCCTGACTCCCACCATGACAACGTATTGATCAGGCAAGGCGTCAGGATTGATGAGACCAGTGATTTCAAGCACTCCTTCGTCTTGCAGCTTCTTCACTCTGGAACGAATGGTTCCTTCAGAAACTCCCAGATCCTCGGCTATTTTTCGATACGGCACCCTGCCGTCGCGGAGATGTCGGATAATAGATATATTAATAGTATCAAATTTCATTATATGGTTACCAATTTTTGTTGATCTGGCAGTGATTTTACGACATATTTACGCTATTGTCAATATTGATAGTTATTTTTCCCGAATTCGTCATTTTATAGGCCTTTTTCTACGCTTTCAGCTGTCGAGCCTCACCACAACCATCATACACTTCTGCAACAACGCCTGTTCCTCCAGGAGCCATTGCCAGCCCTGCCGGGTTTTAAGGTTCTATAATATTGTCATTTCTCCTTTTGTTACCTATATTATAAACTCAGCGGATGTGGTTTAGTTGATCCGTAATCCATTTGTTTCTTTGGGAATAGTTTCCGAATGCGTAGCCCCACTCAACCTTCAGACAGCAAGGAGATCCACATGAGCTTACAGGATAGAGTCAAGGAGGCGGTTAATTGGGACACTCCCTCCATCGATGGAGAAAGCAGCCTGCACCAGGCAATCAGCCAAATGGTCAAATACGACGTTTCCGCTTTTGTGGTGAAAATGAATGGCATCGTCGCGGGCATTCTCGGGTGTGTCGATCTTATTAAAAGCGTGATTACCCATCAGGATCTTCATGCGGTAAAGGTCGCCGAGGTCATGACCAGCTGCCAACTTGTCACCGAGGAAGGGGCTGTCAATCCATGTGCCCAGATCGACGAAGATGAAAGTGTTGAAAATGCCCTGAAAGTTTTGGACTCGATGGGAACTCATAATCTTCTGGTGGCAGGCTCCACTGAACGGGAAGCCGGCCTTGTTTCCCTTCGCGACCTGCTGGGGCTTGCCATCAAGTAGGATCTCGGGATTCAGCAGGCCTACCCTGACAGATGCCGCGCTCTCTCATAACCTTTCGCAACTCCGCACTGAGCACGGTAGCCTGCACGTTCCATTGCGGCGCCAGCAGCAATTGCGGATGGGCTGTGGCCCAGAGTCTATGGATGACGATGCGCTCAGGAATCAGGGGCAGTATCAGTAAGAGTAACTCAAGATATTCCTGCCGGGAAAAGACGGGGACCTGCCCACACTCATACATCTGCTCCAAAGGGGTATTCTTCAAGATTTGAAGATGGTGCAGCTTTAGCGCATCGATTCCCAGCCCGCATACCGTTTCCACCGTTGCGATCATCTCTTCCGATTTCTCTCCAGGGATACCGAAAAGAAGATGAGCTCCTACTTCAAAGCGGCCGAATTCCCTGATCCTTCGATATCCATTGAGAAAATCGGCGAAGCTGTGATTGCGGTTCATGGCGCTAAGACTTTTCTCATGCATGGACTGGAGCCCCAGCTCAAACAGGCAGCTTTTACCGGATTCCTGAAGAAGGGAGCAGAGTTTATCGAGAAGTCGGCGACTGAGGTAATCCGGCCGGGTAGAGATTATAAGGCCGAGGCAGTCCGGGTCGGCCAGTACCGAGGCGAACACGCCGAGGAGCCGATCAGTCTCTAAAGATGTAGAGGTTTCCTGCTGGAAATAAGCAAGATAGTGCAGGAATCTGTTTTTCAGCAGATATTTCTTTCCCCTGCGGATCTGTTCTGCAATTTCCCCCTTTTCCTTCAGGTACCAGGGGGAAAAGCCGGGAGCGGAGCAGAAAAGACATCCACCTTTTTCACGATTCGGACATCTCTCCCCCAGATCCAGAGGAATTTTGCCCACGGCAAAACCATACTTTTGCTTATAGTGATAACTGAAGGTCCGAATCAGAGGCGATTTCATCAAGCTTGAGAGATCAGTCCGCATTCTAGTGCATACATGTTATCAGCGAAGCAAGGTATCAATGAGCGCCTTGTATTTTCTTTCGATCACATGTCTTTTCTTCTTCAAGGTATTGGTCAACTCTTCGCCAAGAGTAAATTCCCGGTCAAGAAAGACAATGCCCTGCAGTTTTTCATGAGGTTTAAATCCCTGCTTGGGCAGAAGAAGACGGTTCATTTCACTTTTGACATGATCGAGCACTTTGGTATCCGTCGTAAGGTCCTTCTCCTCATTCTTCAGGCCGCTTATTTTTTTACTTATGTATTCACGCAGCTCTTCCATATTGGGGACCAGAAGCGCTCCCAGCCCCTTTTTGTCCTGGCCGACCAGGACGGCATCCTGGATGAAAGGGAATATTGTAATAGCGTTTTCTATTCGTGACGGATCTATATTCTCACCGCTGGCGAGAACAATTATCTCCTTGGCCCGCCCTGTTATGACAAGCTCTCCTCCGACAGTCAGCATCCCCAGGTCGCCGGTGCGGAAAAATCCATCTTCGGTAAATGATTTTCTATTTTCCTCCTCGTTGTCAAAATATCCGGCCGTCACCTGAGGGCCGCGCACCTCTATCAGCCCTTCGGCACCGGGACCAAGAATCTCACCCTGTTCGGAGACGATGCGCAAATCGGTTTCCGGCACGGCAGGACCCAGAGTGCCGTAAACAGGGCAATTCAATCCTCTTCCGGCTATTGCCGGAGAGCATTCGGTCATGCCGTAGGCGTTGACAATGCGGATACCGACGGCATCGATCCATTCTTCCAGATAGCCGGCCAGGGTGCCGCCGCCGCTGATGGCAAGCCGTAATTTCCCGCCAAAACGCTGCTGGACGAGGGAGAGCTTTTTGCGGGCAACGAGGTAGAGGGGGAAGAGCAGAATTACCTTGATCAGCGCCACCATCTTTGTATACATCCTTGAAACCGGATTCCTTTGCTGGAATTGGGGCAGATGACCATGCACCTGCCGCAGGTTGCGTTGGTATTTACTGGATATCAGAACAAGGGTGTTGAAAATGGCCTGGGCGGCTTTTCCCTTCTTGCGGATAGCCAACTCGACCTTGCTGTAAAGGGATTCCCACACTCTGGGTACCGTGGCCACCAAGGTCGGTTGGTAATGTTCCAGGTCCTGGGCAAAGGTTTTGACAGAAGAGTAGACCAGGCAGGTTCCCATACACAGGGCTGAGTATTCAGCCGTTCTCTCGAAGATATGCCAGCTCGGCAAAATGGAAAGCCAGCGGTCCTCCGGAACAAGCTCTATAATTTCAGGTATATACTTGATGTTGTGCATAACATTGCCATGGGAAAGCTGCACGCCCTTGGGCAAGCCGGTGGTACCCGAAGTATATATCAGGGTCAGCAGATTTTCCGGATGTATCTTTTCACCCCGTTGGCGAAACATCTCCATGTCATGGTCGCAGATTGTTCTGTCGCTCAACAGATCGTTGTAGGAGTAGGTATTGCTGAACAATTTGTGCTTCTCGGGACTGGTCATAACGAAGATGGTCTTTATCTGTCTGCATCCCTTGATGAACTCCTTATGTTTCTCCAGGAGTGTGTCCGACTCGATCACCAGATGATTGGCATTTGAATTTTCAATGATGAAACTGAGCTCCTGCGTAGGAGTATCGGAGCCGCGCGGAACGGTGACGGCGCCCAGCGACATGATCGCCAGGTCGGTAACTATCCAGGCATAGCGATTGTCAGAGAGAAACATCACCTTGTCATCCTTGCCAAGCCCTCTCTTTTCAAAGGCCCTGGAGAGCAGCAGGACATCCTCAAGCAGCTTGGCATAGGTGACGCTAATTTCTTCCTCGCCCATCCGGTAAATATAAGCTGTGTTATCGCGATATTTATCGCAGCTGTTGAGCAGCATTTCAAACAGCGTTACCGGCTCTTCCCGCTCCGGGGTATGCTCCCGGTAGGTCGCCTGATGTTGCTCCGTCATTTTATCCCCCAATGCACGGCAATAGTCCCCATCATAAATTTCTTATAACCAACCTCTGAAAAGCCCGCCCGCTCAAAGAGTGCGGCGAGATCGCCGGCTTCGTAAAAATCCATTGTGGAGCCCGTTAAATAAGCATAGGCCTCCTTGTCCCTGGCGATAAGCCGCCCCAGAAGAGGAATACCCAGACAAAAATAGAGCTGAATGAAAGGATAGAGGATGTTTTTTGCCGGTGGAGTTGTGTCCAGACAGACGATCCTACCGCCTCTTTTCAATACCCGGTGGACTTCCTTCAGGACGCCTGCAACATCGTCGACATTGCGTAGAAGATAACCGAATGTCACAGATTCAAAGCTGTTGTCTCTATAGGGGAGATGATTGGCATCGGTGGACTGCCAGTGGATGTCTTTCGAGGAAAATCGTTTTTGTGCTTCCCTGAGCATATTGAGGGAAAAATCACCGCCGATAATCGCACATTTCGGATGATATCGGCGGGACAGCGCGGCAATATCGCCAGTGCCGGTGGCAAGGTCGAGAATAACACTTTCACCCGGATCTCCGGCCCGCTCAACTACAAAACGGCGCCATTTCTGATCCTGTCCCATGGTCATGACCCGATTCATCAGGTCGTATTTTCCAGCAATGGCATCGAACATTGTGCGGATGCCTTTTCCCTTACCCAAACCGATTACTCCTTCCATACATTCTTGGAACAAATTCAAAAATACCAACTAGTCAGATCAACAGGGAGCAGAGCCCGGAGTCCGGGGAAAGGGAATAACTTCCCGAATATTTGCCATACCGGTGACATACTGCACCAGCCTTTCAAATCCCAGGCCGAAACCGGAGTGCGGTACGCTGCCGAATTTTCGCAGATCCAGATACCAGCCATATTGTTCCACATCTATGCCTGCTTCAAGCATGCGGGAATAGAGAACGTCATAGCGTTCTTCGCGCTGGCTGCCGCCCACGATTTCTCCTATGCCGGGAACAAGAAGATCCATGGCGGCTACAGTCTTGCCGTCATCGTTGAGCCGCATATAAAAGGGCTTGATCGAGGAAGGATAATCGGTGACAAAGAGCGGCCTCTTATACACCTCTTCGGTGAGATATCGCTCATGCTCTGCCTGCAAATCAATGCCCCAACTTACTGGATATTCAAACTGTTTTTCAGCCTTGAGCAGAACCTCAATTGCCTCCGTATAGGAGATATGTCCAAAATCATCATCAATCACGGATTGTAACTTATCAATCAGCCCCTTTTCGATGAACTTGTGAAAAAGCTGCATATCTTCCCTGCAATTCTCAAGGACGTCACTCAGTAAATACTTGAGCATTTCCTCGGCAATCTGCATATTCTTTTCAAGGTCGCAAAAGGCCATTTCCGGCTCAATCATCCAGAATTCGGAAAGATGCCTGCTGGTGTGAGATTTTTCTGCCCGAAAGGTAGGTCCGAAGGTGTATACATCTCCCAGCGCAAGAGCATAAACTTCAGCCTGCAGCTGGCCGCTGACGGTCAAGCCGGCGCTCTTACCAAAAAATTCTTTTACCTGTGCGGCCGCATCAGCGCCGCTCTTCTCCACCTTCTCGGTGGTTACGGTGAACATTTCACCGGCGCCTTCACAGTCACTGGTGGTGATGACTGGTGTATGGATTTGAAAAAAATCCCGCTGCTGGAAATAATTATGTACTCCCCAGGACAACCTCGAGCGCACTCGGGAGACGGCGCCAAGAGCATTGGTTCTCGGCCGCAGATGACTGATCTCGCGCAGAAATTCAAACGAATGCCGCTTTTTCTGCAGGGGATACTCTTCAGGATCGGCCCAACCGACCACGATAATAGAGTCGGCATGCAGTTCCACAGCCTGTCCCTTTGCCGGGGACTCTTTAAGATCGCCTGAAACAGTCACGGCACAGCCGGCGGAGAGTTTTTTTATCTCTTCGGAATAATTGGGCAGTGTGCCTTCAGCAATGACCTGCAGATTAGCCAGACATGAACCGTCATTTATTTCGAGAAAAGAAAAGGAACCGGTATCTCTTCTTGTCCTCACCCAGCCGTTTACCGTCTGCCGGGATCCTGTTTTTCCTTCAGTCAGTATCTTGTTTATTCTATTGGTCATTTCATGCCCCGGTAGTACGTTGTATAACGTTGTACATCTGGTTTTCCGGCCAGGTTTAAAAGGAATATTTCCTCTCCCCACCGGACCTCTCAATTGCGATTTCATCTACATACCACTAAATTTCACAGAGACAAATAGATTTTCTTCATCACTGATCTTTCCCATAACCCCGAAAAGAAGCAGGAACAATCAGCAAATTTGCAAATCTCAAAGCATATAATCAGAGCGGACATTTTTCAATGCATTGAACATAGATTTTTTGGCGTCCGGCTCTCTGGCGTAGATATCAGCAAGAATCTGCCGCACATTCTCTCTCCTGGTATCTTTCTCCAGTGGACAATCATTCTTGACCGCCTCTATCCCTGCCATCTCCGCGAGTTTCCGCAAATCATTCTTCTCAAGATAAGCCAGTGGTCTGATTATGTGGATTCCACCTTCAAAAAGAGATTGTTTTGGAACCATGGTGGAAATATTCCCACTGTAAAGCATATTGAGGTAGAGGGTTTCAAGCAGATCATCCATATGGTGGCCGAAGGCAATTTTATTCATGCTCCACTCCCGAGACAGATCAAAGAGCTGCGAACGTCTGTTTCGGGCACAGAGGTAACAGCTGAGATCCTCTTCGAGAGGTCGTGCCTGGATCGCGGCAAATTCTATCCCGAAGCGGCGCATCATTTCCGCGATCCTCTCAGGTGGAGCAAGTCCGCCACTTTCGGATTTCCAGAATCCATTATCAATATATACAGCCTTGAGAAAATATTCTATCGGTGCTTTAGACTGCCAGATTTTCAGAACCCAGGCAAGAACAGAGGAATCAATACCGCCGGAGACGGCAACCAGCACACGATCATTAGTCTTTAACATAGAGTAATCATGCATGGCTCTGCCGATCTTTCTATTGATATATCTTGGTAAAACTGAAGTAGGGTTACGGGATATGCTCATTATGATGAGGCTAGGCGGATAGCGCAGTGATGTCTTCTAGAGAGAATAGAAATGAAAAGGGCGTTGCAGTAACCCAGCTGAATGACGAATCTTCAGACAATCATTTTCCAGTAAAAAAAACAAGATAATCTTGTAAAAAATCATTGAAGGCCGGGATGGACTCAGGAAAAAGCTATCTAGTCAATCGACATAGTAATCCAGCTGAGCCGGACTCTTTACAGTACCCCCTTGAGGGGTATAAGTGCCTTGGCTGCAGAGGGTAATTCACTGTTTTATATTCATTTTTCGTTGATTTTTGTTTTGACGGTTTTTACCTTGGTAAGGCACTAAAAAAAGTAAGGGCAATTCCTCAGCTTCTCATGAACACCCTGAGCGGTAAGTTCTTCAACGGTGATCCACCGAAATCCTCTGCTTTTCGCTTTATCGAATGTGAAAAGATTACTCATCAGGGAACTTTGCGTTTCACTAAATGTAGTAGCCCACATGCTTCGACCGCTACCGGCGTTAATCAACTTCATCTCAAAAGCTGCGGAGGCGGGTGAATCGACGGCATATTCACCCCCCTGCCGCTGTTCAAAACGGATCAGGCTTGTCATCAGAATATTTCCGCATTGAGCTTCTCTGCCAATATCCTCGATGGTTCCATTTGGACTGCCGGCGATATCATCAATTTGCAGACGAAGTTGAGCGGTTTCCACAATCCGGGGAACATTGGATTGCTCCAACTCATCCCTGATAACCTTATCCAGAAAAAGCGCACCGTCCTGCATTTCCTGATACTCTTCGTTAATTTTATTCTCCTCTTCATAGTGAACAGCTGTGGGCAGCAGAACGACACATCGAAGAGGAGCCACATCCGCTTTCAAGGAGTTGTCAGACTTCCTGGCGCCACAAGAGGAGAGGAGCACGACAGCTGCCAGACTGATGCATAGAACGACCAAACGGTTGACGACGATCAAACGGCGGAAGGTATTCAAAATAGACCTCGCTTTTGGTATGTTTACTCAGCCCGGATATTTCATAAAACGGGCGGGTGACTACAGGGTCCCTTTGGAAGACAATATTCCGGTATGACCGGGAAGAGGCGCTGCCGCCTCGCGGATTGCCCTCGCCAGTCCTTTGAAAACAGCTTCAATAATATGGTGTGTATTATCACCGTGAAGCAGATCAACATGCAGCGTAATGCCGCCATGCAGAGAAAAGGCCCGCATGAACTCTTTTGCGAGCTGCGTGTCGAAAGCACCGACTTTCTGGTCCGGCACCGGTACTTCATAATGAGTGTAGGGTCGGTTAGAGAGATCGGCAACAACCCGAACAAGGGTTTCATCCATGGGCATATAACAGCAACCGTATCGCGCGATTCCTCTTTTATCGCCGAGCGCCTCGGCTAAAGCCTGCCCCAGACAGATTCCAATATCCTCTACCGTATGGTGTGCATCGACCTCGATGTCCCCTTTCGCCTCGATGCTGATATCAAAAAAGCCATGAACGGTAAAAAGAGTCAGCATATGATCCAGAAAGGGAACATCCGTCGATATATTATGTTCACCTTTTCCATCCAGGGCAATATTCAAGGTGATTTCGGTTTCAGCGGTTTTCCGTACTACCCCGCCTTTTCTCTCAGCATTCATTTGCGACCTTTTTACTTTTTCAAATTTTTTTTTGTAGAACTATGATAAGTTACTGTACTATGCCACAGTATTTTAGAATTTTAAAGGAAAACTATTTCCGTTTATAGTATCATACAGTGATCGGGAAATTGCCTTTAACCGCTTTTAACCTTATTTTTATGGTTGACATTGCCATAGAAAGTTTGTAAATATTACTCTGTTTTGACATTGAATAAATGAGCGGGAATAACTCAGTGGTAGAGTGTAACCTTGCCAAGGTTGAAGTCGCGAGTTCGAATCTCGTTTCCCGCTCCAAAACAAAAGAACAAAAGGTTCGGCAATGCTCGAACCTTTTTTTATTAAATGCATGACCTTGAGGCGGAAAATGAAAACATATCTAACTCCAGTTAATGAGATCGAGAAAAATTGGTATGTTGTCAACGCTGAAGACAAAGTCCTGGGCCGCATTGCGACAGAGATTGCCCTTCGTCTTCGCGGAAAGCACAAGCCAAGCTTTTCCACATTTATTGACAACGGAGATTTCATCGTTGTAACCAACGCCGAAAAAATCAGGCTTACCGGTAATAAATGGGATGACAAGAAATACTATCATCACACCGGCTACATTGGTGGAATCAAAGAAGCGAGCGCCAAGGAACTCATGGAGAAACATCCGACCGATATGCTGATGAAGGCGGTCAAGGGCATGCTTCCCAAAAACAAACTTGGCAGAGCCCAGTTGAAGAAACTGAAAATCTATGCCGGCAGCGAGCATCCACATGAAGCTCAGCAGCCCGTTGAATTAGATATTTAACCCAATCGGGACTCTTTACAGAACCCCCTTAGGGGGATACGTATCTTCAAGTTATTCTTTTCTGGAAATCACTAGAGAATGCCAAAGATACATATATTCACGGAGATAATCAAACATGGCCCAGGATCGTTATTACGCAACCGGCAAAAGGAAAACCGCTATTGCGAGAGTTTGGCTAACACCAGGTAGCGGAAAGGTAATCGTCAATAAAATGACGGCGGAAGATTACTTCGGCGGCAATTTTTCTTCCCATAAAATTGCACGGCCTTTCAAGATTACCGAGACTACGGATCAGTTCGATATACTTGCCACTTTAATCGGCGGCGGGAAATCCTCACAGGCTGAAGCTCTCACCCACGGCATATCAAAAGCACTTCTTGAAGTCGATGCGGAAAACAGGCTGCCTTTGAAAAAATCCGGTCTTCTTACACGTGATCCACGCTGTAAAGAGCGTAAAAAGTATGGCCAGAAAGGTGCTCGAGCAAAATTCCAGTTCTCCAAACGTTAATTTTTGCCGACAACGAGTATCTTTACCGGGAGTACATTATCTCGGAAAGCCGACTCTAGCTCAACACAGTTGCATAGAGGGAATAACAGAGTTTTCTGTTATTCCCTTTTCTTGTTCTGGTGGAGCCGCGATAAGCACCGTATGGGCACAAGCCCCGACTTCGAGAAAAACCGATCTCCCGTGTTACTGTTTTTGGTTGGTTTCCATCAACTTACCTGTATACTCGAAAACCTGCCCAAAAACCGCGGTTTGTATATTGAACTTTTTTACCAAGCCATCCGAGACCTTCGCGGCCATTCTTTTTTACACAATTATCTGTTTTAATAATTATGTAAAGGCGCTGCTAAGCTCCCGGAATTACCCTGGACCACCGACCTCCTCTTTTAAGAGGTGACACGTTCATGAGATCTTTTTCTGTAGGACAACAGGGAAAATCCCTGAAGCATTAACCGGAGCATATCATGATCAAAATTGCCATTATCGGAGCATCAGGTTATACCGGAGGAGAGCTTGCCAGAATTCTCTGCAATCATCCTCACGCTTCAATCACTGCTGTAACTTCCAGACAATATGAGGGCAAAGCCCTCGCCGAGGTATTCCCCCATCTGCGCGACAAGGTCAGCATCATTTGTGAGAATTCCGACGTTGAAGCGCTCAGTGACAAGGCCGATATCTTCTTTACCGCCGTACCTCACCAGACTGCTATGGAGATCGTGCCCAGGATACTTTCTGCCGGAAAAAAAGTGATAGATCTTTCAGCGGATTTTCGTATCAGGGAGGCGTCCGTCTATGAGAAATGGTACCAGAAACATACAGCTGCAGAATATCTTGCAAGAGCAGTTTACGGCCTGCCGGAAATTTATCGGGACGAGATCAGCACAGCCTCTCTCACCGCCAATCCCGGATGCTATCCAACTTCCATCATCCTGGCACTCGCCCCTCTTCTGGAAAACCGCGCCATTGTGCCGCAATCCATTATTGCCGACAGCAAATCAGGCGTCTCCGGAGCGGGACGAGCGGCCTCCGTGGCCACTCTGTTCTGCGAAACCGCCGACGGTTTTCGCCCATATAAGGTAGCGGATCACCGCCATACCCCGGAAATCGAGCAGGAAGTTTCACTGCTGGCTGGCGAAAATGTCACCCTGTCATTCACCCCTCATTTACTGCCGGTTTCCAGAGGGATTCTGAGTACGATCTACGCAACGCTCCAGGACGGCATCACTGTCGAGAGGGTGCAGGAAATGTTTCTCTCCAGATACCAGCAGGAGAAATTTGTGCGGATCCTGGGTGAGAATGAATATCCGGCAACCCAATACGTTCGTGGGTCGAATTTTTGCGATATCGGCTTCAAGATCGATCCTAGGACCAACCGTATAATCGTCATGTCCGCGATCGATAATATTGTTAAGGGCGCCGCCGGTCAGGCTGTCCAGAATATGAATATCATGTGCGGTTTCGATGAAGGCGAAGGTCTTGCAGCAGCTCCATTTTTCCCCTGAACCTATTTTCAAATCATGGAAACAGATGGTGATGCACTAATTGTCAGATATTCTTGAGATATGACCACCATTCGACTTCTGATTGCATTTGACGGCACCGATTACCACGGCTGGCAACTGCAGCCGGACGCCCCTACGATTCAGGGGGAAATAGAGAAGTGTCTCGCCATCATCCACAATCGCCACGTCACTCTTCATGGGGCCGGCAGGACCGATGCCGGCGTCCATGCAACCGGCATGGTGGCTCACTTTGATTCTGAAAAATCATTATCCAGCCACCACTTTCTCAAAGCCTTGAATTCCATGCTGCCCGCCAGCATTCGAATCCTTGAGGCGACTGAAGAACCTTCGACATTTCACTCCCGTTTTTCAGCGAAGAGTAAAACATACCATTACTCAATCTTTAACGGTGAGACTTTGATGCCGCAGCAAAGATTGTATTCCGTCCATATTAGGGCTGCTCTTGATATGGCAGCAATGGAGGAGTGCCTGAAGCACATCACAGGTGAACATGATTTTGCCTCATTTGAAACAGCCGGCTCTCGAGATTTATCATTAAATGGATCCAGAGGCTCAACTCGCACAATTTTCGAAGCCTGCATTTTGAAAACGAGCAGTGATTCCTTCTGCTTCTCTATTCGAGGCGACGGTTTTTTGCGTCACATGGTTAGAAATATAGTCGGAACGGTTCTCGAAGTAGGACTGGGCAGAAGGACAGTAACGGGATTTATTGATGCTCTTGAGTCCAAAAAGCGATCAGCAGCGGGAACCATGGCGCCGGCTCATGGCCTTACTCTTCTGAAAATCTATTATTGATACAGCACCGCGCCTGTCCTATTGAATCAGCATCACCTGTTTCCGGTCATGTCATTTGGCAATCAGTTGCCCAAAAGGGTTATCAACAAAAAAAAGGAGCTGCTCTTTCTGAAAAGTGCCGCTCCTTTTTTATCAATCAATTCATCCGAACAAAAAAATACATCGCACATATCGCACAACTTTGTTCAACCCTGAAAAACGACTAATGAATCCTTTTTCGATTTGACTGGCGCGCCAGCAGGGACTGGAGTTTCCACGGAGAAGACAGGCAAACACGTTCATCGTCACAAGTGGACATGACATCACAGAAGTCGAGAAACTCTTGCATCGCCTCCGTCATTATCTTATCCCTCCTGTTAATGACCCACAATTGTCTTGACATATCAACACCTTTTACATCAAGGCTCTTTATCCAGCCATTCTCCACTTCCCGGCAAACGGTCAACGCCGAAAGACAGGCCAGTCCCACTCCCGACTCCACCGCGCGTTTCACCGCTTCAGGATGCCCCATCTCCATAACGACGTGAATGCCATCAAGATAATCCTTCATTCTCTCCCGAAATACGGAAGCCGTTCCCGAGCCCTCTTCCCTCATGACCCATTTAGTGTTTTTCATGTCGGTATTAACGTCAAAAACCTTATTGTGGGCGATGGGATCCGACGGTCCGGCCAGTACCACCAGTTCATCCTTAAACCACGGTTTTGCCACTATATCCTCATGATGCGCCTGCCCTTCCACAAAGCCTAAATCCATAGCTCCGTCTACCACCATCCTCTCGGCATACTGGGTGTTATAGACCAACATATTAACATGGACTTTCGGATGAATGCGCTTAAAAGCTCCGATCAGGTAGGGCAGGATATAATTGCCCAGCGAGAGACTGGCTATAATCTCTATATGACCGGAAAGTTTATCGTTTCTCTCCGACATTATGGTTTCTACATTACCTACCTGAGCGGTTATATCCTTGGCCAAAGGTAATAAATAGCGCCCTCTGGCATTCAGCAGCAGGCTTCTGCCGTGTCTGTCAAACAGCGATCCTCCCAGCTGATTTTCAAGTTCAGCCAGGGCCATACTCACCGCGGATTGCGTCACAAACAGTTTCTTGCTGGCTTTGGTTACCTGGGCAGTCTCAGCGACTGCTATAAAAATTTCTAATTGTCTCAACGTAATAGACATCTTCCCACCATCGTTCAATTATTTTTATTATAACTATCTCACAAATTTCCTGGAGATCTCAAAACAGATCATTTATAAGAGTTTCTTCAAGTTACATATATATATAACCATTTGCTCCGGAGTACCACCATTTCTCACATAAGATGCTGTCGCATTATACATCAACATAATTGAATATCAATTTTAAATTTTTCTAGTATACATTTACTTTCACAAAAGAAATGGTAAGGTTTCCGGATCAAACCATCAGACAACCGGGATCATCCTGTCGGCAGCCGGAGATACAGCAGTAAATCAGGACATATGTCCACTACCATTTTTGTTGAAATGTTTAAAATTACACCATAACATTCATGTCTTAGCGAAAAAACAGGTATCCGGTTTTCGTGAACCATACAGCAATGGATCCAGTCATTTTTTTGGATTTGCAAAATACAGGACAAGTTACTGAATAGCAATTCAGTTTATTATTGACACAAATATATCTTATTTACTAAGTTAACCACTGTCCTGGCTTGTCAGTTTGTACTTCAACACCGAACGTTGTTAAGTGGAGCTCTCCACTGGCGAATAATATGGTGTGAATCATTGTGGGTCGCACCGTCATTGACTAAAATCCACAACGAGGGACTAGTATGGAGCCTCAGTTTACAGAACTCCTCTACAGAGACAGCATTCTCTGGATAGCTGCCTTCACTCTTGGCGGACTTGCGTTTGCGCTTGGCCCGATAGCGATAGTCTATCTGCTCATGCCGCTGCAAACACGACAGATCCTCAAAAAGAGAGATCAGTATATCGAATGCGGCATGGAGCCCATCGGGGATAGCTGGATCCGCTACGGCATCGTCTTCTATCTTTACGCACTCATTTTTCTAGCTTTTGATGTCGACGTTCTCTTCCTCTTTCCGGTGGCGGTGGCCTATAATGGGGAAACGCTTGCCGGCTCATATCGTGATTTCATTGAAATTGTTTTATTTGTCGGAATCTTATCACTCGCAATCGTCTATGCATGGGTTAAAGGAGTATTCAAGTGGGAAAGAAGAACATACCATCGATAAATGATGATGTACCTTCCTCGGTCGTTCAATTTGCAGTACTGGACAAACTGCTCAACGTCGGCCGCGCCAACTCGCTCTGGCCGCTCACTTTCGGCATAGCCTGCTGTGCCATCGAGATGATGGCCACCGGCTGTGCCAGATTCGACATGTCGCGGTTTGGAGCCGAGGTCTTTCGCCCTTCACCTCGCCAGAGTGATGTCATGATTGTCGCCGGCACTATTTCCAAGAAAATGGTACCAGGCATCAAGACGCTTTATGATCAGATGCCGGAGCCCAAGTGGGTTATTGCCATGGGAAACTGCGCCATTTCCGGCGGCCCTTTCGTCTTCGAGGGGCAATATGCCATTGAACTCGGAGCGGACAAATTTCTTCCGGTTGATGTCTATATTCCGGGATGCCCGCCCCGACCGGAGGGGTTGCTCCAGGGAATAATCGAGCTTGAACATAAGGTCTCAGGCTGGAACAGGTGGGAAAAGACCAGGTCGCAGGAAGTACCATCGATCTACTGAACAAATGTCCAGATTCTGAGCACAGGTTTGAGGGTGAACATAAAATGATACTTGAAAAAACCAAAACGGCACTTGAAGCACTTTTCCCAGAAGCGGAACCTGTTGAGCCAAAGGCGGATATTGTCGCGGATACTCCGGAAAAAGCGGTCGAGGAAGCCGCCCGGGAAAAGGAGATGGGACCCCGCAAAAACGGCGTTATAACAAGAGACTACAGGGTTCATGGTTACCATCTCGATGCCCAGGTTGATCCGGACCAGCTGGTGGAGGCTGTCGGCATAATTGACTCGCTCGATTTCTTTATTGAAAGCATAACCGGAGTTGACTGGATAAAAGAAAACCAGTTGGAAATAATCTATGATTTCAGCAGGTATGATTTCGACTTGTGCAGAGTCGTTATCCGTACCCGTATCCCTAGAGAAAATCCTGTGGTTCCCACCATCACTTCCATTTATGCCGGCGCTAATTGGCACGAGCGTGAAACGCATGATTTTTTTGGCATCAAATTTGACGGGCACCCGCACCTGATCCCTCTACTATTACCTGAAGACGCAGACTTTCATCCACTTTTAAAGGATTTCAAAGCATGAGCGTACCAGTACGAATCCAACCAGACGAAACCTTTGTTCTCAACGTCGGGCCCCAGCATCCGGCAACTCACGGGGTACTGCGGGTCAAGATGGAAATGGACGGAGAGTACATAGTCGAAGCCGAAACGGTTATCGGCTACATCCACCGCATGCATGAGAAGATGGGTGAAATCAAGACATATCCCCAGTTCTATATGAATATGAGCCGTATGGATTACCTGGGCGCACTGGGATACTGTCATGGACATGTTCTCCTTATTGAGAAGGCAGCCGGCATCGAAGTTCCTGAAAGAGCAGAATATATCCGGGTGATCACCGTCGAACTCAACAGGATAGCCTCTCATCTTTTCTGGTTTGGGGCCTTCGTCATGGATTTGGGCGGATTCTCCCCCCTTATGTATGCCCTGCAGGACCGCGAACATATCCTTGACATACTGGAACCTGTAACCGGCTCCAGATTGACCTACAGCTATTACAGATTCGGCGGCCTCTATAATGATGTCGACGAACGTTTTATCGAATCAACCAAAAAGTTTATCCCGCGCATGCGCAAATCGCTGAAGAAATACCAACGGTTGGTCACCGGCAATATTATTTTCAGGAAACGGCTCCAGGGCAACGCTATTCTCTCCCCCGAAACCTGCCGCAAATACGGGGCCACAAGTGCTGTCGCCAGAGGGTCTGGAATCAATTACGATGTTCGCAAGAACGAACCGTACTCCGTCTATCCTGAATTTGATTTTGATGTTCCGGTTTTCAATGAATGCGATTCCCTGGCCCGTTACAAGGTGCGCATGGAAGAAATTGAACAGTCGCTGCGCATCATCGAGCAGGGCCTGGAAAAATTACCGGACGGACCGATCATGGCGAAAAAGGCCCCGAAAAACGTCAAACCGCCCGCCGGCGACTATTATCAGGCAGTGGAAACCGCCAGAGGCAATTTCGGCATGCGGCTGGTGAGTGACGGCGGAAAGAGTCCCTACCGTCTTAAATTGCGCTCCCCAACGTATTCCAACATGCACCTCTTTGATGAATCCTGCAAGGGCTTGTTGATAATGGATGCACTGGCATTCATGGGAAGCCTTGATCTCGTTATTCCTGAAATCGACAGATAAAGGGGAATCCAGATGGAACTAACCTTACTCAATGTTGTCATAGCCGTGGTCATCGCCATTGGCTTTGCGGCCCTGAACGCCGCCTATCTGGTCTGGGCGGAACGCCGGGGAGCTGGACGCATCCAGCGCCGGCCCGGACCAAATATCAACGGTCCCCTAGGTCTTCTGCAACCTCCCCTTGACGGCATTAAATTGATGGCCAAACAGCTCATCATACCCGGCGGCGCCGACAAAGCGCTTTTTATAGCCGCTCCCGTGCTGGCCATGGCCCCGGCCATCATCAGCTTTGTCACTATTCCCTTCAGTGAGACCATCATTGCCCATAACCTCAACATCGGTGTTCTGGCCATCTTTGCCTTTGCCTCAATGGGCGGCATTTCCCTGCTATTTGCCGGATGGAGCTCCCGTAATAAGTATGCGGTGATGTCAGCTGTGCGTGCCGTATCGCAGGCCATCGCCTATGAAATTCCCATGCTTGTCACCGTCATTACCGTGGTGATGATCGCCGGAACCATGAACCTTTACGATATCGTTCAGGGCCAGATGGGCGGCATCTGGAACTGGAATCTATTTCCTTTTAAAGCGGGTCTGTTCAATCCGCTCATGCTGATGTCCTTTTTGATTTTCTTCATCTGTACACTCGCGGAGACCAACAGGGCTCCCTTTGATCTCGGCGAAGCGGAAAGCGAACTGGTTGCCGGCTTTCATACTGAATACGGCAGCATGGGGTTCGGCCTTTTCTTCATGGGAGAATATGCCAATATCGTCATCGGGGCGTCCCTGACCACTATCCTCTTTCTCGGCGGCTGGTCCTGTCCTTTCGGGCTCTTCCCCGGAGTTTGGTGGTTCCTGATCAAGATATATCTGATTATCGCCACGATTATCTGGATTCGGTGGACCTTTCCGAGAACGACCATCTATGGATTGCTTAATCTTTCCTGGAAGATTCTCATCCCCTTTTCCCTGTTCAACCTGCTCCTGACTGCAGGATTACTGAAGGTTTTATAGCCATGGGAACCTATTTTAGTGAAATATTCAGCGGACTGTGGAGCCTGATCGTCGGTCTTTTTGTGACGTTTAAGGAATTTTTCAGTCCTCCCGTTACCGTGCAGTATCCTTATCAGACACTGAAAATGCACGAAGGGTTCCGCGGCCATATAGAGCTTATTGGCGATGAAGAAGGCAAGCCCAACTGCATAGTCTGCATGATGTGCCAGCGCGCCTGCCCTTCTAGCTGCATTTCTATTGCAGGGAAGAAGGTAGAGGGCCAGAAAAAGAAAGAACTGACTAAATACATCCTCGATTTTACAACATGTTCTCTGTGCGGCTCCTGTGTCGAATCCTGCAATTTTAACGCTATAAAATTCTCGAACGAATACAACCTGGCCAGCACCCGCAAAGAGGATTTTATCTACGATCTACTGAAACGATTGGAGGAGAAAAACTCATGAACCTTTCACTCCCCAATGCCGACCAACTCGTCGGATTAGTCTTTCTGATAGTGATTGCAGTCACGATCACAGGAGGACTGATCGCCTGTAATGCCGACAGGCTGGTTCGTGCCGTCGCCGGTCTGATTATCTGTTTTCTAGGTGTTGCCGGGTTGTACTTCTTTCTTAACTCGCCATTTATCGCGATGATGCAGGTCCTCATTTATATAGGTGCGGTTTCCGTTACCATCGCTTTCGCCATAATGTTTGCCGCACCTGAACAGAGCAAAAAACATGGTCCGCCTGGTCCTCTGGCAGGTCCGTTGGGATTGATCACTGCCGGTCTCGTTTTTGGCGGGCTTGCACTTCTTGCCGTTAAAACTTACTGGCCCGTCCAGACAAAAATAAACGACGGCTCGGTTGAAAACATCGGTATACGGCTGTTGACCGACTACTCCATGGTCTTTGAACTCATCTCCATTGTGCTTCTGATAGCCATCATCGGGGCACTTGTCATTGCACGCCGCGGGAGGAGCAACTAATGGAAATTCTTTCACTCTACAACGAACTGAACACATACCTTCTTATCGCCGCCCTGCTCTTCGGCATAGGGGTATATGGACTTGTCACCCGAAGAACATTGATCGGCATGCTTATTGCCTCCGAACTCATTCTTGCCGGCGCTTCAATCAATTTCATGGCATTTAACAGGTTTACAGCACCCGATCCGATTGTCGGCCAGATATTTACTCTGTTCATCATGGCTATTGCCGCTGCAGAAGCGGCTATCGGCCTCAGCATCGTTGTCGCCATTTACCGAAACTACAAATCGATCGACGCAGAAGACCTCGTCGAGCTAAAAGGCTAAGAAGAGGAACATCATCCATGGATATGAATACGGTCGGTTCCGATAAAATACTTCTCATCGCCCTGCTGGTTCCTCTGATCGGCACACTCGGAGTCATGATACGCGGCAGGGAGGAGAATGTTCGGGAAGGAATCTCATGTGTATCCTCCATCGTTCTCTTTGGCATCGTCCTCTCGATGATACCCGATATCATCGCCGGCAGAACTCTGGAATGCCATCTGTTTACCATATTGCCGGGACTGTCCATCACTCTCAGGGCCGACGCGATGTCGATGATCTTCGCCATTGTGGCATCATCCCTGTGGACCATCGCCGTCTTTTACTCGATGGGCTATATGCGCAGCCTGAAAGAACATGCGCAGACCCGCTTCAATGCCTGTTTTGCCCTGGCGATATTCGGCGCAATCGGAGTAGCCTTCTCCGACAATCTTTTCACCCTGTACCTTTTCTATGAAATCGTCTCCATCTGCACCTATCCTCTGGTGGCTCACCATCAGGACCAGGAAGGCTACAGCGGGGCCAGAAAATATATCATCTATCTGACCACAACGGCCAAAGCATTCCTGCTTCCGGCCATGATTCTCATCTATGTACTTACAGGCACGCTGGATTTCACCACGGATATTCGTTACGGCATTTTCAGTCCGGATCTGGACAGATGGCTGGTTATCATGCTCTATGTCTTCTGCCTGTTCGGCTTTGCCAAAAACGGAATCATGCCCTTCCATCACTGGCTGCCGGGAGCCATGGTTGCCCCGACGCCGGTCTCCGCCCTGCTGCATGCGGTAGCGGTCGTCAAGGTAGGTGTCTTCTGCACTACCAGAGTGATGCTCTACATTTTCGGCCTGGATACCATGACTCTGCTCAATCTGGGGATCCCCACCGCCTATTTCGTCGGCTTCACCGTTCTGGCGGCCTCGATTATCGCTCTTTCCAAAGACAATCTCAAATCCCGACTGGCCTATTCGACGGTCAGCCAGCTCTCCTATATTATAATGGGTGTAGCGCTGCTCACGGAAGCCGGTATCCAGGGAGGACTTATACATATCGTCAACCACGCTTTTGCTAAAATCACACTCTTCTTCTGTGCTGGCGCCATCTACGTCGCTGCTCATAAAAAATACATCTCGGAGATGGAGGGGCTGGGTCGAACCATGCCCTTTACCTTCGGGGCTTTTGCAATTGCTTCGCTCTCTATGATAGGAGTACCTCCGGTGGCCGGCTTTGTGACCAAATGGACCCTGCTGGTAGGCTCCATCCAGGCACACCAGCTGGGTATCCTTCTTATCCTGTTGGCGAGCACCATACTCAATGCGGCATATTTTGCACCGGTTACATATAAGGCCTTTTTTGGCAAACGCCCGAAAAACGAAGCGTTCCAGGGTATCAAAGAGGCACCATTGTCCATGCTTATCCCTATACTGATAGCATGTACCATCTCGGTCCTGCTTGGTATCTTCCCAAACATTATGATGGAATTTGTTAAGGTGGTGACAGGATGATTGTACAACTAATCGATTACCTGCGAAACCGACTGCAGGGACTCACCTATTTCTTTTTTGGTGGAATAGGCGCTATTGTTGTCTGGAGTCTAACAGTCGACTTGCATCACGCCCATACCTGGGCCGAAAAAGCCATTCCCGCCTTCTGGGGGCTTTTCGCGTTCATATCGGTAATAGTGATCATTTACTTTGCCCGCTGGTTCGGCCGAGGCGGGATCACCATACGGGAGGACTATTATGACAACTAGTTTCTTCCACCCAGCCCTCATTATGATTCTAGGCGCCTGTATCCTGCCGTTTATCAAGGATCCTTTCAGAAAACCATTTCTCGTCTTTATTCCTCTCCTTACCTTTATCAATGTCCTCTATCTGCATACGCAGCCAGGGACATATGGGGTGGTGCCTTTTCTTAATCTGGAACTTACCTTCGGACGAATAGACGGTTATTCGATGGTCTTTGGTTTCATCATGTCGCTGATGGCCATCATCGGAACGATCTACGCGCTTCATGAAAAAAATGTCTGGCATCATGTCGCCGCCTGGTTTTATGTGGCCGGCTCTCTTGGCGTAATTTATTGCGCTGACTATCTGGTGCTTTTTCTCTTCTGGGAGATGATGGCCCTCGCCTCTACCTTCCTGATCTGGTTTAACAGCGAGAAAGGATCACTGGCCGCCGGTTACCGCTACCTGCTGGTCCATACCTTCGGCGGCCTTCTGCTCCTGCTTGGCTTTGTCCTCAGGTACCAGGCAACGGGCGATCTCTCCTTTGTCCTCCTAGATGAAAACAATACCCGGCTCTATACCTGGCTGATTCTGTCAGGCCTCATGCTCAATGCAGCGGTCCCCCCGCTGCACTCCTGGCTGCCGGACGCCTACAGCAAGGCAACTGCAGCGGGGGCCGTGTTCATGTGCGCCTTCACGACAAAGACTGCGGTATACACTCTAATACGAGGGTTTGCCGGGTTCGATATCCTCATCATTCTTGGTGTGGTGATGGCCATTTACGGCATTGTCTATGCTATCATGGAGAACGATATCCGCCGCCTGCTGGGCTGGGAAATCGTCAGTCAGGTGGGTTATATGGTGGCCGGTATCGGCATTGGGACGGCACTTGCCATTAATGGCGCCTGCGCTCACGCTTTTGCCCATATTCTCTACAAAGGACTTCTCTTCATGGGAGCCGGGGCAATCCTGCATGCCACTGGCAAAACGAAACTGACGGAGCTTGGCGGTTTATACAAAAAGATGCCCAAGACTTTACTTTTTATCGTCATCGGTGGAATCTCAGTTTCAGGTTTCCCTTTGTTCTCTGGGTTTGTCACCAAATCAATGATTATCGCCGCAAGCCTGCAAGAGCATATGCTGCTTGTGGGTTTCCTGCTCACACTTGTCTCGGCCGGAACATTTTTAATAGCCGGACTGCGTCTCCCCTACTTTCTGTTTTTCAGCGAAAGTCGTGGTTCTGAAGAAACATACGCCAAAGCAGAGGATCCACCCTGGAATATGCAGGCAGCGATGATTATCGCCTCGTTCTTCTGTCTGCTGATCGGAGTCTACCTGCCGTTTCTCTATGAGATGCTGCCGCATAGTGGTGTTGCCTTCCACCCATACGACCAGTATCATCTGAGTGAAACCCTGCAAATTCTAGGTTTTACTGCTCTCGCTTTCTACTTTTTTCATAAAAAAATCGCTCCGCAGCCCACCATCAGCCTTGATCTGGACTGGTTCTACCGCAAAGGGGGACAAGTCTTCCTCTGGCTTGCCAAATATCCGATCCAAAAGGCCGATGACGCCTGGGGGGCTGCCTATCGTGTTGTCGGTCTGAACAGCCTCATGACCACCGCCTCCTTCTGGTCCTGGTTCGACTGGCACGGCATCGACGGGGTTGTTGACGGATCGGCTCGCTGTGTGCGTGCCATAGGAAGACGTGTTGCAACAGTTCTGCAGAGAGGCCAGATTCAGATGACCATTTATTACACGGTCACTCTCGCTGCTGTTATTCTAATCGCTTATGTCTGGTTATAATACTGAAACTGAGGATCACCGGTAATGGATCAATTATTAACTTATCCAGAGTTCCCGCACCTGCTGAGTATACTCATATTCCTGCCACTGGCTGGAGTTGTGCCTCTGCTTTTCGTCAATAACGATTTATTCAGCCGTAATTGGACACTTGTGGTGACCTCTATTGCTGCACTTCTGTCGATCGGACTGATCACCGGTTTTGACACCTCCACAACACGCTTCCAGTTCGCCGAAAGTCACTCCTGGATAAGCTCCCTGAATATTCACTACCAGGTAGGTCTGGACGGCATATCCATCCTGCTGTTCCTGCTCACTTCCTTCATTATGCCTTTTTGTGTATTGGCATCCTGGTCCTATATTAAAACGCGTATCAGAACCTTCATGATCTGTCTGCTGGTCATGGAGACTTCCATGCTCGGAGTGTTTGCAGCACTTGATTTCGTTCTCTTTTATATTCTCTGGGAAGCGATGCTCATTCCCATGTATCTTCTCATAGGAATCTGGGGTGGCCCAAGAAAGATATATGCCTCAATCAAATTTTTTCTCTACACCCTGTCCGGTTCCGTGCTCCTGCTGGTAGCCATCATCTGGCTGTATCAGGAAAACGGCTTCAGCTTTTTCATTCCGGAAATGATGTGGGGCAACTATAGTTTTACTGCACAGATCCTGATCTTCATTGCTTTTTTTCTCGCCTTCGCCATCAAGGTGCCGATGTTTCCCTTTCACACATGGCTGCCGGCAGCACATGTTGAAGCACCTACGGCGGGATCCGTCATCCTGGCAAGTGTTCTTCTGAAAATGGGGACATACGGCTTCCTGCGCTTTGCCTTGCCGATTACCCCGGATGCCGCAATCTACCTGGCCCAACCGGTTTTGTGGCTTTCCATCGCAGGTATTATTTACGGAGGGTTCACGGCACTTGCTCAAAACGATATGAAAAAGCTTATCGCCTATTCTTCAGTAGGACATATGGGCTTTGTCACTCTGGGAATCTTTGTCTTTAACATACATGGGGTCGAGGGCGCCATTCTGCAGATGATCAACCATGGTGTGACCACCGGAGCGCTCTTTCTCTGTGTAGGCATGATTTACGAGCGAACTCACAGCCGGGAACTGCTCTCGGCGACCGGTGTAGGAAAGTTCATGCCGATCTTTGTCACCTTTCTGGCTTTTTTTTCCCTCTCTGCCTTCGGCTTTCCCGGGACCAATGGATTTGTCGGCGAATTTATGATACTCGTCGGTACGTTCCAGCTTGATACCGCCCTTGGAAAATTTCCATATCTGGCCCTTGCCGCAATACCGGGAGCGATTCTGGCCGCTGCATATATGTTGAGAATGCTGCAGAAGGTAATCTGGGGCGGCACAAATAATCCCGACCAATCCTGGCTAAAGGATCTTAACATCCGGGAAATTGTAACGCTGGCACCGTTTCTTTTCTTTGTCTTCTGGATCGGACTCGATGCCAAAACATTTACCAATATGATGCATACCAGCGTGATCGGACTGCTGGACCAGCTGCATAGTCATCAACAGCAGGCTCTGACCGCGGCTGATTTGATACTGCGTTAACACCACAACCACTAACTGCCTCATTGAGGGTATTATGATGCTATTTTTGCCAGAATTAACATTGTTAGGTGCCGGTCTTGTCATTTTCTTTGTCAGTATAAGAAATGCTGGTAGCAACACGGTTAAAAACATCGCTATAACACTTGGTGCGCTGATTTTTGGGGCAACGCTGCAGGGTGCCACCCAGGAAGGCGATCTATTCTATAATTCCTATCGTGTCGACCTCTTCTCACAGACTTTTAAGATACTGATGGGAGGGGCTCTGCTGGTAGTACTCCTCTTCGGCAGCAGGCTGGACAGCTTGAAAAAAGAAATCCATCCTGAATACTATCTCTGTCTTTTCATGAGCGTTCTCGGCTTGATGATGCTGGTTTCAAGTGTGGAGCTGCTGGCTATATTCGTCGCTCTGGAACTTTCCTCTTTTGCTGTATATATTATGGTTCCTATGCGCGATGACAGCGGCAGATACCGCTTCCAGATGGAAGCAGGCGCTAAATATCTTCTATTCGGTGTCATGGCGACCGGTTTCATGCTCTACGGCATGAGCTATTACTATGGTCTCACCGGATCGACCCGACTGGATGTGCTCGTCCTCGAAATCCCGACTCTCTTGAATCAGCCTGTAGCCGTAATAGCCACTGTGCTTATTCTCTGCGGTTTCTTTTACAAACTTGCCATCTTTCCCTTTCATTTCTGGGTTCCGGACGTATATGAAGGAGCGGCCAACGAAACCACCTCCTTTATTGCCACGGTGCCGAAGCTTGCCGCCGTGGCTCTGTTGCTGCGGATTCTTACTATGATCGAAGGCGGCGGAGAAACCATGGTTAATCTGCTCATTGTCTGTTCGATTCTCTCAATGTTTTACGGTAATCTTTCCGCACTCGTTCAAAAAGACATAAAAAGGATGCTCGGCTTCTCAGGTATTGCGCATGCCGGTTTTGTCCTCCTTGGTCTTCTAGTCTTCCACATCACCGGATATGCACACGCCTTGTACTACATTGCCGGTTATGTGGTGATGAATCTTGCCTGCTTCCTGGTGATCTGCAGCGTTGCCGCAAAAGGAGAGAATGTCATGATCGAGGACCTCACAGGCCTCTACAAGCGTTCCCCGTTTTTGGCCGTCACCCTTCTCATTGGCTTGTTTGCCCTCGCCGGAATTCCTCCTTTTGTAGGTTTTATGGGAAAATTTTTCATCCTGATCGACGCCTTGAGACAGGATTATCTCCTCCTGGTCGTTCTGGCTGCCATCAATACTGCCATCGCCATCTACTATTATCTTTCTGTGGTGCGTGTGGCTTTCTGCTCTGCTGAAAATGAACAGGATCCCATTTCGACCCCTGCCCATATGAAAATGCTCTCGGTCTTTTTAATGGTGGTCATTCTGGGCATGGGTATATTCCCATCACAGTTTATTCACTACGCCGAAAATACCATCCAGTCAATCATGTAAAACTCCGGCAAAAGCCCTTGGCCTGCGGGTTAGGGGCTAACCTTAGCTGCATTCTCTTTTTTTCCCTTCCCCCAAGAGCAGTATTTTTCCTCCATTTTTAGGATTTTCTATTCACAACTGCTCATAAGGTATTATCTTAATGGGGATTTTAACCACATTCTCATATCTAATTGATAACTATGAATAACTGGCTCCTCTTTATACTCACAGTCATTGGCCTGAGTTTCCTTCTGGAAATCCTGGTTTCCGCCCTTAATCTCAAAGCTCTTTCGCCCAAGCTGCCGGCCGAGTTTGAAGATGTCTACGATCAGCAGAGGTATAGAGAATCGCAACAGTACACCAGGGAGACGACCAGGTTTTCTCTTGTTCAGAGCAGTTTCACCACGCTGATAACTCTGGTTTTCCTGCTTGCCGGTGGCTTTAATTTGGTCGATATATATGCACGAAGTTTTGGCTTTGGTGAAATTATTACCGGACTTATTTTTACCGGCCTGCTCATTCTCCTGACCCTGATTGCAGGTTTACCTTTTTCTCTCTATTCTACATTTGTTATCGAAGAGAAGTTCGGTTTCAACCGTACAACCCCAATGACATTTATACTGGATGCCTTGAAAGCCATGGCGCTGACAGTGATTATCGGGGGACCGCTGCTAGCTCTTGTGCTTTGGTTTTTCAACTCAGCCGGCAGCCTTGCCTGGATCTACTGCTGGATCGGTGTTTTTCTGATCACTCTGATTCTGCAATTTCTGGCACCGGTAATAATTATGCCGCTGTTCAACAAATTCACCCCACTCGAAGATGGAGACTTGAAAGAAGCTATCCATAAATACATTTCAAAAGAAAATTTCACCATCAAAGGGGTTTTCGTCATGGATGGATCAAAAAGGTCCTCAAAACTGAATGCCTTTTTTACAGGCTTTGGAAAATTCAAGAAGATTGTTTTCTTCGACACTCTTCTGGAAAAATTACCTCCAGCGCAGATCATAGGTGTTCTTGCCCATGAAATGGGACATTACAAGCATAAACATCTCATCAAGATGATGATTGCCTCATTCATCCAAACAGGGATTCTCTTTTATTTTCTCTCCCTGATCATGAACAATGAGAATCTTTTTGCCGCCTTTTCCATGACCCATGTCTCAACATATGCCAGCCTGGTCTTCTTTGGCTTTCTCTTTACGCCGGTGAGCCTTTTGCTCTCTATTCTTTTTAATTCTATTTCAAGAAAGCATGAATATGAGGCTGACAAATATGCTGCACTCTCGACAAAATCGCGGCAAGACCTCATTGACGGCCTGAAGACTCTCAGCAAGACCAATCTCTCAAATTTGACCCCGCATCGGCTTAATGTCATTCTGCATTACAGCCATCCTCCGGTCTTAGAGAGAATTAGAGCTTTACGAACAATAAATCTTTAGTGCTTTAGAAGATGTTTTCCAGATTTGATGGACTCATAAAAATCTCGGTCTACGTTGTTGTAGATTCCGGAGTCCATCCCGGCACCTTCCATGACTTTTTACGAAATTATCAGATTTTATTGCAAGAAGAAAAGCTGCCTTAATGTCCTTATGCAGTTCAGCTCTTGTTAAATTTATACAAACACAAAAATTAGCCTTACAACTTGACACTAATCTCTTTTCAATGTTCACTGCAAAAGAGGATCATTGTTAAATACCCTTTCATCCACGAATATAATTCGCATAACCGTTGCAAATGCTTTTCCCAAGGTTGCAGCGATTACATTACTTCATGATCAATAGGAGGCGTACATGAACCGTCCTGAATTACAAAAACCTCTGCTGCAATCGGCGTTGGTTCTTCTGGCTGTCTTTATTCTCATAGGTTTTGTTGCTGGATCAAATGCCGAAAGCTTTTTAGACGGAATAGTCTCAATTTTCAAAGGCGTTTTTCTCACTATACTTTTCGCTATCGGTCTCATCATAGCGTTAGTCTTCTCCATAGTCGTGCTCTTTGCCATATTCTTGGGAGCCGTTGCTATCTACTCTCCTGATACCTCGAGAGATATGTATTATGCACTGCGCAACCGGACAATGGAACTGCTGTCTCCATGGTGGTCACGTCTTCCGGCCTCAGACAGGGTCATGAAAAAAACAGCCCGACAACCTAAGACTGATACTGCAGAAACATTTACCAGAAAGGAGATCCGTACCTCAGAGCCTTCGAATGAACCAGACACACTTGAATTGCTGAACAAAACACGGGCAGAACTCTCCAATGAGATAAATGGTATCAGTAAAGATATATCATACCTCAGCAAAGAAAATCAGAACCTTTCCAATACCGTCTCTCAACTCAAGGAAACCGTCAATGAGATACCGCTGGATCAGGTGACTTCCCTTACGGCAAGACTGGAAAGTAAACAGGAAGAACTCGCCGCCTCACTCTCCGGCTGTTTAGAGAAACTCCAACAAATCAGCTCCTCTTTAGAGAATAGCGACGAGACGATTCAGCAACAAGGCGCCCAACTGAAAGACGCACATGAAAAAATAGGACAGCTTTCCGCCGAAATTGCAGAACTTCGTACTACATCGGCGCCTCCAGGTGAGCAGGAAAAAGAAGGACATAGAATATTTTCATACCTGGAAAATGATGATGATAAAAAACAGTTTGCGGATCTCATCGAGGAAGCTGTTGAAAAAGATATGACCTATACCGAAATTGATGATTTTCTCAGTCAATCACTTCCGGTGAAACTAGATACAATAATCAAAGAGCATCCCGTCTTGACTAAAGAATATATTCGTGAACGCAGACAGAAATAACGATTGCTGACAGTTGCTTTTGAGCACAGGTATGATTTTACTTCTATGCCTGTGCTATCTTGTTCTATACAACTTATACTACCCATTTTATCTTGACGAGAATCATTGGAAGTGATTCTTTTCCTGCTTACTCCAATCGCCAAGTTGTCCCTTCATTTTCTTTCATTGGATAAATAATTCCATTTTTGGTCTGACAAGCCCTCTTTGATGATTCTCCTGAAGAATCTTCGAAGCTGTCGAAATGGACTCATAAAGTCGACCTATAAGACGTAGAACAGGATTTTTCATGACTCCATCTCCATTGAATATCAAAACATTAAGGACATAGGCTCTGCCGATCAAAGTCTGTCGCAGGCCAATGAAATAAATTGAACTTTTCAGGAAAAAAGGCGTTGACAGTCTGAGGGCGATAATGTAGGTTTGCTCGGTCCTTGGGGCGCGGGTGATCGGCAACGATTTGAGCGCAACGGAGGCAGAAATAAACGAGAAATAAATCTTGACAGAGTTTTTAGAATCGATTAGATTAAATATCTCGTCGCGACATCAGTCGCAACCCACGAAACATCTTT